>DASSIN010000129.1:0-3999 GCA_035691845.1 Candidatus Eiseniibacteriota bacterium | reverse complement strand
GAACGGGCACGGCGCGCCGCACACGGCGGCCGCGCGCGCGCTCAACTGCGTGAACTGCGGCGAGTGCAACAGCGTGTGCCCGATCTTCGCCGAGGCGAAGATCCGGCTGCCGCAGATGCTCACGCACCTGGGCGAGCGCGCCATGGCGGGCGAGGCGCTGGGCCAAAGCGGCGGCGTGCTGCTCGACCTGTGCATGCGGTGCGGCAACTGCGAGCAGGTGTGCCAGGCCGGCATCCCGCACCTGCCGATGTACGAGCAGCTGCAGCGCGTGGCCGACGCCGAGCGCCCGCGCGACGTCGAGCGCCACGTGGCGATCGTGGCCGCGGTGCGCGGCTCGCAGCGCTACACGCGCGAGTTCCTGCACGTGCGGCCCGGCGGCTACCACAAGCGCACGCCGGCGTCGCTGCCCGGCATGGCGCGGTTCATCGTGCTGCGCGCCGAGAACGACGCCGGGCCGGCCGCCACCTGCATCCACTGCGGCGCGTGCGTGCCGGTGTGTCCAACGCACGCCAACCACGAGTTCGAGGGCGCCGACCCGCGCGCGATCACCACCGATCAGGCGCGCTGCATCGGATGCGGCACGTGCGTGGAGGTGTGTCCGCAGAATCACGTGAACGGCGGGCGCACGCTGCGCGTGATGGAGGCGCCGGGGGCCGAGTGGCTGGACGCGGTCGAACGGTTCGAGCGGGGGCAGGGATGAGCCTGGGACTGGACCGGCGCGCGGACGCGGTGCGACCCGCACCCGCGGTCGGGAACGGCGCCGGGGCGCAGCGTGCGGCCGGGGCGCTGGCGGCGCGCGCGCGGCAGTGGGAGGACCTGCTCACGCTGATCGTGGATCCGTCCAGCCCGAAGCTGGCGCGGCCCGACGAGACGCGCGCGCTACTGTCGTTCCTGCTGCAGCGCGCGGGTCTCGACGAGGCGGCGTTCTGGCGCATGTCGCGCGGCCAGCGCGGGCGCGCGTTCCTCAAGCGCTGGTCGGCGCCGTCGCGCGACATCGCGGCGCTGGAGCTGACCGCGTTCGATCTCGACAAGCTGTGGAAGGAGCGCTACCGGCAGGAGCCGCTCACCGTGGGCGCCGCGTGGCACCACGGGTTCTGGCGCTCGTACTTCTCGCACGCCGCCATCACGCACCCCGCCAACGACGGCCTGCGCGAGGAGTTCTCGACCGCGTGGACGCTGGTGCGCAAGCAGCCGGCGGTGGTGTTCCGCAGCGCCGAGGGCACGCGGATCGAGACGCTGTCGTCGGTGAGGCTCGACCTGCCGATGCTGGTCGGGCCGCTGCCGTGGAGCGACGGGCTCACGCTGGAGCGCGCGTGGCTCGAGGCGATCGCCTCGTCCGATCCGGCCGCCGATCTCAACACCCGCACGCTGCTGGTGATGGACGCGGCGCACGCCGCGGCGCGGCGCGAGGCGCTGGGCGAGCTCATCACGCACGTGCTGCCGCGCTTCGACGCACCCGCGCTCGAGGCGCTGACGCGCGGCGGCGACGACGCCGCGCCGCTGCGCGCGCTGCTCGAGCGCGTGCGCGTGGCGGAGCTCGTCGGCTCGGCCGAGCTGGCGCGGCACGCGCAGGCGTTGCGCGCCGAGAACCCGGCGCTGCTGCTGGGGGTGTGGCTGCGCTGCGAGGGCGAGCACGACGCCGGGTTCCTCGGGCTGCTGGAGCAGGCGGCGCGCACGGACGGCGTGGCGCTGGTCGAGGTCCATTCCGGCCCGCTCAAGAGCTACCGGCTGATTCCGCGCGTGGACGCGTTCCTCAAGGCGCGGCTGCTGCGCGCGCGCGTGCAGCTGGTGAGCGCGGGCGGCGACACCGACACGCAGGCCTCGGCCGCCACCGTGTACGAGGCCGTGCTGCTGGGCGCCAACGGCGGCGCGATGACGCACGCGGCGGCGCTGGCGCTCGCGCCCGGGCTGTTCGACGTGTGCCACGGCGCCGATCCCGCCCCGGTGCTGGCGGCGCTGGCCGACGCCGACCCGGCCGAGCTGCGGCAGATGGCGCTCAACACGCTCACCTGCTGGCAGCACTCGATCCTCGACTTCCTGTCGTGCATGGGGATCGACGACATCCAGAAGACCTCGGGCAACACCATGGCGATCACCATGACCGAGGACTGGATCCGCGAGGTGGACGCGCTCGCCACCCCCGAGTTCGGCTGCCTGAACGCGGGGCTGAACCAGCAGCGCGTGGCGCGCGAGCCGGTGCCGGGCGACGTGCGCGAGCGCTATCGCGTGACGTCGCTGCTGCGCGAGGTGGTGCCCGACCGGCCGCTGGTGGCGGCGGCGAAGATCCTGGCGCACGAGAACGCCAACTGGCACCTGGAGAACTCGAACCGCAACCTGTCCGCCGATTTCCTCGAGGTGATCTACCGCATGGCCTCGGGTGCGCTGCCGGCGCTCGACGACTTCGTGCTGGCGAGCGACATGGGGCCGATGTCGCTCGATCGGGTCGGGCTCAAGCTGTCGCGCGCCTCGCTGGCGTGGTCGCTCCAGCGGCTGGAGCAGGACCCCGCGCGGCTCGACTACATCTCGCTGGCGGTGCCGCGCGGCTTCCACCGCCCGGGCGCGGTGGCGGCGCGCGCCGAGTGCACGCTGCACCTGGCCGCCCCGCACTCCGAGCCGGTGCTGACGTTCACCGCCGACGCGCGCGGCGGATTCGAGGTCGGAGTTCCGGCCGGGCACGCGCTGGAGCGTGCGCTCGCGGACGGCGTGCCGCTGTGGCTGCTGGCGCGCTCCGACGGCGTCCAACTCGCGACCGCGCTCGTGGCGGGCGACCACGGCGGCCACGGCGCGAGCGTGGTGCGCGCGTCCGCGAACGGCGCCATCACGCTGCGCGCGAACCCGCGCGGCGGGCACGTGCTGGCGGGGTTCGGGTTCCGCGCGCCGATCTGGCAGGCGCCGGTGTCGCACGCCTCGATCTCGCTGGGCGCGGCCTCGGAGGAGTTCCTGACCGCGCGCGTCGAGGGCAACGCCGGCCTGGCGATGACCTCGTCCGGCGAGGGCGGCCCGATCCGGCTCCAGCGCGACGAGGACATGGCGTGGGAGAGCCTGCAGGCGGCCAGCGGCCACTTCGGCATCCACGCCTCCGACCTGCGGCGCGTGCGCGACGTCGAGATCAAGATCAACCAGGGCGCCAAGCCCGGTAAGGGCGGACGGCTGGCGGGCGCCAAGGTGACGGCGACGGTGAGCCGCGCGCGCAACATCCCGGCCGGCACCGACGCGCTGTCGCCCGATCCCAAGCACGACATCTACTCGATCGAGGACATGCCGGCCGAGGTGTGGCTGTGGCTGCTGTACCACAACCACTGCGGCATCAAGATCACCGGCTCCAACTACACGCGCTACGTCGCGGCCGGCATGTGGTCGAACTTCGTGGTGGACTACCTGCTGGTGGACGCGGGGCTCGGCGGCTCGGGCAACTACCACGCCGACTCGTCGCACGTCGGCTGGCCCGACATCTTCCGCACCATCCTCCACACCCACCACGCGCTGGTGAACGAGAAGGTGGACCTGGAGGGCGAGGGGCAGCTCGAGTCGATCCGCGACTCGAACGGCGCGCCGTTCGGCGCCGGCGGCGGCACGCGGCTGTTCGCATCGGGCGGGCTGCGCGGCGAGCTCGACATGCTGAAGGTGCTGATCGCGGGCGCCGACGGCATCCACGAGGCCTCGATCGGCAAGGCGGTGGCGTTCGGCTGCAACCAGTGCGGCAACTGCCACCTCGACTGCCCGCGCGGCGGCATCACCACCAAGGCCGAGCTGACGGTGCAGAACGACCGCGCGCTGATGCGGCAGCGGTTCCGCAACTGGACCGCGCTCAACATGGTGAAGCTGGCGGTGCTGGTGGACGCGCTGAACCGCGAGTCGGGCGCGCTGGACCCGGACGGGCGCGTGACCGACCGCACCCGGCTGATCGACGACCTGCGCCTGCTGCGCGGGCGCACCGATCTGCTGCACATGCCGGAGCGCGCGCCCGCCGCGGCCGCCGCCGCGCCCGCGCCCGCCGCC
>DASSIN010000128.1:0-3625 GCA_035691845.1 Candidatus Eiseniibacteriota bacterium | reverse complement strand
GTGCGCGCGCGGAGTCGCGCGCACGCCGGGCGCCGCCGGCCATCCCATGGCCAGCGGGCTCGGGCGCCCGGGTGGCGCCCGCGTCAGCGCGCGGAGTCGGCCGGGGCCGCGGCCGGCAACGGCGGCAACGGGATCGCGGCCAGCTGCGGGATCGTGGCCAAGCCGCGCGACAGACCGGCGATCGTGCCCAGCGCCTGCGACAGCGCCTCGCCTTCGAGCGGGAACGGCTGGAACGGCGCCTCGGGCCAGCGCGTGGTCTGGATCGGCACCAGGTCCGCCTCCACGCTGCCGTCCCGCGCGAGCCACAGCCGCGCCAGCGCCGACAGCTTGTCCTTCGGATCCTTGTTGCCGCCGAAGATGAAGTTGCCGAGCGAATAGAAGATCGGCGCGCCGCGATACAGCTCGACCGCCTGCAGCCGGTGCGGGTGCGCGCCCAGCACGGCGCGGCAGCCGAGATCGATCGCCTGATGCGCGAGCGTGATCTGGTAGTCGCGCACCTCGGTCGAGCCCTCGTGGCCCCAGTGGAAGAACGCGATCGCGACGTCCACGGTGGGAACGAGCCGGCGCAGATCGTCCTCCAGCATGCGCCGCATGCAGCCCAGGTCCTGGTAGCAGCCGGCGACGCCGGGGCGGTCGGCGGTGGCGTACACCTCGGCCGGCTCCAGCATGTCGGGCGGCGCCTGGAAGTACCAGCCCGCGAACCCCACGCGCACGCCCTGCCGCACCAGCGTGACGGGCGCGCGCGCCTGATCGAGATCGAGCCCGGCGCCGAACGCGGCGATGCCGGCGCGGTCGAGCGCTTCGAGCGTGTCCTCGAGCCCGTCGCGGCCCCAGTCCATCATGTGGTTGTTGGCCAGCGTCACCGCATCGATCGAGGCCGCGCTCAGGATCTGGACCAGCTCGGCGCGCGCGCGGAAGTTGAAGTTCTTGGGCAGCCGGACGCCGCGCGCGGTGAGCGGGCCCTCGAGATTGACGATCGCGACGTCGGCCTGATCGAGCAGCGGCCGCACGCCGGCCGAATACAGCGCCGCGATCGCTCCCGGCGTGCGGCCCAGCGCCAGCTGCTGGTCCCAGTGATCCTGCAGGTTGGCGCCGAGCGTGACGTCGCCGCCCGCGATCAGCGTCACGGCGGGCGACAGCGGGCGCGGCTGCGTAACGGTGTCGGGCGCGGCCGCGCGCGCCAACGAATCGGCGCGCGTCACGGCCGCGAGCGCGCGGGCGCGGGCGAGCGCGAGCCCCGCCGCCGCCGCGGCCGTCCGCTGCAGGAACGCGCGCCGCCTCATCGCGCGATCAAAGCACAGCGGCCGGTGCGCACGCGAGCACCGGCCGCATCGGGGCGCCGCCGCGTTTCGCCGCGCCGGGGCCACGCGTTCGTGTACAGTCGGGGCATGATCGTGATGAAGTTCGGCGGCACCTCGGTGGGCGTGCCCGAGCACTTCGAGGTGGCGACGCGGCTCGTGGCCGAGCGGCGCGCGCAGGATCCGGTGGTGGTGGTGAGCGCGCTCGCCGGCGTCACCAACCTGCTGGCCGAGCTGGCCGCGCGTCCCGCGCGCGGGCCGCTCGAGGTGATGCTCGCCCGCCACCGCGAGTTCCTGCGCGAGACCGGGCTCGCCGCGCCGCCGCTGGAGGACCAGCTGCGCGCGTTCGGCGAGCGCGCCCAGTGGGCGGTTGCCGATCGCCGCCAGCTCAATCCCGCGCAGCGCGACGAGCTGCTGGCGTTCGGCGAGCGCATGGCGGCCGCGATCTTCGCCGCCGGGCTGCAGCGGCTGGGCGTCCCGGCGCGCGCGATGGACGCGGGCGAGGCGGGGCTCGTGACCGACGACCGGTTCGGCGCCGCGCACCCGCTGCCCGAAGCGTACGCGGCGCTGGCGCGCGGGCTCGCCGCGCGCGAGGCGGTGCCGGTGGTCACCGGGTTCATCGGCCGCACGCGCGACGGCCGCACCACCACGCTCGGGCGCGGCGGGTCGGATTTCAGCGCCGCCATCCTGGGCGCGGCGCTCGGCGCCGCCGAGATCCAGATCTGGACCGACACCAGCGGCATGCTGTCGGCCGATCCGCGCATCGTCCCCGAGGCGCGCCCGGTGCCGCGGCTGTCGTTCGCCGAGGCCAGCGAGCTGGCGTACTTCGGCGCCAAGGTGCTGCACCCGAAGACGCTGCTGCCGGCGATCGAGCGGCAGATTCCGGTGCGCATCCTCAACACCACCGCGCCGGCGCAGCCCGGCTCGCTGATCACCGCCGAGGTGGAGGATCCGCCGCAGGGATGGCACGTGAAGTCGATCGCGTGCAAGCGCGGCGTGACGGCGGTGACGATCGTGTCCACGCGCATGCTGATGGCGCACGGCTTCCTGGCGCGCGTGTTCGAGGTGTTCGGCCGGCATCACGTGGTGGTGGACCTCGTGACCACGTCCGAGGTGTCGATCTCGGTCACCGTTGACGAGGCCACCCACCTGGACGCCGCGCTGGCCGAGCTGGAGGGCATCGGCACGGTCGAGGTGCGGCGCGGGCTCGCGGTGGTGGCGGTGGTGGGCGAGGGCGCCCCGCAGCGGATCGGGCTCGCCGGCCACGTGTTCACGCTGCTCGGCGGCGTGGGCGTGACGATCGAGATGATCTCGCAGGGCGCCTCGCGCGTGAACCTGTCGTTCGTGGTGGCCGAGGACGACGCCGCCCGCACCGTGCGCCTGCTGCACCGCGGGCTCGGCCTGGACGTGGAAACCGCGATCACCACCGCGGTGTAGGAGCGCCGCGGCGGGAGATGAGTCGGTGAATGCCGCGCACGCTCGCTTCGACCTCGAGCGCTTCGTGCATGCGCAGGACCCCGTGTACGACGAGGTCCTGCGCGAGTTGCGCGGGTGCCGCAAGCGCAGCCACTGGATGTGGTTCGTGTTCCCGCAGATCGCGGGGCTGGGGTCGAGCGCGATGTCGCGACGCTACGCGATCGGCTCGCGCGACGAGGCGATCGCCTATCTGGCGCATCCGGTGCTCGGCGCGCGGCTGCGCCAGTGCACGCGGCTCGTGCTCGCATGCCGGGATCGCACCGCACGCGACATCTTCGGCCATCCCGACGATCTCAAGTTCCGCTCGTGCATGACGCTGTTCGCCGCGGTCGCCGCAGCCGACGTGTTCGACGAGGCGCTGCACGCGTTGTTCGCGGGAACGCCCGATCCCGAGACGCTGGCGCGACTGTGATCAGCGCCGCGCCAGCGGGATCACCAGTTTGACGGCGCTGACCGTGTCCGAGAACGACGCGACCTTGACGTCCACGAGCCCGGTGGCGAGCGCGGCGTCGCGCACGTGATTCTCGGTGAGCGTGGGCACGCCCTTCCTGCGCAGCACCCACAGCGCCGCATCGCGCGCCATGGCGCGCTCGATCGCGGCCAGGCGGGCGAGATCCTTACGCGCCTCGACCCACAGGAACACGATCGCCGCATCGCGCGTCACGCGCGGGCTCGTCACGACGTCGCGCGTCGCCAGCTCGCGCGCGAATTCGCGGTCGTCGAGGCCGAGCAATGCCACCCGCGCGCCGGGCTTGACGCCGAGCTTGTCGAGCCGCGGCTTGGCGGACGGCGTGTCGTGGCGCCGCGGGGCCGAGGACGGCGCCGTGCGCGCGACCTTCGCCCTCACGCCA
>DASSIN010000127.1:0-8347 GCA_035691845.1 Candidatus Eiseniibacteriota bacterium | reverse complement strand
GACACCGGCGGGCAGCCGGTGGCGCTGGTCACCGTGAGACGCAGCGTCGCGTCGCCCGTGACCTGAATGCGTGGCGTGAACGTCGAGCCGCCCGAGAGGATCGAGGCGGTGCCGGAGATCACGGACCAGCTCGGCGTGCCGCCCGAGCCGCTGCCGTGGCCGACGAACGTGAAGATGCCGTTCGGCGAGCACGCGGCCGAGTCCGGACCGGCACTGGCGGTCGGGTTGGTGTTCACCTGCAGCACGACGTCGTCCGTCGCGGGCGTGCAGGTGGCCGCGCCGGTCACGGTCAGCCGCAGCGTGGCTGGGCCACCCGTCACCTGAACCACCGGCGTGAGCGTGTTGGCACCGGACAGGATCGACGCGGTGCCGGAAATCACCGTCCACAGCGGGGTGCCGTGGGTGCCGGTGCCGACGAGGTGGAACGTGTAGACGCCGCTCGCCGAGCACACGGTCGAATCCGGACCCGCGTTGGCGGTCGGGGCGGTGTCCACGTGGAACGCCACGTCATCGGTCGCCGGCGTGCACGTGGCCGCGCCGGTCACGGTGAGCCGCAGCACGGCGTCACCGGTCACCTGCACGAACGGCGTGAACGTGCTGCCGCCGGAGATGATGCTGGCGGTGCCGGACACCACCGACCAGCTGGGCGTGCCGTTGCTGCCGCTGCCGTGCGCGACGAACGAGAAGATGCCGTTCACGGAGCAGGCGCTGGAATCAGGTCCTGCCAGCGCGGTGGGTGCGGTGTCCACGTGCAGCGCCACGTCATCGGTGGCGGGCGCGCACGTGGCAGCGCCGGTCACGGTGAGCCGCAGCGTGGCGTTGCCGGTCACCTGGATCACCGGCGTGAACGTGTTGCCGCCCGACAGAATCGTGGCGGTGCCGGACAGCACCGACCAGCTGGGCGTGCCACCCGACCCGCTGCCGTGGCCGACGAACGTGAAGATGCCGTTCGCCGAGCACGCGCTGGAATCGGGTCCCGCCACTGCGGTGGGGCCGGTGTCGACGTGCAGGGCCACGTCATCGGTTGCCGGCGAGCACGTGGCCGCGCCGGTCACGGTGAGCCGCAGCACGGCGTCACCGGTCACCTGGATCTGCGGGGTGAACGTCGAGCCGCCGGACAGGATCGAGGCGGTTCCGGACACCACCGACCAGCTCGGCGTGCCGTTGGAGCCGCTGCCGTGGCCAACGAACGTGAAGATGCCATTCCCCGCGCAGGCGCTGGAATCAGGTCCTGCCGCGGCGGTCGGCGCGGTGTCGACGTGGAACGCGACGTCGTCGGTGGCGTTCGGACACGGAGGCGTGCCCGGTACGGTCAGACGCAGCGTCGCGTTGCCCGTCACCTGGACGACCGGCGTGAACGTGCTGCCGCCCGATACGATGCTCGCCGTGCCGGAGATCACGGACCAGCTCGGCGTGCCGCCCGAGCCGCTGCCGTGCGCCACGAACGTGTACACGCCGTTGGCCGAGCACGCGGACGAATCCGCGCCGGCCGCGGCGGTGGCGGCGGCGTTCACGGTGATGACGGTCTGCGTCTTGCTCACGCAGCCGCTCGGGTCGGTCACCGCCACCTTGAGGGTGCAGGTGCCCGCCGCGTTGAACTGGATCGTGGCGCAGCTCGAATCGACGTCAGCCCCCACGCGCGAGGCGATGCCCGGCGGTGCCGAGGTGATCGTCCACTGGTGGCTCGAGGACGGCGAAGCCGTCTCGCAGAACTGGGCGGCCGAGCCGGCGCAGATCGTCGTCGGCCCGTTGATGGCGACCGGCGGCGGCTGCACGAACGAGAACGGCGCGATCACGAAGTCCTTCAGCTGCGCGCCGTCGAACGGCGAGGAGCCCGACGAGCGGGTCTTCACCATCACGGTCGAGGTCTGGCCGCAGAACGCCGCCGGATTGAAGCCCGGCAGGTAGCAGCTCAGGTTCACCGCGGCCTCGGCGAACTGCAGCGAATCGTAGTGGTCGGTCACGTCGTAGCCGGCGCCCGTGCCGAACACCGGAACCGGCACCGGCGTGTTCGGGCCGCTCACGGCGCTGAACGCCGAGTCGCCCGTGCAGCTGGCCGGCTTGTTGCGCTGAACGTACGTCAGCGTGGTGTCGTTCCACGTGCGGATGTGCACGCACGGGGCGGCGCCGCCCTGCTGGTAGTCGATCGACAGCACGAAGTCGGGATTGGTTCCGCCGGTGCGGCCGCCCGACGGGCCATCGCCGATGATCAGTCCGCGCGAAGAATCGAGGTGCACGCCCTTCTGGTTGAACTCGAAATCGAAGTGCTTGTCACCATCGGTCGAGATGTACGCGCCGCCCACGATCAGCCACAGGTTGCCCGTGAGCGGGTCCTGCTGGACGGTGAGGTAGATCTCGGACAGGTCGTCCTTCTGCGGCGGATTGCCCGTGGTGTACGTCCACGGCGTCTGACCCGGGTAGAGCAGCGGGTCGCCGATCAGGTCACCGTTGGTGTTGCTGGTGCCGCGGAAGATCGTGGGATCGGTTCCGTTGCTCGCGCCGGTTGAATCGCGCACGAACAGCACCGGCCCAAGGCCCGGGAACGGATGATTCACCGAGTCGGGCGGCGCGATCTGCAGCAGACCGCTGCATGCGGCGCTGGTGCTGTACCAGTCGATGAAGCCCGACTGGCAGATGAGCCGGCCGTTGATGCTGAAGTTCGCGGCCACGCCGGGCGAGATCGGCCCGCACGTGATGGACGCGTCAGTCGAAGTGGTGGAGAAGGTCTGGGCCTCCGCCGGATTCGGCAGCAGGGCCCACAGCGTGCACAGGATTCCCATGCACGTTCGCAGTGCGGCACGAAGCTCACTCATGTGCTCTCCAAGGGGGGATTGGGTACGGCGGTGGGGTAAGGGTCGCGAGAAGCCGGTCGCGCTCGCCGACAATCTTCCGGTGGAGAGGGAAGCTCCGAGGCAGGGCGACATCCTATGTCGCGTGGGCTTCCGTGCGGCCTATCACGGGTTGCGGCCCGCCACACCTTCTGGTGCAGGACGAGTGTCGCGTATCATCTTGCACGGACTTGGCAGTGTTCTGCAAATGGAAAACTGCAAAATGTGTATGTCAATTCGACAGCCGCGGTGGAACCTGGGTGAGGACGCGGCACGTTGGGTGAAATCACCAAACGAGCCGCACGCAAAAAAAAGAGCCCCGGCCGCGAAGGCCGGGACTCTTTCCTCGTCAGGAGGTCAGCTGGCGATCAACGCAGTCTCACCATCGGTTGCTCCATCGTCTGCCCGCCCGCCGTCATGCGGACGAAGTACAGACCGGCGGCCACCGGCCGGCCGTTCGCGTCGGTGCCGTTCCAGACCCACGTGTGGCGACCCAAGCCGAAGCTGAGCTCGCCGTCGTCGCGCACCAGGCGCCCGGCGGCGTCCAGGACCTGGGCACGCACCGAGCCCGGCTCGCTCAGGCTGAACGCGATGGTCGCGCTCGACACGAACGGATTGGGCTGCGGGCGCTCGAGCTCGAGCACGACCGGCACGTCGGGCGCCGCGCTCGCGCCGCCCGAGAGGCCCATGTCGAACACCGTCACGAAGCCGTCCGCCATGCCCGCGCTGTTGAGCGTGACGTCCAGCGAGGTTCCGGTGGCGGGGAACGACG
This sequence comes from Candidatus Eiseniibacteriota bacterium, assembly GCA_035691845.1. Taxonomy (GTDB): domain Bacteria; phylum Eisenbacteria; class RBG-16-71-46; order RBG-16-71-46; family RBG-16-71-46; genus DASSIN01. Next base: position 4,747 of record DASSIN010000127.1, on the reverse strand, counting down.
CGCCGTCGGTGCTGCCGACCGCCACCACGCGCCCGTCGCCGCGCACCACGACCGCCTGCGGCTGATCGGTGCCGGCCGAGCCGATGTAGGTGCCGTACACCTCGCTGCTGGCGTTGGCGGAGAGCGCCACGGCGAAGCCGTCGGTGCCACCCGAATTCGTGCGCTGGTAGCCGCCCGAGGTGACCGGGAAGTTGGTGGAGGCGGTGGTGCCCGTCACCACCACCTGGCCGCCCGGCGCGAGGCTGATGCCGTACGCCTGGTCGTGGCCGTTGCCGCCGAGGTAGGTGCTGAAGCCGAGCGAACCGCCGTTGGGCGCGAGCTTGGTGACGAACACGTCGTAGTAGCCGCCCGGGCCCACGTACGTCGGTCCCACCACGCCCGGGGTGACGGGGAAGTCGTTCGAATTGGTGTAGCCGGCCACGTACGTGTTGCCGTTCGCGTCCGTGGTGATGGCGTGGCCTTCGTCGTAGCCGGTCGCGCCGCCGAGCAACGTCGAGAACACGTAGCCGCTGGCGGTCGCGTTCAGGCGCGTCACGAAGCAGTCGCTGTAGCCCTTGAACGTGCGCGAGAACGCGCCGGTCGTGGTCGGGAAGTCGGACGACGACGTCCAGCCCGTCACGGTCGGCTCGCCCGCGGCGTCGAGCGTCATCGCGAAGATGTCGTCGGTGCTGCTGTTCGAGCCCAGGTAGGTCGCCCACATCACCGACGCGCCGTTGGACGCGATCTTGGCGATGAAGCCGTCGGCGCCGTCGAACAGCGCCGGGCTGCGCGTCGGCCGGATCACGCCGGTCGTGGTCGGGAAGTTGGTCGAGCCGGTGTAGCCCGCGATCACCACGTTGCCCGAGCCGTCGATGGCGACCGCGCGCGCGTTGTCGTGGCCGGAGCCGCCCACGTACGTCGACCACAGCAGGTGGGAGCCGTCGGACGACAGCTTGGTGACGAAGGCGTCGTAGAAGCTCGCGGTCTTGAGCGCAGTCTGCAGCGCGCCCGAGGTGACCGGGAAGTTGGTGGACACCGTCGCCCCCGCCACCACGACGTTGCCGGAGCCGTCCACGGCGATGCCGTAGCCGATGTCGTTGCCGCTGCCACCGAGCAGCGTCGACCACATCAGCGTGGTGCCGTCCGACGACAGCTTGGACACCACCACGTCGGTCGGCGCGACGTTCGCGCGCTGGTAGGCGCCGGTCGAGGTCGGATAGTTGGTCGAGCTGGTGGAGCCGACCACGTACACGTTGCCGCTGCGATCCGAGGTCACGGCGTACAGGTTGTCGACGTTGTCGCCGCCCAGGTAGGTGGACCAGGCCAGTCCTGGATCCACGATCAGCGGCAGCGCGTGGTCGTAGTCACCGGCCCAGTAGCCGACGTCGGTGCGTGAGCGCACGCGGTAGCCGCCCGTCACCGTCACCCGGCCCTGCGGCGTGTCCTGGTACAGCACCGGGGGCTGCTCGTAGAGCACGCCGGCGTCGGTCGAAATCTTCAGGCCGCCGGCCGCGTCCAGCTGGAGCCCGCGCGCGCCGTCGTAACGCAGCCGCGCGTCATCGAGACGGGCGCCGGGGGAGAGCACGAGGTCGTACTTGAGCCGGCCATCGTGCATGCGATACACGAGGTCCGCGCCCGGCGCGATCGCCTGGTAGCGGATCTCGCGCGCGACCGGAACCCCGCCCTGCCAGCCGGCGGGATCGTTGCCGAGGAAGGCGCTGACGCGCGCCTCGCCGGCGCCCTCGCCCTGCAGCGATTCACGGCCGTGGCCGGCCGGGAAGCTGACCCGCAGCGCCACGCCGCGGCCGCCCTCCGCGAACGGCCGGTCGAGCGTGACCGCGTGGGGCTCGAAATAGGCGTTGCAGTCGAGTCCGCGCGCCAACCATCGCGCACGGCCGGCAGCGCCCTCGGCGGCGACGAAGCCGCCGGGCGCGACCAGGGGGGTGGGCGTCAGCGTTGCCGCCGAAACGCCGTTGGACAGGAGCAGCGTGGCGAGACCAAGCACAGCAGTCATGCGAGCGGGCACTCCGAGGTGAGTTTTCATGGCGCGACCGCCGTCAGCAAACCCCATTCCCACCCCCTCCCTGGGCGGGCAAACAGACGCGAAAATAATCGTAACTACCTCCCTCCGTTCGGCCAAGCGGATTCTCGCGGATTCGGCGCGCGGCTCCGCCACCTTGCATCGGACACGATTCGACGTGCGTCCCGCGACGTGCGCTGTGCAAGGCGTCGTTGGGTGCCAGCACCCAGCGGATCGTCGCATGCGAAGGATGTGAGCCACTCGTCTAGCGCGTCAGCGCGAAGCGCCGTGTCGAACGGCGGCCCTCGGCCTCGAGTTGGACGAAGTACATGCCGGCGCGCGCCGCGCGGCCCTGATCGTCGCGGCCATCCCACGCCACCGTGTGCCAGCCGCCGGTCAGCACGCCCTGCACGAGCGTGCGCACGCGCGCGCCGGTGACGTCGTAGAGCGACAGCGTGGCGCGCGTGGCGCGCGACAGCGCGAACCGCAGCGTCGCGGCGCCGGGAGCGGGATCGGGGCTCGGGGCCGCGAGCGCGAACGCCGGCGCGGCCACGTCCCCGACCGACACCCCGCCCTGGATCACGGTGATGTTGAGGCAGCACTGAATGGTCTTGGAGTTGCGGGTATTGCGCAGGTTCATGCACACGCGGTTCACGCCCGCCTTGGCCGTATCCGGCACCACCAGCTGCATCGGGATGAACATCACCGAGCTCGCGGCCCCGATGTCGAGCGAATCGGCCGGCTCCGGCCAGTTGCGCTGCGAGGTGAACGTCGCGACGTAGTGGTTCGGGTACAGCGGATTGAGGTTGGCGATCGTCCAGCGCGCCCACACCTGGCTGCCGGCGGTGGTGTGCGTGTCGGGGGGGCAGATCGTGAACTGGAAGTCGGTGTCGATCGTCGTGCCCCACACGTCCACCGACGCGCCGCGCGCGTCGGCCCATGCCGCGCGCAGGTAGCGCGCGTCGCCCGACAGTCCGTTGTAGTCGCCCTGGTTCGGCACCAGGTTGCTGAGCGCGGTGGTGAAGTTGCCGATCGCGCTCGAGATCGGCTGGTTCAGACCCCACGTGGTGCCGCCGTCCAGGGAGCGCGCGATCATCTGCTGCGTGCGCGAGCCGTACACGTCGTTGCGATGGTCGCGCCACATCACGTACGGACAGCCGTCGGGCGCCACCGCGATCTCGGGCAGGTAGTCGTCGAACCCGGTCGGGTCCGAGTTCGCGCGCGCCGGCGTGCTCCAGGTGTTGCCGTCGTCGGTCCAGGTCACGAACACGTCGCGCTGATCGCGCCCGCGCTCGGTGCCGATGTCGCCGATCTTGGTCCGGATCCGGTAGTTCCCGATCAGCGACGTGCCGCTGGCGGGAGCGAAGCGCAGGTAGTAGCGCCCCGCGGCCGGCGCCATGAACGTGAAGTACGTCTGGGTGGCGGGCAGGCCGGTGTTCGATGTGAGGTCGCCGCCGTAGCACAGGCGCTGGACCGAGTCCGGGGCCGGCGCGAACAGCCGGACCGTGTAGGTGGCGTTGGTGACGAGCGAGTCCACCCACACGATGATCGCCTGCCCGCGCGTGAGGTTGAACGACCACATGTCCGCGTCCGTCACGCTGCTGCTCGAGCCGCGCAGGATGTCGCCGGGAGTGAACGGCGTGGCGTTCCCGTACAGGCCGTTCGGCTCCACCTCCGACTTGGCGCTGGTGCTGGTGAACACGTCGTCCAGGTGGTTGTAGCTCTCCGCCCAGCACAGGTAGGTGCGCCCGCGGTTCACGCCGCGGGTGTTGTCAACGGCCAGCGAGGGGAATTCGATTCCGCGCTCGCGGTTGTAGCCAGGCGCGCCGGTGCCGAAGTTGGGCACGTACAGCACGGGCGTGGTCTCGAGCGAGAACGTTTGCCCCTGATCGGTGCTGAACGCGTACTTCAGGTAGTCGTAGACGATGGTGTCGCCGATCGCCTGCCACGTCGCCACCACCTTGCCGGCCGGCGCCGCCACGATGCGCGCCCCCTGCACCAGGCCGTTCGTCTGGTTGTCGGAGATCTGCAGCGGCGTCGACCACGTGCGGCCGCCGTTGGTCGAGCGCGTGAAGTCGATCCAGTTCACGCCGCCCGGCACGGTCTGGTCGTAGGTCGTCATCGCCACGTACAGGTTGCCGGTGGTCGAATCGGCGGCGAGCCACGGCTTGTCGAGCAGGAAATTGGTGTTGAGCTCGTTGCGCACCACGCGCACGCTGTCCCACACGAAGCTCGTGCCCGAGAACGACCCCGACGCGAGCCCGATCGCGTTGTGGGTGCCGTCGCTGCTCGCGAGCCCGCAGTAGTAGTACTTGCCGGTCTTGGCGTTCACGGCGGTGATGGGATCGCTGGTCCACACCCACGCGCTGAACCCGGCCGGCTTGGGCGGCACGCCGCCGTCCACGAACGTGGCGCCGTTGTCGGTGGACACGGCGTAGCCCTGGGTATCCTTATAAGGGTTGCCGGAGACGAACCCCTGCCCGTCGTTGAACGCCACCAGCAGCTTGCTGCCGATCGCGGCCACGCTCTCCTCGGCCTGCCCGGTGCCGGCCGCGTCCCCCGCGGGGTTGTTGACCATCACGTTGGTGGGCGTCGCCTCGAGCGACGCGGGCGCCGCGACGCGATCGCGCGGCACGATCGGCAGGCCCGTAGGCGGCGCCAGCCCCTCGCGATCGTCGTCGGGGGGAACCGGGCGCACGCGCGCGCCGCGGCCGGTGCGGGCGGCGGCCAGGTCGTGCGCTCCGGTGG
>DASSIN010000126.1:0-7131 GCA_035691845.1 Candidatus Eiseniibacteriota bacterium | reverse complement strand
GCCGCCGGTCTCGACCAGCCACGCCACGTACGGGTTGGCGCCGCGCGCCGGCGCGGCGGGCGCCGGCGACGGTGCCGGGGCCGGTGACTGCGGCGTCGCGAATTCGGACGGATTCAGCTCTTCCACCACGACTGCCTTTCCGCTAGTGGGCCGCCGCCAGCCGCTCGGCCGCGCGGTCCAGCGCGGCGCGCAGCGGCGGCCCCGCCGCGCCGAGCGCGGCGACATCGCGATCGAGCAGCGCCTGACCGAGGCGCGGCAGCGGCACGGGCGCATAGCCGGTGTTCAAGCCCGGCGCGTACAGCTCGTTCCGGAACCACGGCCGGCCGGGCAGACCATCGCCCAGCAGCGTGCGCTCGACGCCGAGCAGCGTGTGGTCGAGCGCCGCGGCGCCGCCCGGAACGTCGTCCGAGCCGGCGAGCGCGCTCTCGACGCGCAGCTCGAGCGCGCGTCCCGCATCGCGCAGCCGGGTCGCCGCCACGCGCAGCGGCGCGAACTCCACGCGCAGCCGATGGCTCGAATCCGCCGCCGACACGTTGGCATCGTCCAGGCGGTCGTCCAGCGACTGCAGCTCGTCCAACACGAACTGGCCGGTGGTCGAGTAGTGGAGCGGCGCCACGTCGGCGTCGCCCAGCCGCATCACCAGCCGCGTCCACAGCTCGGACATCGCCAGGTGCCGCACGTAGCCGGGGTCCACGTTGCGATCCACGAACTCGAAGTCGTCGTACATCGAGTGGTACGTGCCTTCCAGCCCCGAGAACCGCATGTCGAGCGACGGCACGCCGAGATGGTCCTCGAACGCCGTGTAGTCGGAGCCGCTGCCGAGCGAGTTGACCGACACGTCGAAGCGGCGCTCGGGCTCGCCGCGCCAGCGGCGCTCGCGGTTCTGGCGCGCCCACTCGGCCACACCCGCCGCCCGCGCGCGCGCCGTCCACTCGGCCAGCACCGTGGCGGCGTGGCCCGGCACGGTGACGTCGTCGGCCGTCTGCACCAGCACGTCCTGCAGCGCGTGGCTCGCGGCCGCGGCGAAATCGGCGCCGCTCACCGCGGTGTCCACGTTGATGTAGGCCAGCGCGTGCTGCTCCAGATCCTGCGCGTTGGCCTCGGCCCACTCGGTGGAGCCCAGCAGCCCGTACTCCTCGCCGTCCCACGAGCACAGCATCAGCGTGCGCCGCGGGCGCCAGCCGGACTTCGTCAGCGCGCCGATCGTGCGCGCCAGCTCGAGCATGCAGATCGTGCCGCTGTTGGGATCGACCGCGCCGTAGGTCCACGCGTCGCGGTGGTTGCCGCACACCACCCATTCGTCCGCGCGCTCGCGCCCCGGCAGCTTCGCGATCACGTCCCAGATCGGGCGCACGGCGTAGTCCTGCTCGACCTCCATGTGCACCTTGGCCGGGCCCGGGCCGACGTGGTACCGGAACGACAGCCCGCCCTGCCAGCCGTCCGGCACCGAGGGGCCGTCCAGCGCCGCCAGGATCTTCTGCGCCTCGCCCCAGCTCATCGGGAGCGAGGGGATGCGCGGCACGCCGTGCGCCTCGGCGGCGGTGAGCCGGCGCCCGCCCTCGCGCGAGGGCCAGCCGGGCGTGGTGGGATCGCCGGGCGCCTCCGACAGGAACTGCACGCTGCCGCGCTGGATCGCGTCCGCCGGGCGCGCGGTGCCGCGCGGATACGGATCGCCCTGGTCGTATCCGTCGTCGGCCGGATCGCTGTAGATGATGACGCCCGCCGCGCCCGCGTTCTGGGCGTTGCGCACCTTGAGCCCGCGGAAGATCCGCCCGTAGCGCATGAGCACGATGCGGCCGCGCACGTCGATGCCGAGCTCCGCCAGCTTCTTGAAATCGCCCACGTCGCCGTAGTTCGCGTACACCACGTCGTCGGTCACGTCGCCCGAGCCCGCATAGCCGTGGAACGCGCCGAACGCCGCGTCGTCGAACGAGTCCTTGTCCCATTCCTCGCCACCCTCGCGCGTGGCGAGCGGCCGGCGGACGGGCTCGATCAACTCGACCACGGTGCGCTTGGGGTAGTTGAGCCACACCGGGATCGCGACGATGCTGGCGTCCCAGCCGTACGAGGCGAGCAGGTCGCGCACGTAGACGGCGGTGGCGTGATCGGCGGGCGTGCCGGCCACGTGCGGCTCCTCCGTCAGCCGCCGCAGGTGAACGCGCAGCGAATCGGCGCGCAGCCCCGCCACCGCCTCGGCCTCGCGCGCGCGCTCGGCGGCTTCGTTGGTGGCGCGGAACCCGTACAGGTGCGCGCTGGCCGCGTGCCCCGGCGCCGCGGGCGCGAGGCCGGCGGCGCACAGCGTCGCCAGGACGGCGCACGCACGACGCACGATCGCGCGGGCGGGCGCGCTGCCGGCCCGCATCGGCGCCGTTCGGATCTCGGGGTGCACGTCCTTCACCGCAACATCATGACGAACCGCGCTCCCGTTCGCCAAGTCCATCCGCGCGCCGCCGGGCGACGGACCCTAGCGGGCGGCGGACTCGGGCAGGGGGCGCGCGTCGCACACGTGGACGCCCGTCGTCCACAGCTCGGGGTCGAGCCGGGCCAGCACGTCGTGGCGGGCGCGGTGGCAGGTGGCGATCAGGATCTGGTGCCGGCGCCCGAAGTGCTCGATCAGCAGCCGCATGCCGGCCCGCGCGCGGTCGTCGTCGCTGGTCGCGAACACGTCGTCGACGAGCAGCGGCAGGCTCTGCCCCGGCTTCGACAGGAACTCCGCGATCGCGAGCCGCACCGCCAGGTGGAGCTGATCGCGCGCGCCCGAGGACAGCTGCAGCACGGCGCGCCCGCGCGTGACGCGCTGGCCGTTCCACAGCTTGAACGAGAAGTCCAAGTCCTCGCCGAACCGGAGCTGCTCGACGCGCGTGCCGACCGAGCTCAACAACTCGGCCACGCGCTGATCGAGGAACTCGGCCCAGCGCCGGTGCGTGTCGGTGGCCGCGCTCTGGATGCCGGCGATCGCGCGCTCGATCGTGCGCTTGAAGCGCCGCGCGCGGGCCAGCGCGGCCGCCGTGCGGTCGCGCTCGGCCTCGGTGACCGGACGCTCGGCCTGCACGCGCTGGCACACCTCGTCCACCTGCACGCGCACGTCCTGCCGCTTGCGGCCGAGCAGGTCGAGGTTCTGGTGCAGCGCCTTGGCCTCGCGATCGATGTCCACCGCGCCGCGCGCCCTGCCGCCCGGCCGCGGCGCGCCCTTGCCCGTCGCCGGCGGCTCGCCTTCGCCGCGCGCGGTCTCGAGCTGCCGTTCGAGCTCGGTGCGCGCCTCGGGCGCGAGGATGCGGCGGCGCGCCTGCGGAATCAGCTCCGCGTTCAGCAGCGCCCAGCGCACGCGGGCCTGGTCGCGCTCGCCCAGCTCGCGCACGTGATCGTCCCACGGCCGCGCGGGATCGTACGTGAGCCCGGCCGACTGCAGGATGCGCACCGCGCGCTCGCGCAGTCCGCCCGCGGTGGCCTCCACCACGCGGCGCTCGTCGTCGATCCATCCCCAGCTCTGCTCCATCTCGGCCAGCCGCTGCCGCACCGCGATCACGTGGCGGATGCCCGCCGCCACGCGCTCCAGATGCGATGGGTCGGCCGGGCCGCCGCCGGCGCGATCGAGCAGCGCGCGCACCTCGTCCAGCAGCGCGCGCCGCCCCTGCTCCAGCGACTCGAGCTTCTCCTGCGCGCGGCGCAGCGGCGAGCTGCTCTCCAGCGACGACACGTAATCGGCCCACGCGCGCGACATCTCGGCCGCGTCGCGCAGCCCCAGGCGGCGCGCCAGCTCGGTCAGCACCACCTCGGTCTCGGCGCGCTGCTGGCGCAGCACGCTCAATCGGCGATTGGCGTCGGCCAGCGCGCGCAGCGCGTCCTCGCGCTCCTGCCGGCGCAGCCCGGACGCCCCGGCCAGCAGCAGCGCGCCGCCCACGGCCACCGCGCCGCCGCCGATCAGCAGCCCCATCCAGATGTTGGCATCGCCCTTGAGCGCCAGCACCGTGCCGCCCGCGGTCACGGCGGCCAGGCCCAATGCGAGCACGAACCCGCCCGGAATCCGGCGCGCCAGGCGCTGCGCGTCCACGCTGCGCAGCGTCTCGCCGCTGGCCGCGCGCTCGTCCTCGAGTTGGGCCGACTGGGTGTGGAACGCCATCGACAGCTCGGCCTGCGAGCGCAGCAGCCGCTGTTCGTCCTCGGGGAGCCCCAGGAACCGCGAGGCCGCGGATTCCATCCGGCCGGGATCGCTGCCGCGCGCCTCGAGCGACTCGCGGCTGGCCACGACCTCCGCGCGCCGCGCGCGCTCGTCGTCGGCCGCGCGTCGCAGCCCGGCGGCCAGCGTCACCGCGCGATCGGCGTCGGCGGCGTCGAGCGTGGCGTAGCTCTCCAGCGCCTTCAGCTCGCCCTCGAGCTGCTGGCGCTCGCGGCTCTGCTCGTCCTGCCGGCGCGTCGCCAGCGAATCCAGATTGCGCTCGGCGCTGGTGAAGCCGGCGATCGCCTCGCGCAGCTCGGCCTCGACGCCGGGCGGAACGTGGGCGCACGAGGCCAGCGATCCGGCCTCGGCTTCGAGCGCGTGGAGCTCGGCGCGCGCCGCGTCGTCGGCCGCGAGCTGGCGCGTCAGGTCGCCCAGCGTGCCGGCCCGGCGCTCGGCATCCAGCTGCCCGAGCTGCGCGCGCGCCGCCTCCTCCTGGCGCGCGATCTCGCTCAACTCCGCCAGCGGGCGGGCGACGCGCTTCAGGTCCTGGTCCAGGTTGTGCAGGTCGTGCTCGAGGATGCCGACCTTGTTCTCGAGCCGGGAGATGGCGACGTCCACCGTGCCTTCGAACTGCAGCACGTCGCAGTGGTAGCGGCGCAGCGCCTGCTCCAGCCGCTGCACCGCCTCGGCGGCGGTGCCGTCGCTGGCGCGCGTGTCGGCGGCGCTCTCGAGCCGCGCGGCCAGCGTGGAGCCGCGGCGCGCCTTTTCGTCGCCCGGCACCACCAGCTCGAGATCCTGCTGGCGCACGAACGCCGTCTTCTCGAACTCCTCCGCGTCCAGCCCCAGCAGCTTGCGCCCGACCGGATAGTCCTCCTTGCCCTCGCGGAACTCGGCCGTCACCTCCTGGCCGCGGTCGTTCCACACCTCGACCGTGCCGCGCGCGAAGTCGCGCGCAATGGTGAAGCGCGTGCCGTCGCTCTCCAGCTCCAGCTCGACGCGGTAGGCGTCGCCCTCCCACGGCCGCCAGCGCTCGAGCGGCGTGATGACGCGATGGCTGCGGCGATCGTTCTCGAGCCCGTACAGCGCGGCGCCGACCGCGGCCAGCAGGCTCGACTTGCCGGCCTCGTTGCGATCCACGATCAGCGTGACCTTGTCGGGATCGAACGCGTACTCGCCCTCGAGCGGGCCGAAGCGGTTGGCGCGCAGGCGCAGCAGCTTCACGTCGCGTCCCCCTCGCCCGAGGCCGTGCCCGCGGCGGGCAGCGGCTCCTCCAGCGCCTCGTAGGCGGGGGTCACCTCGTGCAGCCGGAACGCGTCCAGGCCGTAATAGAGCGCGCCCTCGATCTCCGCGCGCTCGCTCGCGTCGGCGGCGGCATCGAGCTGCTGGAGCAGCGTGCGGGCGAAGCGCTCCTCGGTGCTGCCGCCGGTCGAGGCGCGCAGCGCGTCCAGGTCGTAGTCCGGGCGCACGCCGCGCTGGGTCACGCGCAGGTGGAACACGCGCCGGCGCAGCTCGGGGCCGGGCGCGGTCCAGTGCACGCCGCGCGTCAGCCGCCCGCGCATGTCCACGGTGACGATGTCGAGCTCGCTCGCGCCGGCCTGGTCGATGGCGCGCCCGATGCGGCGGTCCACCTGGTCCACCGACGTGCAGCCGGTGACGTCGGCGTGCAGCGCGAACACCTGGCGGCGATCGAGCTCGATCGGCTCGACCTCGGCGCGCGCCGGCGCGCCCTCGCCGTAGCGGATGCGCACCTCGAGCACGCCGTGGCGGCCGGTCTCGTGCTCGGCCAGCGCGATCGGCGGCCCCGGGTACGCCATGCGCACCGTGTCGTCCAGCGTGAACGTGGAGGGCGCGTGGTAGTGGCCGACGGCCAGGTAGTCGAACGGCGCGGCGAGGATCTCGACGTCCGAGAACGGCGACACCATCTTCTGCGCCGGAGGGCACGCACCCTCGCGCGAGCCGTGGAACACGGCCACGTCGAGCGCGCCGCGCGTGACGCCGCCGATGCGCTCGGCCGCCAGCGGGCGCTCGGCCGACGGCACGCCGCGCACGAAGCACCGGCCCCAGATGCGCACCCCGTCCAGCCCCGGCAGCAGCCGCATCGTCCAGTCGCCGGAATCGAACACGTGCACGTGCGCCGGCCACGCCCAGCCGCGCGCGCGCAGCAGCGCCGGGTTCCAATAATGGCTCGTGTCCGAGCACGGGTCGTGGTTGCCGGGCGCGATGAACACCGGCGGGCAGCCGGGCAGCGCGAACGCCTCGTGGACGGCCCACGCCAGCGTCTCGGAATCGATCGCCTCGGCATCGAACACGTCGCCCGGCACGAGCAGCGCGTGCGCCCCACGCTCGACGGCCGCGCGCACCGCCGCCTCGACCGCGCGCCGCTGCTCGTGGCGCCGGTCAGCAGCGCCCTCGCCCGGCAGCCAGCCGAACCCTTTGCCGAGGTGAAGATCGGCAAGCTGCAAAAATTTGACGACGGCCATGCGCGAGGCCTCTCCCTAGGCGACGTAACGGCTCGGCACGCGCGCCGGAACGCGTGAACTGGCGAAAAGTTAGCAGTCGCGCGCGCGCGCGTCCATGCGTTCGTGACGGCCGCACGGCGGGGACGCCGATTCCTGCGCGGCGCCCCCGATCCGGGGTACCATGCCGCGCCATGCACGAGCCGGCTCCGGTTGCGCTCGCGCCGCGCAACGCCCCGCTGGGGCACGTGCTGCGCTGGCGCGTGCTGTCGATCGTCGCGTTCCTGGCGCTGATGCTCGGCCTGCTCGCGACCGCGGTGTTCGCGCTGTTCGTGCCCGCGCGCCCGCTGACGGGCCTGCCCGACGATCCCGACGTCGCCGCCGCCCGCGCGCTGGTCCACGGCACGCTCGCGATCCCGCTCGGCCCGCTGCGGTTCGCGTGCGCGCTCACCGGCCCCGCCGCGGTGGCGGATCTGGGGCACGCGGCCACGGCCGCCGATGTGGCCCGCGCGCGGG
>DASSIN010000125.1:0-18508 GCA_035691845.1 Candidatus Eiseniibacteriota bacterium | reverse complement strand
CGCACCGCGCGGCCCTCGCGGCCCGATTCACCACCGGTCGATCGCTCGGCCGAGATTCCGCTGCCGCCGCGCGCGACCACGAGCGGCGTCCCGATCAGGGCCGTGTACGAGCCCGCCGACGCGCCCGACCTGCGTGGGCTTCCGCCGCCCGGCGTGCCGCCCTACACGCGCGGCATCCATCCCGGCATGTATCGCGAGCGGCTGTGGACCATGCGCCAGTATTCCGGGTTCGGCACCGCGGAGCAGACCAACGCGCGGTTCCGGTTCCTGCTCGAGCGCGGGCAGACCGGGCTGTCGGTGGCGTTCGATCTGCCCACGCAGATGGGTTTCGACTCGGATGCGCCCGCCGCGCGCGGCGAGGTCGGCCGGGTGGGCGTGGCGATCTCGTGCCTGGCCGACATGGAGGCGCTGCTCGATTCCCTGCCGCTCGAGCGCGTCACCACCTCCATGACCATCAACGCCACGGCGCCGCTGCTGCTCGCGTTCTACGTGGCCGTGGCCGACGCGCGCGGCGTGCCGCGCGCCTCGCTCGGCGGCACGGTGCAGAACGACGTGCTCAAGGAGTACATCGCGCGCGGCACGCACATCTATCCGCCGCAACCATCGCTCAGGCTCGCCACCGACGTGTTCGAGTTCACCGCGCGCGAGGTGCCGCAGTGGAACGCGATCTCGGTGAGCGGCTATCACATGCGCGAGGCCGGCGCGACCGCGGTGCATGAGCTGGCGTTCACGCTCGGCAACGGCCTCGCCTACCTGGATGCGGCGCGCGACCGCGGGCTCGACCTCGTGCGCATCGCCAGGCGCACGTCGTTCTTCTTCAACGCGCATTCACACTTGTTCGAGGAGGTGGCCAAGTTCCGCGCCGCGCGCACGCTGTGGGCTGGCCTGCTGCGCGAGCGCTACGGCTTGGCCGATCCCGAGGCGCTCAAGCTCCGCTTCCACACCCAGACCGCCGGCTCGACGCTCACCGCGCAGCAGCCGCTCAACAACGTCGTGCGCACCACGCTGCAGGCGCTGTCGGCGGTGCTGGGCGGCACGCAGTCGCTGCACACCAACGCCTACGACGAGGCGCTCGGCCTGCCGGGCGAGGACGGCGCGCTGCTCGCGCTGCGCACGCAGCAGCTGCTGGCGCACGAGAGCGGCGTGCCCGACACCGTGGATCCGCTGGCCGGAAGCTGGTACGTGGAATCGCTGACGGTCGAGCTGGAGCAGCGCGCGCGCGACCTGCTGTCGCGCATCGAGGCGATGGGCGGCATGCTGGAGGCGATCCGCGCCGGCTGGGTGCAGGAGCAGATCCACCGCGCCGCCTACCGCTGGCAGCGCGAGGTCGAGTCCGGCGAGCGCGTGATCGTGGGCGTCAACCGCTTCGCCGAGGGCCAAGTGCCGGCCGCGCCGCCGTTCCGCCCCGACGCCGGCGTCGAGCGCGAGCGCGCGCAGTTCCTCGCGCACTGGCGCGAGCAGCGCGCCGCCACGCCGGTGCGCGAATCGCTCGCGCGGCTCGAACGCGCCGCGCGCGGAAGCGACAACCTGATGCCGCCGATCCTGGACGCGCTCACGGCGCGCGCCACGCTCGGCGAAGTGTGCGACGCGCTGCGCGGCGTGTTCGGCACCTACCAGCCCACGACATGAGCGACCCCCGCCCCGGCGTGACCGGCCTTTCGCACGTGGCGCTGGCGGTGGCCGACGCCGATGCCGCCGCCGCGCAGTGGGCCGCGCTCGGCGCCGTGCGCGGCCGCGAGGAGCTGCTGGATGGCGGCGCGCTGCGCGTCGTGTTCATGAGCTTGGGCGCGATCACATTCGAGCTGCTGGAGCCGCGCGACGAATCGCACACCGTGGCCAAGTTCCTGCGCGAGCGCGGCCCCGGACTCCACCACGTGAGCCTCGACGTCGCCGACCTGGACGCCGCGCTGGAGGCCGCGCGCCGCGCCGGTCTGCGCCTGGTGGACGAACGCGCGCGCGCGGGCGCGCACGGCTCGCGCGTGGCATTCCTGCACCCGAAGAGCCTGGCCGGCGTGCTGGTGGAGCTGTGCCAGGCCTCCGCGCCGCCCTCCGCCCTGGACGAGGAACCCGGCGGCGAGCCCCCCTGCCAGGGCAAGTTCGACTAGCCTCTTCGCCGCGCGTCGCCCTCGGACGGCCATCCATCCCGTGGCATCGGGCCACACCCGGGTCGCGGCGCCCGGGGGAATTCGATTGCCCGTGCCCCATTCCGGGGATAGCCTTTCGGCGGTTCGTGAACCCCCTGGAGGTCGCCGTGAAATCCGCCCTGCCGTCCATGGCTTTGGTCGTGCTGTTCATGGGATCGATCGCGCCCTGTGCGGGTGGCGCCGTGGTTCTCGACCAGAGCTACACCGGCCCCGACGTGAGTTCGTTCGGCGGAGGCATCACTTATCTGGGAAGCGACTACCGCCAGGTCCAGACGTTCGTCGTGGGAGTGAGCGGCGTGTTCCACCACGCCGACGCGCTCGTGTACGCCTACGGGCCGCCGCCGTCGAACCTCGTGTCGGCGCGCCTGCTGGCGATCACGGCGTGGGTCCCGAATGGAACGGTGCTGGCGACCACCTCCACCGTGAGCATCCTGCCAGACGGCTGGACGAGCTTCGACTTCTCGGCGTCGGGCGTGACGGTCGCGCCCGGCCAGGTGCTCGGGTTGGAACCGATCGCGGGCGCCAGTGGCCCCGAATGGTCTGGTTCCTCCTACAACCCGTATGCGCCCGGTGAGGTCGTCTCGCACTTGCAGGGCGGCCACGGCTGGATCATCGGGTCTCAATTCGACGCGGCGTTTCGGACCTATGTCGACGCCACGCCCACCGCGGCGGCCACTTCGACGTGGGGACGCGTGAAGGCCCTCTATCGGGCATCCGCGAATTGAGCGCGGAACGGGCCACGGCCCGGCCGCTGTTCGATCCGGAGCATCCGATCGTCGTCAATCGCAGCCGGGCAGCAGCCGACGGGCCTGGGCGGTCGTGAACAGGGCGTCGGGGTCGAGGGTGCGGCGGAGCGCGAGGAAGCGCGTGAGGCGGTCGCCCAGCGAGCGCGCGAACGAATTCGCGTCCACCACGGAATCCTTGGCGGGGTAGAACCGGCCGCCGTGGTCGAGCGTGAGCGCGGTCAGCTCGCGGGCGGTGGCCCACAGCCGGTCGCGATCGGGCGGCACGGGGAAATCGAGCGCCAGCGACCAGCCATCGAGCCCGTGCGAGATCAGGAATTCGTCTTCGCGATGGCGCTTGAACACGGCCAGGTACGGCACGGTGCCCCGCTGCTGGCACAGCGTGAGCGCGCGCTCGAACCCCTGGCGCGCCGCGGCGTCGGGCAGGAACAGCTGCACCTGGATGAAACCGCGCGGATCGTAGGCGCGGCGCCAGCCGGGCACGTAGTCGAGCAGGAACGCGAACGCGACGTGGGTCTCGAGGTAGCTGCCGTCGCGGCCGGTGCGCTCGGGCAGCCGCCACTTGAGGGCATTGACGAACCGCATGCCGGGGTCGTTCGAGAACGGCTTCATCGCGCGCCACGCCAGGCTGCGCGGCACGCCCAGCACGCTGGGCGGCAGGTCCTGGCGCGCGGGATCGAGCCAGGCGCGGCCGTCGGGGTCTTCGGCGGCCGCGAGATAGCGCGCGTCGTGCACCAGCCCGCGGCCGAGCTGGGGGCCGCGCGCGAACGCGTCCACCCAGCCCACCAGGTAGTCGGCGGCGCCCGATCGCGCCTCGAACAGCTCGAACATCCCGCGCAGCGTGCGCGTGCGCAGCGGCGTCACGCGCAGGCGGCCCGATGCCACGCGCTTCGCTTCGATCTCGATCCGCGTCACCACGCCCAGCCAGCCGGCGCCGCCGATCGCGGCGCGGAACAGCTCGGGCTCCTGCGTGCGCGACAGCGTGCGCACGGCGCCGTCGGCGGTCATCAGGTCGAGCGCGCGCACGTGGTCGCCGATCGGCCCCACGCGCCACGCGTTCTTGCCGTGCACGTTCATCGCCACGCAGCCGCCGAGCGTCGGGAACATCGTGCCCGGCACCACCGTGGGCCAGAAGCCGTGCGGCAGGATCGTGCGCCACAGCTGCTCGATCGTGACGCCGGGCTCCACGGTCGCGACGCCTTCGGCCTCGTCCCACGCCAGCACGCGGTTCATGCCGGTCATGTCCAGCGCCACGCCGCCCGCCGCCAGCGCGGCGTCGCCGTAGCTGCGGCCGGCGCCTCGCAGCGTCACCGTCAGCCGCTCCTCGCGCGCGGCGTGCAGCGCGCGGCGCAGGCCCTCGAGATCGCGCGGCGCGGCGATGCGCGCGGCGGCGCGCTGCGCGCCGCCGAATCCCTCCAGCACGCGCCACGGCGCGCGGGCGGCGAGCGCCATCAGAAGTTGAGCCTCCGGAACACGGCCGACGGCAGGTGGCGCACCACGAACGCCACCAGGCCCCAGCGCGCCGGAACGAATACCGACGGCGAGCCGCCGCGCCGCGCGATCGCCAGGATGCGGCGCGCGGCCTCGTCGGCCGGGATCAGCCAGAACAGGCCCTTTACGCCCTGTGTCATCGCCGTGTCCACGTAGCCGGACTTCACCGTCACCACGTTCACGCCGTAGCGCGACACGCGATTGCGCAGCGCCTCGAAGTACGCGGTCAGCGCCGCCTTGGACGTCGAGTAGGCGGGGAACGGGCGGCGGCCGCGCTCGCCGGCGATGCTCGACAGCGCCACCATCGTGCCCGCGCGCTGCGCCTCGAAGTGCGCCGCCACGGGCGCCGCCCACGCCATCGCGCCCAGCACGTTCACCATCATCGTCGCGCGGTCCATGGCGGCGTCGTATTCGCTCTCGGCCACGCTGCCCATCACGCCGGCGGCGTACACGAACAGATCGAGCCCGCCCAGCTCGTTCAGCAGCCGGTCGAAGGTGGGCGCCACCGAATCGAAGGCGGTGACGTCGTGCGCGGCCACGATCGCACGGCCGCTGCCGGCGCGCTCGATCGCGTGCGCCACCTCGCGCAGCTCGCGCTCGCGGCGGCCGAGCAGCGCCACCGCTGCGCCATCGGCGGCGAGCTGCTGCGCGATGGCGGCGCCGATGCCGGACGAGGCGCCGACCACGATCGCGCGCTGGAATCGAAGGCTCAATCGGCTCTCCGGTGGCGGGGACGGGCTCGGGCGGGCGGGAGGTCGGGCGGGCGGTGGTCGACAAAGTCTAGGTGATCGGCCGTCACCGCGACCAGCCGCCGGCGGGCCGCGCGCAACCATGTCCGCGGAGCCTGCGCTCCGGGCGACGCGGCGCACCCGGGGGCTCCCCGGCCGCGCGGGGCGGGCGTACATTGATCGCGTGCGCAACCTGCCCCGCCTCGGCCGCGCCCTGCTGTGCGCGCTATTGCTGCCGCTCGCCGCCCCCGCGCACGCGCGCCAGCGCGTGATGCGCGTGTTCGACGAGAAGGACGGCCTGATGGTGTCCGAGGTGCAGGAGCTGGCGCAGGACGCGCGCGGCTTCCTGTGGATCGGCACCAGCGGCGGTGTGGTGCGCTTCGACGGGCGCGAGATGCGTCCGTGGGCGCCGGACGTGTTGCGCCATGTCGTCGACGTGCTCGCCACCGCGCCCGACGGCGAGGTGCTGGTGGGCGGCCTCGACGAGCCGCTCGAGCTCGTGTCAGCGGGCGGCGTCACGCCCTGGCTCGGGCCCGACGGCCGCCCGATCGCCGACTGGGTGTTCGCCACGCTCGGCGGCGACGGCACGCGCTGGCTCGCGCGGCCGGACACGCTGCTGGCGCAGGATCGCGCCGGGCGCTGGCGCGGCTGGGGTCACGCGAGCTTCGACAGCAGCGCGTTCTATCGCGTGCGCCCGGGCGTCAGGCCGGGCGAGGTGTTCGTCGCCACGCGCAGCGCGCTGTGGCGGCTCGCGCCGCCCGCGGCGCCCGAGAAGATCGCAGACGTCGCCTACGCGCACCTGGTGGCGCCGCTGCCCGATGGCTCGCTCGCGATCCTCACGCGCCCGGGGCGGCTCTACTGGCTCAAGGACCGCACGCTCACGCTGCTGCTGGCGGCCGGCGCGCATGGCCGCGGGCTGGCCGTGCGCGGGCATCACGTGTGGGCATCGCTCGACCAGTACGTGGTCACGCTGGTGCCCGGCGCCACGCCCGACACCGTGGCGCCGCGCCCGGGTGTCCCCACCGGCCGGCCGATGCTCGTGGATCGCGAGGGGAGTCTCTGGATCGGCGGCTACAACGGGCTGATGCAGTATCCCGAGCCCGGCACCGTGGCGTGGAACGCCGAGGATGGGCTGCCCTCCCCCACGCACGCCTACGCCGTCACCGTGCACGAGGGCAGCGCGTGGATCGGCACCTGGTACGGCGGCGGCCACGTGGCGCGCACGGCGATGGGCGAGCGCGCCTACGACGACGGGCCGCACTCGGGCGGCTACTTCACGGACGGCTTCGGGCGCATGTGGACGGCGTGGATGGACTCGGGCTTCATCATGCGCCGCGGCGGGCACGCGTGGCGCTGGCGGCAGCCGGGACTCCACACCATCGAGCGCGCCGCGCGGCGCCCGGACGGCACGCTGTGGCTCGCGACCAGCGACGGGCTGTTCGTGACGCCGCATGGCGACGGCCCGCCCGCGCGCGTCACGTGCGCGCCGCCTTCCGGGTGGAATCACTGGCACGCGTGGTTGAACGCCGTGCTCGAGGATTCGCGCGGCACGCTGTGGGTGGCGCGCGGCGAGGAGCTGTGCCACGCGCCGGCGGCGGACGTGGCGCGCGGAGGGCAGGTGGCGTGGACGAGCGAAACGCTGCGCGGCTCGGACGGCGTGGCCGCGGTGATCGAGATGCCGAGCGGCACGCTGTGGGCGGCGACCGGCAACGCCGGCGTCCAGCGGCGCGTCGCCGGACGCTGGCAGGAGCTGCCGGGCGCGCGCGCGATCGGCTCGTTGCGCACCTACAACCTGGTGCGCTCGCCGAGCGGCGGGGTGTGGATCGCGGCGGCCGGCGGCATCACGCGCGTGGCCGAAGCGCCGGAGTCGCCGGCCGGGCTCACGGTGCTCGAGCGGCTGACGGCGTGGCAGGGCGTGCCCAACGCGCAGGCCTCGGACGTGGTCGAGGAGCCGGACGGGCGCGTGTGGCTGGCGGGACTCTCGGGCGCGGTCGAGGTGCCGCCCGAGGCGCGCCGTGCCGCCAAGCTGCCGCCGCGCGTCGAGCTGGTGGAGACGCTCGCCGACGGCCGTCCGATCCGGCCGGGCGAATCGATCGCGCTGCCATGGCGAAGGAACCGGCTCGAGCTGCGGTTCGCCGCGCTCTCCTATCGCGACCGCACGCTGTTGCGCTACCGGCTGCGGTTGAGCCCGCGCGCGCCGTGGATCGAGACGCGCGAGCCGGTGTTCCAGTTCGTGGACTTGTCGCCCGGGCGCTACGACGGCGAGATTCTGGCTTCGCTCGATGGCGTGCACTGGTCGGCGAGCGCGGCGCGCGTCCGCTTCCGCGTGCGGCGGCCGTTGTTCCTGGAGCCGGCGGCGCTGGCCGGCTTCGTGCTGCTGGCGGCGGGCGCGCTGCTCGCCGCGCACCGCGTGCGCGTCGCGTTCCTGCTGCGGCTCGAGCGCCAGCGCACGCGCATCGCCATGGACCTGCACGACGAGATGGGCTCGGGGCTCGGCAGCATCGGCATCCTGGCCGGGCTCGCATCCGACCCGACCGTGGACGATCCCAGCCGGCGCCGCCTGGCCGGGCAGATCGCGGCTGCGGCCGACGAGCTGGGCTCGTCCCTGGCCGACATCGTCGGCTCGCTGCGGGCCGAGGGCGATTCGCTCGACCGCTTCGCCGCGGCGCTGGCCGAGCGCGCGGCGCGGCTGTTCCCCGAGGAGTCGCCGCGGCTCGTGCTGGCGATGCCGGAGCGGCTGCCGGCCGTGCGGCTGCCGCTCGAGGTGCGCCGCAACCTGCAGCGCATCGCGGTCGAGGCGCTGCACAACGTGGCGCGTCACGCGCGCGCGCGCGTGGTCGAGCTGGGGCTCGCCCCCGACGGCGAAGGCTGGCGGCTGTGGGTGGCGGACGACGGCCGCGGGCTCACCGACCGCGCCGGCAACGGCGCGCGCCCGGGCGGCGGCCACGGGCTCGGCAACATGCGCGCCCGCGCCGCGCAGATCGGGGCGCGGCTCGAGATCGCCACGGCGCCGGGCGGCGGGACGCGCGTGGAGGTGCGCTTCCATGCCGCGCGGCTCGCATGAACATGCGAGGACGCGCGCGGCGCGAAGCTGGCATGCTGCCCGCAGGAGGTGGACGCGCGTGAACGTGGTGGTGATCGAGGACGATGCCCGCTATCGCGACAGCCTGGCCGCGCTGTTCGGGCACACGCCCGGATTCCAGCTGGTCGGATGCTTCGCCGCGGCCACCGAGGCGCTGCGCGGGCTCGGGGCCGGCGAACGGCCGGCGTGGGACCTCGTGCTGATGGACGTGGACCTGCCCGGCATGAACGGCATCGAGGCCACGCGCGCGGTCAAGCGTCTGCTGCCTTCGGCGCTGGTGGTCGTGCTCACCGTGTTCGAGGAGCCGAACGTGATCCTGGAGGCGATCTGCGCCGGCGCCGACGGCTACCTGCTGAAGAAGACGCCGGCCGGCGAGCTGGTGAGCCAGCTGCGCGTGGTCGCCGCCGGCGGCGCGCCACTGACCGCGGGGGTGGCGCGCACCGTGCTCCAGCTCGTGCGCGATCCCGCGGCCGCCACGCCCGAGCCGCGCGCCAACGGTCACGCGATGCTGCAGCTCACCGACCGGGAGCGCGACGTGCTGCGCGGGTTGACGCAGGGCCTCGCCTACAAGCAGGTGGCCGACGTGCTCGGCGTGTCGCTCGATACCGTGCGCACCCACGTGCGCAACATCTACCGCAAGCTCCAGGTGCACAGCGTGGCCGAGGCCGTGAGCCGCGCGCTGCGCCATCGCCTGATCTGACCCGCATCCGGAGGACACGATGGGATCCGCCACCGTTCAGGGTTCGCTGTGGGGCGCGCGCGCGCGCGACTGGGCCGAGCTGGCCGAGCCGGTGGGCCGTCCGGCGATCGAGGCCGTGCTGGCGCGCGCGGGTGTGACCAGGGGCACGCGCCTGCTGGACATCGGCTGCGGCGCCGGCCTGGCGCTGGCGATGGCGCGCGACCTGGGCGCCGAAGTGTCGGGGCTCGATGCGTCCGAGTCGCTGGTCGCGATCGCGCGCGAGCGCTCGCCCGGCGCACGCATCGAGATCGGCGAGATGGAGGCACTGCCGTTCGCCGACGCCGGCTTCGACGTGGTCACCGGCTTCAATTCGTTCCAGTTCGCCGCCGACACGACCGCCGCGCTGCGCGAGGCGCGCCGGGTGTGCCGTCCCGGCGGCACGGTGGCGATGCTGGTGTGGGGCCCGCCCGAGCAGTGCGACAGCATCCGCGCCTCGTTCTCGGCGGTGATGGCGCTGCTGCCGCCTCCGCCGAACACCGCCGTGCAGGCGCTGTCCCAGCCGGGCGCGATCGAGGCCCGCATGCGGGAGGCGGGACTCACGCCGTTCGACTCCGGAGACGTCGACATCCCGTTCGAGTACCCGAGCGTGGACGCCTACCTGCGCGCCGTGACGTCGGCGGGGATCCTGGTGAACGCCGCGCGCCAGCTCGGCGAGGACACGGTGGTGCGCACGCTCGCGACCACGCTGCCGCCGTTCACGCAGCCCGACGGCTCTGTCCACCAGCTCAACCGCTGGCACTGGGTGATGGCGCGCGCCTGATCCGGGGCGCGCGCGAGGCTCACACCCGGACGCCGTCCTTCAGCAGGCTGCGGGCGATCACCAGGCGCTGGATCTCGCTCGTGCCCTCGTAGATCTCCATCACGCGCGCATCGCGGTAATAGCGCTCGACGTCGTATTCCTTCACGTAGCCGTAGCCGCCGTGGATCTGCACGGCCTGGTGCGTGACCCACGTGGCCGACTCGGTGGCGTAGAGCTTGGCCATCGAGGCCTCGCGCGAATACGGCTGCCCGGTGTCCTTGAGCCACGCGGCGCGCTGCAGCAGCAGCCGCGCGGCCTGGATGCGGCGCTCCATCTCGGCCAGCTTGAACTGCACCGCCTGGATCTTGGCGATCGGGCCGCCGAACGCCTGCCGCTCCTGCGCGTAGCGCACCGCCGACTCGAACGCCGCGCGCATCACGCCCAGCGCCTGCGCCGCGACGCCGATGCGACCGGCGTCGAGCATGCTCATCGCGATGTGGAACCCCTGGCCCTCGGCGCCCAGCCGCTGATCGGCCGGCACGCGCAGGTTGTCGAGTGACAGCGCCGTCGTGTCCGAGCCGCGCAGGCCCATCTTGTCCTCTTCGCGCCCGATCACGAGCCCGGGCGCGCCGCGCTCGACGATGAACGCCGACAGCCCCTTGTTGCCGGAATCGGGGTCGGTGCGCGCGAAGATCAGATACACGCCGGCCTGCGCGCCGTTCGTCACCCAGTTCTTGCTGCCGTTCAGCACGTAGTGGTCGCCGTCGCGCACGGCGGTGCTCCCGAGCGCGCCGGCATCGGAGCCGGCGCCGGGCTCGGACAGCGAGAACGCCGCCAGCTCGCGCGACACGAGCCGCGGCAGGAAGCGCCGGCGCTGCTCCTCGGTGCCGAACCGGAACACCGGCAGCGCGCCCACGGAGTTGTGCACGGCGATCATGATGGCGAGCGCCGCGGACACGCTCGCGATCTCCTCCAGCACCATCGTGATGGTGCGGGAGTCGTAGCCGAGCCCGCCCCACTCCTCGGGAATCGCCATGCCCAGGAACCCGGCGTCGGCCAGCGCGCCCACCGCGTGGCGCGGCACCAGGCTGTCGCGGTCCCAGCGCGCGGCCTCGGCGGCGAAGCCGCCGCGGCACAGCGTGCGCACCGCGTCGCGGATCTGGAGCTGGTCCTCGCTGTAGTCGAGCTGCATGCGACGAGCCTCGCGGGAGTGCGAACGGGGGCTCATCCTAGCCGCACGGACGCGGCGCGCAAAGCGAGGGCGCGCGGCGGGTGGGGGCGTCCGCCGCGCGCCCGCTCGAATCAGCGCACGCGCACCATGCGCTCGATCAGCGTGCGGCCGGGCACCTTCAGCGTCACGAAGTAGAGCCCGGGCCGGGCCTGCGGGTCGTTCCACACGGCGTCGTGCCGGCCGGCCGGATAGGTGCCGTCCGCCAGCACCGCCACCTCGCGGCCCAGCACGTCGTGGACCGAGAGCCGGATCAAGGCCTCGCGCGGCATGGCGAACCCGATGCGCGCGACTCCCGTCACCGGATGCGGGGCGATCCGCTCGAGCGCGAAGTCCAGGATCGTCTCGGGGCCCACGCCGGCGCCGCCCGTGATCGAGAACGCGGCATCGTTCTCGTCCGCGGCGGTCGAGCCCGCGGCGTCGTGCGCGATCACCTCGAGGAAGGCGTTGGTGGTGGCCGGGCCGGTCACGGTCCAGCTGAACGAGCCGGAATTGGGAATCGCGACCGCGAGCGAGTCGAACGGCCCGCCCGGGCCGGTGCGCGACAGCAGCAGGTCCACGGCCGTGACGCCGACGTTGTCGCTGGCGGTCCAGGTCAGCGACGCGTTGGCGCCGACCGGCAGCGCGTCGCCCCCCGATGGCGCGGTCTCCGCCACCAGCGGCGGCGTGGTGTCGGCGAACGTGGCGGTGAGCGCCAGGTTGGCGGTCATGGCGAGGTGCAGCGGGTTGTTGCCTGACACGATGCCGCCGCTCCAGCCGGTGAAGCCCCAACCGGCCGCGGCATTGGCGGTCACCACCACGCTGTCGCCGCACGGGTAGAACGCCGCGTTCGGGTTCTTCACCACCGAGCCGGATCCGACCACGGACACGTTCAGGGTGAAGCTGTCGGGCGCGAAGCTGGCGGCGATGGTGTGGGGCCCGGTCACGTTGTGGAACGTGAACGCCGTCACCGCCCCGACCGAGCCGCCGTCCACGACCACGTCCTTCACCCCCTGGCAGGCGTTGGGCGTGATCGTGAAGCCCTGGTCCGCGCCGCAGTTGACCTGCGTCGCGCCGTTGGGCGAGATGCTGCCGCCCGTCCCGGCGCTGGCGTTGATGGTGTAGGTGGTGAGCGCGAAGCTGGCGGAGATGGTGTGGGGCGCCTGCACGTTGGCGAAGTTGTAGCTCGTCACCGCGCCAACGCTGGAGCCGTCCACCAGCACGTCGGCCACGTGGTAGCAGGCGTTGGGCGTGATGGTGAAGCCCTGGCTCGCGCCGCAGTTGACCTGCGTCGCACCGCTCGGGCTGATCGAGCCGTTGGCGCCGGCACTGGCGTTGATCGTGTAGGTGGTGAGCGCGAAGCTGGCGGAGATGGTGTGGGGCGCCTGCACGTTCACGAACGTGTAGCTCGTCACCGCGCCAACGCTGGAGCCGTCCACCAGCACGTCGGCCACGTGGTAGCAGGCGTTGGGCGTGATGGTGAAGCCCTGGCTCGCGCCCTGGTTCACCTGCACCGCGCCGCTCGGGCTGATCGACCCGTTGGCGCCGGCGCTGGCGTTGATGGTGAACGTCGGCGTCCCGGCGGGAGTGACCGCGGCCCAGTACGACGCCCAGCGGCTGCCGTTCCGGCCGGTGGTGGTGTCGCTGGTGCTGGCGCGCGCCTTGGCGTACTCCTGCAGCACCCACAGCGTGCGATCGTCGCTCGGGTCCACCTGGGCGGTGGTGAAGTCGCCCCAGCGATTGCGACCGGTGCCGAAGTCCTTGTGGTAGTAGTCCTCGCCCGCCTTGTAGATCAGCGGATCGCGCATCGTGCCGGCGCCGTCGGTGTGGTCGTGCCACGAGTAGCCGGTCGAGGGATGCTGCGCCGACGAGAACTGCGAGTAGCCGACGATGATGTCGCCCTGCGAATTCGCGGCGACGTGGGTGTAGGCGTACCACTTGCCGCCGTTGCTCGCGGTGGCCGTGGGGTCGTCGATGCGGCCGCCGTCCGCGAACGCGGACGTGACGGCGGGCGTGAGCTTGGTCCACTGCACGGACGTGTGCGTCATCCCGCTCGCCGGGAGCCCGATGGTCTGAGCGTAGTAGATGTAGCCGTGTCCCGTGGTGGAATCCACGCGGTACATCGGCGCCGAGCGCACCTGCGAATCCTGGGCCTCGATCGGACACGGTGTCGAGCCGCACACGCTGGTGCCCGAGACCGGCGCGCTCTGCGGGAGCAGGTTGCCGCCCGGCTGCGCCCAGCCGCCGCCCGGGCGCGTCTGCGCGACGCTGGCCGCGGTATAGACCGGCGCCGACGGCGTGCCGGTGATGATGTCGACGGTATAGGTGCCGCTGGCACTCGACAGGTGGGTGACGAGGAACAACGTGTCCTCGGTGGCGGAGATCGTCACGCACGGCGAAGTGCAGAAGTGGGTACCCGACGCCTGCGTGAACACCGTGGCCGATGACAGTGTCCCGGCGCGCGCGGCGGGATAGCTCGCCACCACCGCGATCCCGCGTGAGAACGCGCCGCCCGAGCTGTAGCGGTTGATCGTGACCGTGATCCAGTTCTTGTTGAAGCCGAGAATCGGGAAATCGATCTGATAGGGCGATCCACCCGCCAGATTTCCGAACGCGTACAGATTCCAGTTTCCGGTCGGATCGCTGGTCTGCGATACCCCGATCAGCACCTGTCCGCTCGTGACGAACGTCTGCATCGCCACGATCCAGCGGTTGTTGACCGGATCGTAGGTGGTGCGTGGATCGGTGAGATCGATGAGCTGGGTCTTGTCGGTGATCACCGGGTTCCAGAACGTGGCGGTGCCCACCGTCGTCAGCGTGGTGCCGGTCGCCTTGTCACGCACGCGGTAGTTGTTGTTGAAGCCTTCCATCACCTTGTCGGGCCCGACGGCGCCGCCCACGTCGGGCGGGATGATGATGTAGCTCGAGTCCACCATCGGGATGTCGTCCAGGCCCTGGTAGCTCGCGCTCGGCGAGGGCGACAGCACGAACGGCTGCTGCGGCTGCGGCGACAGCGCGGTCTGCGGAGCGATCGGCCCCGGCGGTTCGAGCATCTGCTCGTTGATGCGCTCGGGCTCGATCCGCACGCGCGGCTCGGCCGTCACGCCCAGCCGCCGCAGCGCCTCGCCGCGCGCGAGCTGGGTGAAGTTGACGACCGCCGAGCGCACGGGAATCACCGCGCCGGCGGCGGGCCCGCCGACGGGCGCCGACAGCTGCTGCGGGCGATCGCGGTCGGCGTCGCGGCTCTGGGGCTCGGAGCGTGGCGCAACCTTGCGTACGGCGGCAGCTGCGAGCGAAGGAACGACCAGCGCGCCGATCATCAGCGCGACGCCGGCGAAGCGAACGGCAGTGGCAGGACGCGACACAGCGGCCTCCGGGGGATCGGGACCAGGTTCGAGAGCGGACTTCCGCTCCGCGCGCGAGTGTGAGAGGCCGCCGCGGACCGTGGGGTGCCCGTGGCGAGATGCGGCAGGACAATGGTCCGGCGGGGTCACGATCGTGTCAACGGGCAAAAAGCAACGGCGGCCTGTCGAGGCCGCCGCGCCGGCGCAACTCGTTCCAGGGCTATCGCTACGCGGGCACTTCCTCCGCCTTCTCGCGGAAGAAGATGAGCACGATCAGGGCCACGACCGCCATGATCGTGGGGCCCGTCGGCATCAGCAGCGAAGCGAGCGCGGCCAGGATCACGATCGGGTACGCCTTCCAGTCGCCCGCCCACAAGCCCGGCACGCCCACCAGCCACAGCAGCCCGACGCCCGCCATCAGCAGGTATGGCACGACCGGCGGCAGGCCCATGCGCACGCCGAGCGCCACCCACGGGTGCACGGCGTTCTTGAGCCAGAAGTGCTCGCCGGCCACGAACGGGTACAGCCCCTGGAACACCAGCGTGATGCCCGGATAGAGCATGCACAGCGTGAGGATCACGAGCGCGATCGGTCGGACGGGTCGGGTCATCCAGCGGCTCCTCGGGTTCTCCGCGCGCCGGCGGCGCGGGTGACGATCAGTCGCGGGCGGCGAGCGGGTGCTCCTTCAGCACCTGGCCCGCCACCACCATCTTCTGCACTTCGGTCGTGCCTTCGTAGATCTCGGTGATGCGCGCGTCGCGCCACCACCGCTCGACGTTGAACTCGGACAGGTACCCGTAGCCGCCGTGCACCTGGATCGCCCAGTTGGCGCAGCGGCTGGCGGCTTCGGACGCGTGCCACTTGGCGAGCGAGGCCTCCTTGACGTGCGGCCGGCCCTGGTCGCGCAGCCACGCCGCCTGATACACGAGCAGCCGCGCGGTGTCCACCTCGACCGCGCTGTCGGCCAGGAACGTGCGGATCGCGTCGAACTCGCCGATCGGGCGGTCGAACTGTTTGCGCTCGCCGGCGTAGCGCACCGACGCCTCGAGGCACGCCTGCGCGATGCCGAGCGCCTGCGCGGCGATGCCGATGCGGCCGCCGCCCAGCGTGGCGAGCGCCACGGTGTAGCCCTTGTGCAGCTCGCCCAGCAGGGCATCCTTCGGCACGCGCGCGTTCTGGAACACGATCTCGCGCGTGTCGGAGGCGTGGATGCCGAGCTTCAGCTCCTTCTTGCTCTTGTTCACGCCCGGCGTCGACGCGTCCACGATGAACGCCGAGATGCCGCGCGGGCCCAGGCTGCGATCGGTGGCGGCGTACACGATCAGGATGTCGGCCGGGCCGGCGTTGGTCACGAACAGCTTGGTGCCGTTCAGCACCCAGTGCTCGCCGTCCAGCACCGCCGTGGTCTGCTGGTTGGCGGCGTTGCTGCCGGCATTCGGCTCGGTCAGGCAGTAGGCGCCGAGCTTGTCGCCGCGCGCGAGCGGCGCCAGCACCGACTGCTTCTGCGCCTCGGTGCCGTAGGTCATCAGCGGATAGCACACGAGCGAGTTGTTGACCGAGGCGATCACGCCGTGGCTCGCGCACACCCGCGACAGCTCCTCGATCGCGATCACGTACGACAGGTAGTCCAGCCCCGCGCCACCGTAGCGCTCGGGCACGAACATGCCGAGCAGGCCGAGCTCCGCCATCTGCTTCGTCGTGGCGGAGGGGAACTCGTGCGTGCGGTCGATCTCGGCGGCGATCGGTCGGATCTCGCGCTCGGCGAAGTCGCGCACCATCTCGCGCACGGCCCGGTGCTCATCGCCCAGGTCGAACGCCGGTCCGGCGTGCGTCGCGACCGTCTCCGCACTCACGCGCGCGCCTCGGGATAGTCGTAGAACCCGCGCCCGCTCTTGCGGCCGAGCCGCCCCGCCGCCACCATCTTCCTGAGCAGCGGGCACGGGCGGTACTTGTCGTCGCCGAGCCCCTCGTGCAGCACCTCCATGATCGCGAGGCACGTGTCCAGGCCGATCAGGTCGGCGAGCGTGAGCGGGCCCATCGGGTGGTTCATCCCGAGCTTCATCACGGTGTCGATCGACTCGCGGTCGCCGACCCCCTCCATCAGGCAGTAGACGGCCTCGTTGATCATCGGCACGAGGATCCGGTTCGAGATGAAGCCGGGGAAGTCGTTCGCCTCGGCGACGGTCTTCCCCATCCGCTCGGCGGCTGCCACGACGTCGACGACCGTCTCGTCGCTGGTGTCGAGGCCGCGGATCACCTCCACCAGCGGCATCAGCGGCACCGGGTTCATGAAGTGCATGCCGATCACGCGCTCAGGGCGGCCGGTCGCCGCCGCCAGCCGGGTGATCGGGATCGAGCTCGTGTTCGAGGCGATGATCGCCCCGTCCGGCGCGATCTCGTCGATCCGCGCGAAGATCTGGAGCTTCAGGTCGACGTTCTCGGTGGCTGCCTCGATCATCAGGTCGGCCGGCGCCGGGTCGGCCGAGGTCTTGATGCGGAGGAGCGCGGCGTCGACGTCCTGCTGCTCGAGCTTCCCCTTGTCGACGAGCTTGGTGAGCGAGCCCTGGATGCCCTTCATCGCCCGCTCGAGCTGCCCGGGTGCGACGTCGGACAGCGTCACGTCATAGCCGCCGACCGCCGCCACCTGCGCGATGCCGGCGCCCATCTGGCCGGCGCCGACCACGCCGACCGTGCGCACGTCGCTCACGTTGCGGCCACCTCGAGCAGCATGGCGTCGCCCTGCGCGGCGCCCGAGCAGATCGCCGCCAGACCGATGCCACCCCCGCGGCGCCGGAGCTGGTACACGAGGGTTGTCAGCAGGCGGGCGCCGGAGGCGCCGATCGGATGGCCGAACGCGACGGCGCCGCCCTGGACGTTGAACTTCTCGGAGTCGGCCTCGAGCAGGTCGATCGTGGACAGCACGACCGAGCAGAACGCCTCGTTCACCTCGAACAGATCGACGTCGCCCACGCTCATCCCGGCCTTGCCAAGTGCCGCCCGGGCAGCGCCGGCGGGCGTGCGGACGAGGTAGGGATAGTCGTCGGCGACATGCCCCTCGCTCAGGATCGTCGCGAGCGGTGTGACACCCTGCGCCCGCGCCCAGTCCTCGGACGCCAGGACGAGCGCGGCGGCGCCGTCGTTCACGCCAGGCGCGTTGCCTGCGGTGGTCGTCCCCGTGCCGTCGGAGCTGAAGACCGGCCGCAGCGCGGCGAGCTTCTCGGCGGACGTGTCGCGGCGCGGGCCCTCGTCGGCCTCGACGACGGTGTCGCCCTTGCGGCCTGGCACAGTCACCGGCGCGATCTCCTCGGCCAGGTGACCGTCGTCCTGCGCGGCAACGGCGCGTTGGTGGCTTCGCAGCGCCCATGCGTCCTGATCTTCGCGCGAGCAGGCGATCTCGGCCGAGACGACCGAGTTCTCCTCGGCCATGATCCGGTGCGTGAACGTCGACGTGAGACCGTCAGACGTCATGTGGTCGACCAGCACGCCGTCGCCCATCGTGTAGCCGAAGCGGGCCTTCGGCACCAGGTAGGGCGCGTTCGACATGCTCTCCATGCCGCCGGCCAGCACGACCTCGTGCTCACCCGAGCGGATCAGCAGGTCGCCATACGCGACGGCGCGCATGCCCGAGGCGCAGACCTTGTTGATCGTGTCGGATCCCACGCCCTTCGGTGCGCCGACCCCGGCCGACACCTGGCGCGACGGGATCATGCCCACGCCGGCCTGCAGCACCTCGCCCATCACGACGTAGCCCAGCTGGTCGGCGGTCACGCCTGCGCGCTCGAGCGCGGCCGTGCCGGCGTGGATGCCGAGGGTGGGCGCCGTGAGCGGCGCAAGGCCGCCACCGAGGCGGCCGAACGGGGTGCGCGCGGCCCCCAGGATGACGGTTCGTGGCATTGCGTGTCCTCGCTTTCACCTTCTTCTACCACAGGCGTGCAACCGGGCCTGTTGACCAGGTGGCGGCTCGCCGCCATACTTCCCGCCAGTGACGACGACCGCGCACAGCTGGTGGTGGACGACCGAGCGAGGACCGGCCCGCTAGCTGCGCCGCGGCATCCGCTCCTCGCACAGGCCTTTCGCCGGATCCGGCGGGAGGCTTTTTTGTTGCCCCAATGACAGACGACCGCATCATCCGAACGCTTCCCGCAGACCTGCTGACGCCGGTCGGCGCCTACCTGCTGCTGCGCGAGGCGCTGGGCGCTCCCGCCTTCCTGCTCGAGTCCGTCGAGCGCGGCGAGCAGGTCGGGCGGCACAGCTTCCTCGCGGCCGGCTGCGCCGTCACCGACTCGCTCGA
>DASSIN010000124.1:0-18047 GCA_035691845.1 Candidatus Eiseniibacteriota bacterium | reverse complement strand
TCAAGGACGAGGCGCCGAGCAGCGCCGCGCCCGCGGCCTGCGCCAGCGCGCACGCGGTGGCGAGTCCGACGCGCACGCCGGTGAACGAGCCCGGGCCCAGGTCCGCCGCCACCCACGCGAGCGCGCCGGGCGCGATCCCGGCCCCGGACAGCGTCTCGTGCACCATCGGCACCAGCCGGCGCGTGTGGCCATGGGACACGTCCTCGATCGCATGCCCGCGCGGGGCGCCGTGGTGGTCGAACGCGACCACCTCGACGCGGCCGGTGGCCGCCTCGATCGCGAGCCCGGGACCTTCGCG
Organism: Candidatus Eiseniibacteriota bacterium; assembly: GCA_035691845.1. Lineage (GTDB taxonomy): Bacteria > Eisenbacteria > RBG-16-71-46 > RBG-16-71-46 > RBG-16-71-46 > DASSIN01. The sequence goes on along the minus strand of DASSIN010000124.1, from coordinate 17,749 downwards.
CAGCGCGCTCACCCGGTCGCGAGCGCCTCGCGCCACAGGGCGAGCGAGCGCGCCGCGCGTTCGCCGGCGGCGGCGGCGAGCAGCGTGCGCGTGTCGGCGCCGGACACCTCGAAGCGCACGGACAGCGCCTCGTCGCGCAGCGCGGCCGGCAGCTTCTCGCCCCACTCGACCACCACCGCGCCGCGCTCCAGCGCCTCGTCGAACCCGAGCGCGTCCACGTCCATGGGATCGAGGCGGTAGAGGTCGACGTGCAGCACCAGCACCTGGCGGCCCTGGTATTCGTGCATCAGTGTGAACGACGGGCTGCGCACGCGGCCGCGCACGCCGGCCCCGCGCGCGAGGCCGGTCACGAAGCAGGTCTTCCCCGCCCCCAGCGGGCCGATCAGCATCACGAGGTCGCCCGGCGCGAGCAGTCGCCCGAGCGCCGCCCCCAGCGCCTCGGTGTCGGCGGGCGAGCGGCTCGCCAGCCGCACGCCGGGGCCGCCCTGCGCCGCGCCCGTGGGGCTCGGGGGGCCCGGGGAGCCCGGGGCGCCCCGGGTCGCGCCCGCGTCCGATGCGTGCGCGCCGCTCACGCCGGCCGCCGCGGGGTGAGCGTCACGAGCGGCAGGATCATCTCCTCCACCGACACGCCGCCGTGCTGCAGCGAGCCGCGATACTGCCGCTCGTACTCGTGGAATCGCGTCGGATACACGAAGTAGTAGTCCTCGCGCGCCAGGATGTAGTTCTTGTTCAGGCCGTCGTCGGGCAGCCGGTAGTCGGCCGGGTGACGGACGATGATGGCGTGCTTGGCATCGCAGTTGAGGTTGACGCCGAACTTGTAGCGCAGGTTGGTCGAGGTCTCGCGATTGCCGTACACCAGCGCCGCACGCCGCGCCAGCACCGCGCCGTGATCGGTGGTGATCACCACCGTGCAGTCCTGCGCCGCCAGCGCGCGCAGGATCTCGTACAGCGGCGAATGGGTGAACCACGCGCGCATCACCGCGCGGAACGCGGCCTCGTCCGGCGCCAATTCCTGAAGGATCTCGCTCTCCGAGCGCCCGTGCGCCAGGATGTCGAGGAAGTTGAACACCATCGCCACCAGCGGCACGCCGGAGAACGAGTTGATCTGCCGCCGCGTCGCGATCGCCTCGTCCTGGTCGTAGATCTTGAGGTACTTGAGCGGCCGCGCCGGCGCCGCCTTCAGCCGCTCCAGCTGCGCCTCCAGCAGCTGGCGCTCGAACCGGTTCTTGGTGCGCTCGTCCTGCGTGTTCTCCTGCCACAGGTCGGGATGCTTCGCCTTCAACTCGGCCGGCAGCAGCCCCGCGAAGATGGCGTTGCGCGAATACGGCGTGGCGGTGGGCAGGATCGAGCAGTAGTACTCGCGCTGGATCTGGAAGCGGTCCTCGAGCAGCGGCTCGAGCGCGAACCACTGGTCGAGCCGCATGCAGTCGATGATCACGAACACGACGCGGCGCCCCGCCTTCAGCTGCGGCACCACCGCGTGCGAAACGACCTCGCTGGACAGCAGCGGATGCGCGGCGCCCTGCACCCAGTGCGGATAGTGCTCCTCGATGAAGCGCGCGAAGTCGATGTTGATCGCGCGTCGGAAGTCGGCGTGCGCCTGCTTCAAACCGGCCTCGGGCGAGGCGTCGAACCCCACGTCCCAGCGCGCCACGTCCACCGCCAGCTCCACCCAGCCGCCCCAGTCCAGCCGCCGCAGGTCGAGCGTCTGCCAGCGCTGCATCTCGCCCACGTAGTCGCGTGCGCGCTGCGAGTCCTGCAGCTTCTGCGCTTCGACCACGCGCTTGCACGCCAGGAACACCTGCGAGGGGTTGACGGGCTTGATCAGGTAGTCGGTGATGTGCCGGCCGAGCGCCTCGTCCATGAGCGATTCCTCCTCGCTCTTGGTGACGAGGATCACCGGCACGGGCAGATCGCGCGCCTTGATCTCGCCCAGTGTGGCGAGCCCGCCCAGGCCGGGCATCATCTCGTCCAGCAGCACGACGTCGAACCGGGCGCGCCCGAGCTCGGCCAGCGCGTCCTCGCCATTCGGCACGGCCGTGACGGCGAACCCCTTCTGCTCCAGGAACTTGATGTGCGGGCGCAGCAGATCGATCTCGTCGTCCGCCCACAGGATGCGCCGCCGGGTGTCGTCGCTCATCCCCGGATGGTAAGGCCGGGGTTCGGCCCGGCAAAACGCGCGGGCGGCGCCGGCGCTTCCGCCCGGCGTCTACCTGGCGCGGCTATCGTTCGCGGCCGGCCGCGCGATGGCGCGGTTCGTGGTGACGCGCTAGGCGATCAGCGAACGATCGGCGAACGATCAGCCTTGGGGCCACGCGCCGAGCGCGCGGCGCACGAGCACGATCTGGCCGACGTGGTAGGCGGTGTGGTCCGCCGTCAGCAGCAACTCGCGCATGATGGTCTGGCCGGTGCCGCTCGGCACCGGCTGGTCCAGCGCGAGCTTCGCGTTGCGCGCCAGCGCGGCGAGCGCACGCAGGTCGGCGTGGTAGTCGCGCAGGCTCTTCCGCCACGCCTCGGCGCTCGGCGGCGCCGGGCGCTTGGGCCAGTAGTCCGCGGGCCAGTTCTTCTTCCGGTAGCGCGCGCGGGTCGCGAACTCGAGGATGTCCTTCTGCGCGAGCCGGATGTGCTCGACCAGCTGCCAGATCGAGTGCGGCAGGCCCTGGGCGAGGGCTCCGCGCAGCCGCGGCGGCAGCCCCTTCACCGCCTGATCGAGCGTGGCGTGCGCTTCGTGCCAGTCGAGCACGAGCGCCAAGTGCTCGCGGATCGGATCCTTGCCGGCCATGGCGCGCAGTCTGCCACACCGGGCGCCCGGCGCGAACCTGGGGGGCGCGCCGGACCCCCCGCGCGGGCTCGAGCGCGGCCTGCAACCCGGACCCGGCTCCGGGCGTAATCCCTGGCAACCCGAGGAGGCCGACCATGCGACGAATCCTGCGGGGCGCCGCCGCGAGCGTGTTCGTGCTGTGCGCGCTGGCCGCCGCCGCCCACGCCGACGACTGGGAACGCGCGTACGCCGTGACGCGCACCACGCAGCTCAAGCTCACGACCGGCGACGCGCGCGTCGTCGTGCACCCGGGCGCCCGCGACCAGGTGCGCATGCGCATCCACACCAATGGACTCTCGATCGGGCACCGGCTGGCGATCGAGGTGGACCAGACGCCGGGCACGTGGACCGCGCGCGTGCGCGAGCGCCCGCACTGGTTCGGATTCACGATCGACTTCGACTTTCATCCGCGCGTGATCGTGGATCTCGAGGTCCCCGCCGACTGCCAGCTGCAGGTGGCGACCGGCGATGGCGGCATCGAGGCCGACGGCGTCGGCGGACGCGTGGACCTGCACACCGGCGACGGCGGCATCCGCGTGCACGATCTGCGCGGCGAGGTGCTGCTCGACACCGGCGACGGCGGGGTCGAGGCGCACGCCATCGACGGCCGGCTGACCGCGCACAGCGGCGACGGCGGCCTGCACCTGGACGGGCGCTTCGACGAGCTGGACGTGTCGTCGGGCGACGGCTCGGTGGAGCTGGCGGTGAATCCCGGGTCGCGCGTGGCGTCCGCGTGGTCGGTGCGCACCGGCGACGGCGGCGTGCGGCTGCGGCTGCCGCGCGACCTCAAGGCCGACCTGCACGCCCACACCGGCGACGGCGGCATCCGGCTCGACATCCCGGTCGAGGTGTCCGGCGAATTCGGCCGCCACGACCTGCACGGCGCCCTGAACGGCGGGGGCGGCCCGCTCGAAGTGCGCTCGGGCGACGGCTCGATTCACATCATGGCTTCCTAGGGCGCCGCGGGGTTCCTAGGTCGGGAAACTGATCACCATCGTGGTCCCCTGACCCGGGGCGCTGTGTCGGATGAACAGTCTGCCGCCGTGGTACTCCTCGATCACGCGCCGGGCGAGCGCGAGGCCGAGTCCCCAGCCACGGCGGCGTGTCGTGTAGCCGGGCTCGAACGCGCGGCGTTGCTCGGCCGGTGTCATGCCGCGGCCATTGTCCGTGACCGCGATCTCCACCGCCTCGGTCTCCTTGCGGCGGCCGACGCTGACGTCGATCGTGCCCGGCGACTTGTCGATCGCGTTGGCGGCGTTCGACAGCAGGTTCTCGAGCGCCCACGCCAGCAGCTCGCGATTGAGATTGATGGGCGGCACCTCGTCGTAGCGCTCGCGGATCGCGACGCGCGCCTCGCTCTGCGGCAGCCGGCGGCTCAGGTACTGCACCGCCTCGCGCACGACGGGGGTCACGTCCTGGAGCTGCAGGTGCGGCGCCGAGCCCACGTGGCTGAAGCGCTGCGCCACCTTGGACAACCGCTCGATGTCGCGCTCCATCTCGTCCAGCGTCTCCTCCAGCTCGGGGCGCGGGATCGGCACCAGCTCGCCCGCGCCCTCGCTATGCGAGCGCAGCAGCTCGATCCAGCCCATCAGCGACGACAGCGGCGTGCCCAGCTGGTGCGCGGTCTCGCGCGCCATCCCGACCCAGATCGTGCGCTTCTCCGCCGCACGGATGCCGGCCAGCCCCCACAGCCCGAGCGACAGCAGCAGCACCACGCCACCCACCGACAGGAACGGCATCCAGCGCAGCTGCACCAGCACGTCGGGCTCGCCGTAGTGCAGCGCCCCGAGCGACACGCCGGTGCCGGGCTGGATCATCGCGATCGGCGGATGCACCTTGTCCAGCCGCACCACCTCGGCGCGCACGCGCTCGATGCGCCCGCGGATCACGGGCGCGACCGCCAGGCTGTCCTTCAGGCTGTCGATCGACGCGGCCGGCACCAGCGCCGGATCCACCGCCACCTCGCGCCACGCGCGCGGCGTGCCATCGATGTCGGTGATCACGACCGGGAAGTCGATGCTGGCGATGACGCCGGCGAACAGCTGCTGCAGCTCGGGGTCGCGCGTGGCGGGGAACGACGCCTGCGCGAGGAAGCTGGTGAGCACGCGCGAAGTGGTCTCGACCTCGTGCGAGAGCCGCGTCAGCATCTGGTGGGTGAACAGGAACACCGACACCACCAGCAGCACGCTGCCGATGAACAGCGTGGCTTCGAGCGCCTGCAGGCGCGATCCCGGCACGCGCGGCCCCGGGCGCACCTCGCGCGCCTCGCGCGGAGGGCCTACGGCGATGCGATCTCCTCGAGCCCGTCCAGGTACGGGCGCAGCGCGGCCGGCACGCGCACGGTGCCGGCCGCGGTCTGGTGCGTCTCGAGCAGCGCCGCGTAGGTGCGCGGCAGCGCCACGCCCGAGGCGTTGAGCGTGTGCGGGAACTCGGGCCTCGCGCCCGGCTCGCGCCGGAACCGCATGTTCATGCGGCGCGCCTGGAAGTCCTCGAAGTTCGAGCACGACGAGCACTCGAGCCAGCCCCTGGTGCCCGGCGCCCACACCTCGAAGTCGTAGCACTTGGCCGCCGCGAACGACAGGTCGCCGCTGCACAACAGCATCACGCGGTACGGCAGCTCCAGGGCCTCGAAGATGTCGGACACGTCGCGCGCCAGCGACTCGTGCGCGGCCTCGCTGGTCTCGGGCGCCACGATCTGCACCAGTTCCACCTTGTCGAACTGGTGCACGCGCAGCATGCCGCGCGTGGCGGCGCCGGCCGCCCCCGCCTCGCGCCGGTACGACGCGCAGTGCGCGGTGAGCTTGAGCGGCACGCGGCCGGGCTCGATGATCTCGTCGCGGTAGAGATTCGTGACCGGCACCTCGGCGGTGGGATTGAGGAACAGGTCGTCCTCGCCCACGTGGTACATGTCGCCCTCCAGCTTGGGGAGCTGACCGGTGCCGAACAGCACGGCGCGCCGCACCACGTGCGGCACCGACAGCTCGGTGTAGCCGTGGCGCCGCACGTGGAACTCGAGCATGAACGCGATCAGCGCGCGCTCCAGCCGGGCGCCGAGCCCGGTGAACACCAGGAAGCCCGAGCCCGCGATCCGGGGAGCGCGCTCGAAGTCGAGCAGCCCGAGGCGGGTCGCCAGCTCCCAGTGCGGCAGGGGCTCGAATGCGAATGCGCGCGGCTCGCCCCACGCTCGCACCTGCACGTTCTGCGTCGCGTCCCGACCGGGCGGAACGCCCGGCTGCGGCAGGTTCGGAATCCACGCCGCCAGGTTCTCGCTCTCCTGCTCCAGGGTCTTCAGCTCGGCGTCGAGCGCTTTGACGCGCTCGCCCACGTCGCGCATCGCCGCGATGTCGGCCGCGGCGTCGCCGCCCGCGCGGCGCGTGGCCGCGATCGCCTCGCTGGCCGCGTTGCGGCGCGCCTTGAGCTGCTCGGTCTCGTGCAGCACCGCCAGCCGGCGCTCCTCGATCTGGTAGAAGCGCGCGAGGTCGACGGCCATGCCCTTGAGCGCGACGCCGGCCTCCACCTTGTCGCGATGCGTGCGCAGGAATTTCAGATCGTGCATGCGGCTCCCGGGTTCCCCGCTAGCGTTGGGTCGGTTGCGCCCCGGCGTGGTGCTGCCGGGCGGCGGAGGCCAGGTCGCGCGCCCGGGCGTAGGCGGCGCGGGCTTCCTCGTCGCGACCGAGCCGCGTCAGCGCCATGCCGAACCCGAACCAGGCGGCGGGGTCGTCCTTCTTGACCAGCGTCGCCGCCGCGTAGCGGCGTGCGGCCAGCCCGTAGTCATGGTTGCGATACGCCACGTTGCCGGAATCGATCAGCGCCTGCGAGCGCGCCTGCAGCAGCGCCTCGCGCTCGGCCGGTGAGCGCGTCACGCAGCCGGCGACGACCCCCGCCGCCACCAGCAACGCGAGCGCCGCCGCGGCGAACGCCATGCGGCGCCGCGCGCCCGCCACACCGTGCCGACGCGGCCGCACCCGCGTCACGCTTTCGCGGCGGCCGCCGTCTTCTTCTTCGCGCGCGCCGCCTTGGCCCGCGCCTTGCGCGGCGAGGTCGTGCGCTTGACCGCGCGCTTGCGCGCCGTGCCGGCCGCCGCCTTGTTCGATTTCGGCGACCGGCTCGGCCGGCCGATCGGGATGTCGAGCGAGCGCAGCAGCGAAGCCACCTGCTCGGACGGCTGCGCGCCGCGGCCCAACCAGTCCTCGACGCGGTCGCGCTGCAGCACCAGCTCGTAGGGCTTCACGATCGGATCGTAGTGGCCCAGGATCTCGAGGAACCTCCCGTCGCGCTGGCGGCGTGAATCGGCGGCCACCACCCGGTAGAAGGGTCGCTTCTTCGCACCCGCTCGCATCAGTCGCAGCACCACAGGCATTCCCAGGTCTCCTTCGTTCGAGTTCGGTCGCGCGTGCGCGCGCCGTCCAGACGGCGGCCCCGCCTCCGGCGGAGCCTACCGCATCCGGCTCCGCATGGCCGCGAAGCCGCGCGGAGCGTGTCGCAGGCGCTTCATCATCGTGCGCGCCTGCTCGAAATCCTTGAGCAGCTGGTTCACCTCGGTCACCGTCGTCCCGCTGCCGGCCGCGATCCGCCGCCGACGGCTGCCGTCGATCAGTCGCGGGGTGCGCCGCTCCTTGTTCGTCATGCTCAACAGGATCGCCTCGAAGCGCTTCATCTTCCCTTCGTCCGGCTTCGCCTGCAGCGCCTCCTTCGGCATCCCCGGCAGCATCTTCAGGATGTCCTCGAGCGGTCCCATCTTCCGGATCTGCCGGAACTGCTCGAGGAAGTCCTCCAGCGTGAACTCCGAGCGGCGCATCTTGTCGGCCAGCTTCGCCGCCTGCTCGGCGCTCACGTGCTCCTGCGCCTTCTCGACCAGGCCGAGCACGTCGCCCATCCCGAGGATGCGGCCCGCGAGCCGCCCCGGATGGAACACCTCGAGCCCGTCCAGCTTCTCGCCAACGCCCAGGAACAGGATCGGCTTGCCCGTCACCTGCCGCAGCGACAGCGCCGCCCCGCCGCGCGCATCGCCGTCCATCTTGGTCAGCACCAGGCCGTCCACGCCGATCTGCTCCGAGAACGCCTGGCCGATCTTCACCGCCTCCTGGCCCGTCATCCCGTCCACCACCAGCAGCACCTGATGCGCGCGCACCGCGCGCTTGACGCGCTTGAGCTCGTCCATCATCTGCTCGTCGATCTGCAGTCGCCCGGCGGTGTCGAACACCAGGAAATCGAACCCGCGCCGCCGCGCCTCGTCCAGCGCCTGGGTGGCGATCGCCTCCGGCGCCGTGCCCTCCGACGCACGCCAGAAGCCCGCCCCCGCCTGCGATGCCAGGCGCTCCAGCTGATCGATCGCCGCCGGCCGGTACACGTCGGCGCTCGCCAGCAGCACGCGCTTGTTGCGCTCCTTCAGCCAGCGCGCGAGCTTGCCCGCGAACGTCGTCTTCCCCGAGCCCTGCAGCCCCGCGAGCAGCACCACCGTGGGAATGTGCGGCGAGCCGGCCAGCGTCACCGTGCTCTTCCCGAGCAGATGGACGAGCTCGTCGTGCACGATCCCGACCACCTGCTGGCCGGCGGTCAGGCTCTTCAGCACGTCCTCGCCCACGGCGCGCGCCTCGACGCGCGCCACGAACTCGCGCGCCACGCCCAACTGCACGTCCGCCTCGAGCAGCGCGCGGCGCACGTCGCGCAGGCCGTCGCGGATGTTGTCCGGCGTCAGCCGCGCCTGCCCTGTGAGGCTGCGCACGATGCCCTGGAATCGATCGCTCAGCGCTTCGAACACGATGGGTCTCGGTGGAAACGAGGGAATCTAGCACACGGCCCGGTGCGGGCGGTATCGCGGGCGGCGCCCGCGGGGAGCGCGTTCGGGCTCACCGCACCGCCGCGCGCAGCGCTTCGAGCGCGGCCCTGGGGTCGGGTTGGTCGTAGATGGCGTGGCCGGCGACGAACACCTCGGCGCCGGCGGCGCGGCAGCGGCGGGCGGTGTCGGGGGCGATGCCGCCGTCCACCTCGATCGCATAACGCAGGCCGTGCGAATCGCGCCACGCACGCGCGGTCTCGATCTTCGCCAGCATGTCCGCCATGAACGCCTGGCCGCCGAACCCGGGCTCCACCGTCATCACCAGCAGCAGGTCGAGCTGCTCCAGGTGGCGCTCGGCGGCGGCGAACGGGGTGCCGGGCTTGAGCGCGAGCCCGACGCGCGCGCCGCAGCCACGGATCTCGTCCAGCACCGCGGCGTGCGCCATCGCCTCGCAGTGCACGGTGACGGAATCGGCGCCGGCCTCGCAGAACCGCGGGATCAAGGTCTCGGGACGCTCGATCATCAGGTGCACGTCCAGCACGGCGTTCGTGAGCTGGCGCACGGCCCGCACCAGGATCGGCCCGAACGTGAGGTTCGGGACGAAGTGGTTGTCCATCACGTCGCAGTGCACCCACTCGCGCGCGGGGTCGGCCAGCGCCACGGCTTCCGCGAGCTGCGCGAAATCGGCCGACAGGATCGAGGGCGCGACGATCGGGATCGCCGGCATCGGGCGCGCGGCCGGCGCGCTCACTTCGAGCCCCGCAGCGTGATGCTCTGGCCGCGCGTCAGCCGCGCGCCGACCGGCGGATTCTGGAACAGCACGAGCCCGTGCGCTCCGGCGCCCGGGGGAACCTGCACGTGCAGGCCGTCCAGCTCCAGCTCGCGGCGCGCGGCGTCCAGGTCGCGGCCCAGCAGCTCGGGCATCATCCAGCTCTCCTCGCCCAGGCCGGTCGAGATCAGCAGGCTGACGGGCGTGTTGCGCGGCAGCACGCTCTCGGCCGGCGGATCGCTGCCCGCCACGAGCCCGATCCCGACCGCGTCGGAGGGCGCGCGCGTGATGCCGCCGACCGTGAGCCCGGCGTGCGTCAGCACCAGCGTCGCCGCCCGCACGCTCTCGCCCTCGAGCGCCGGCACCACGCCCGACTCCTCGCCCAGGCTCACCGTCACCATCACGCGCTGCCCGGCGCGCACCAGGGTCTCGGGCGGCGGATCCTGCGACAGCACGTAGCCGGGCGGCACCGACGGATCGAAGCGCTCGCCCTGGCGCTCCAGCAGCAGCCCGAGGCGCGACAGCGTCCGCTCCGCCTGGCCCTGGGTCAGGCTGGCGAGATCGGGCACGTGCACCTCGGCACCGGAGTGGATGAAGCGCGGCATCAGCAGCACGTCGAACACCAGCACGCCGATGGCGAATGCCGCCCCGGCGAGCAGCGCGAGCAGCGCCATCGCGCGCATCCGCCGCAGCCGGCGGGCGTGATCGGAACCGGGCGCGGGCTCCCGCGCCGGCTCCGGCGGCTCCGGTGTCGCGCTGCGCTCGGGCTCCGGCACGTCACGTCCGGCGGAACCGTGCGGCGAACGCGCCGTCGCAGCCGTGCACGTGCGGCAGCAGGCGCACGAATCCGGCCTCGTCCACCACGGCGTCGGGCGCGTGGCCGGCGGCGCTCTCCTGCACGAACTGCGGATGCTGGCGCAGGAACCGCTCCACCAGCTGCGTCGTCTCCTCGGGCTCGAACGAGCACACGCTGTAGACGAGCACGCCGCCCGGCCGCAGCCAGCGGCCGCCGGCGGCGAGCAGCTCGAGCTGCATCGGCGGCAGCTCGCGCAGCATCTCCGGGCCCTTGCGCCAGCGCGCGTCGGCGCGGCGACCGAGCACGCCCAGCCCCGAGCACGGCGCGTCCACCAGCACGCGATCGAACGGCATCGGGAACGTGTAGCTGCGGCCGTCGCCCTGCACCACGTGCACGGCGTGGGTGCCGAGGCGGTCCACGTTGGCCTGCAGCGAAGCGACGCGCGGCTCGGCGCGCTCCATCGCCCACACCTCGCCTTCGTCGTCCATCAGCTCGGCCAGGTGCGTGCACTTGCCGCCCGGCGCCGCGCACAGATCGAGCACCCGCTCGTGCGGCTGCGGCGCCACCAGCCGCGCGACCAGCGCCTCGGATTCGTCCTGCACCGTGCACAGCCCCTGCTTGAACGCCGCCAGCGCGCCCGGCGCGTGGTGGCCTTCGATCCACACCAGGTCGGGCGACAGCGTGGCGGGCGTGGCGGTGACGCCTTCCGCCGCGAGCTTCTCGATCAGCTCCGCGCGCGTGCCGCGCAGGCGGTTGACGCGCAGCCCGACCGGGACGGCGCGGTTGTCGGCCACGAGCAGCGCGCGCGTGGCCTCGGGGCCGAAGCGCGCGAGCCAGCGCTCGACGATCCAGCGCGGATGCGAGCCCCACACGGCGAGCGACGCGGCATCATCGCCCGCGGGCCACTGGATCGCATCCTTCTCTTCCACCAGCCGCCGCAGCACGCTGTTCACGAGCCCGGCCGTGCCCGGATGCCCGTACTGGTGCGCCAGCTTGACCGACTCGTCCACCGCGGCGTGCGCCGGGATGCGGTCGAGGAACAGGATCTGGTAGGCGCCGAGCCGCATGATGTTCTTGATCCACGGCTGCACCTGCGACAGCCCGACGTGCACCAGCGGATCGAGCGCGAAATCGAGCCGCCCGCGCCAGCGCAGCGTGCCCTTCACCAGCTCGTGCATCAGCGCCTGGTCGCGCGCCTCGGGCCCGCCGCGCTGGTGGGCGCCGTCCAGCAGCCGGTCGGTGAACGCGCTGCGCGTGTCGGCGGCGTGCAGGATGCGCAGCGCCGCCTCGCGCGGATTGGCGGGCAGCGGCGGCAGCGAGCGGTCTTCGACCCCCGCCGGCGCGGGCCGGCGCTCGCCGCGCGTGGCGCGCCCGCGCTGCTCGTCGATGCGCACGGCCGGTCCGCGGCCGCGGCGCGCGCCGTTCGCGCGCGCGTCGCCGTAGATCGGGCGCGAGCGGTTGATCGCGTTCGCCTGCCCGTTGAATTCGGGCGCATCCGGACGCGGGCCGTTCCACGCGCCGCGCTCGTTGGCGGGGCGGTCGCCCTGACGATCGCGCGGGCGGTCGTCACGGCGGCGATTCGGCCGCTGGCCGGTGTTGCGCACGTTCTGCCCGCCGGCCGCCGGACCGGCGCGCCGCGCGCCCCCGCGTCGCGGGCCGCCCCCGCCCCGTCGTTGCTCGTTCACGCGTGAGCCTCCTTCACGTTGCCTCCACGCGGGGCCGGCGGCCGCTCCGCATCGGATCCGTCACCCATCGTCGCGCCCACCACGCGCGCCCCGCGCGCCCAGTCGGCGGCATCCATTTCGGCGCGTCCCTCGGGGCGCACGCGCGCGAGCGCGAGCACGCCCCGGCCGCACGCCACGCGCAGCGCTTTACCTTCGATGCCGAGCACCGTGCCCGGCGCGGCATCCGCCGGCAGCAGGCTGACCGGCGCGCAGCGTGCGACCCGCACGCTGCGCCCGTCGCACACGGTGGTCGCGCCCGGCCATGGCGTCACCGCGCGCGCGTGGTTCCACACCGTCACCGCGTCCAGCGACCAGTCGATCGCGCCGTCGGCCTTGGCCAGCTTGCCGGCGTAGCTGCCGGCGGCGCGATCCTGCGGGTGTCGTGGCGCGCGCCCGGCGTGCGCGAGGGTGAGGCTCTCGGCCAGCAGCGGCGCGCCGAGCGCCGCGAGCTTCGCGGTCAGGCTGCCGGCGTCGTCATCGGGCGCGATCGGCGCCCAGCGCTGCATGATCGCATCGCCGGTGTCGATCCCCTCGTCCATCCACAGCGTGGTGACGCCGGTCCACGGCTCGCCGTTCCACAGCGCGCGCTGCACCGGCGAGGCGCCGCGGTGCGCGGGCAGCAGCGAGCCGTGCAGGTTGATGCTGCCGAGCTTCGGGATCGCCAGCAGCCCGGGCGACAGGATCGCGCCGAACGCGACCACCGCGAACAGCTCGGGCGCGAGCGCCGCGAGCGCTGCGCTCACCTCGGGCGCGCGCATCGACTCCGGCTTCTCGACCGGCAGCCCGAGCGCCGACGCGCGCGCGGCCACGGCCGAGGGCTGCAGCTGGCGCCCGCGGCCGCGCGGCCGGTCGGGCTGCGTCACGACGCGCACCACATCGCAGCGCTCGGCCACCGCCTCGAGCGCGGGCACGGCGAACTCCGGCGTCCCCATGAACACGACGCGCGCGCGGGTCAGCGCTGCTCCTCCCTCACCGGCGGCTGGTAGTCGTGCGGCAGCTCGCCGCGCGCCAGCGCGTCGAGCTGACGGCGCAGGAACTGGCGCTTGAGCGCCGAGAGCCGGTCCACGAACAGCACCCCGTCCAGATGATCGATCTCGTGCTGGAGCGCGCGCGCGGCGTAGCCGGTGGCATCCAGCGCCACCAACCGGCCATGCGGATCGAGGCCCTCGACGTGGATGCGCGCGGCGCGCGTCACGTCCTCCCACACGCCCGGGATCGACAGGCAGCCCTCCTCCGCGTGCTGCGTGCCCGCGCGGCGGGTGACCGTGGGATTGACGAGCGCGAGCCGCAGAGGCGCGCCCCCCTCCTCCTCGGCCGGCACGTCCACCACCAGCACGCGCTGCAGCACGCCCACCTGGTTTGCCGCCAGGCCGACGCCGCGGTAGGCGCTCATCGTCTCGAACAGGTCCTGCACGAGCTGCGCCAGCGAGCCGTCGAACTCGCGCACGTCCGCGGCGCGCGTGCGCAGCACGGGATCGCCGTAGATGCGGACCGGCCGCAGGCTCACGCCCGTCCCTCCGCGGTCCGCCGCCGTCGCACGCGCGATCTCACGACTTCTCCGCCAGCACCTGCACGATCGCCGACTTCAGGAACTCGAGCTTGATGTCGCCGCCGGTGCGCAGCACGGCGCGCTGATCGTCCACGTCCACCACGGTGCCGATGATGCCGCCGCTCGTCACCACCCGGTCGCCGCGCTTCAGGGCCGACAGCATCTTCTCCATGTTCTTCTTCTGCTGCTGCTGGGGCCGGATCAGGATCAGGTAGAACAGCACGATCATCACCAGGAAATACGGCACCTGCATCAGCAGCGGGTTCACGCCCGGGCCGCTGCTGCCTGCGGCCTGCGCCCACGCGTCCGTGACCATCGGGCTCCTCTCGTCGCGTCAGATTTCCGAATCGTGCGGCGCCGGACCATCCGGCCCGCGATCAGGCGGCCGGCGCTCCGGCCAGTGTCTCGCCGCTGCGAAACTTCTCCAGCGCCTCGCGCCGGAAGCCCGCGTAGCATCCCCGGCGCACCGCGTCACCGGCGCGCCGCGTGAGGTCCACCATGTGGTGCACCGCGTGGATCGACGCCAGCCGCATGCCGAGCAGCTCGCCGGCGGCGAACAGGTGCCGCAGGTACGCGCGGCTGAAATTCCGGCACGTGTAGCAGTCGCACGCCGGATCGAGCGGCCGGGGATCGAGCGCGTACGCCGCATTCTTCACCACCAGTCGGCCGGTCGAGATGAACACCGTGCCGCGGCGCGCGTTGCGCGTCGGCAGCACGCAGTCGAACATGTCCACTCCGCGGGCCACGGCTTCGATCACGTCCACCGGATGTCCGACGCCCATGAGATAGCGCGGGCGGTCGGCGGGGAAATCGGCGCAGTCGCGGGCCACCATGTCGAGCCCGAGGCTCCTGCCCTCGCCCACCCACAGCCCGCCGGATGCGAATCCGTCGAACGGCAGCCCGCCCAGCCGCGCGAAGCAGCGTGCCCGCTCATCCGGATCGGTGCCTCCCTGATTGATGCCGAACAGCGCCATGGCGCCGCGGCCCTCGCCGCGCAGCCGCTCGCGCTCGGCCAGCCCGCGCGCCGCCCAGCGCACCGTGCGGTCCACGGCCTCCCGGGCCCGCTCGACCGGCGCCGGCAACTCGATCAGCTCGTCCAGCGACATCGCGATGTCGGTGCCGAGCCCGTCCTGGATGTCGATCGCCAGCTCCGGCGTGAGCCGGAGCCTGCTTCCGTCCAGGTGCGACCGGAACTCGACCCCCTCGTCGCTCACCTTTCGCAGCTCCGACAGGCTCATCACCTGGAAGCCGCCGCTGTCGGTCAGGATCGTGCGGTCCCAACCCATGAACCGGTGCAGGCCGCCCATGCGGCGCACGGTTTCCACTCCGGGCCGAAGCCACAGGTGATAGGTGTTGGACAGCAGGATGTCGGCGCCGGCCGCCCGCAACTCGTCGGGCGTCAGCGTCTTGACCGACCCCACCGTCCCGACCGGCATGAAGGCCGGCGTCCGCACCTCGCCATGGGCGGTGGTGATGCGACCGGAGCGGGCTGCCGTGTCTGGATCGGTGGCTTCGAGCTGGAAAGCGAAGGGCATCCCCGCGTCCGGCAAACGTTCGCGACGACAGTAGAGAGCCGGCGCCCCACCCGTCAAGGGGACGTCGCCGGCGGGCGAAGCGCAAGGCCGCCATCGGCGGCCGGATAACGCCAGCGGCCCCGCTCGCATCGAGCGGGGCCGCCGCGAACCTGCAACCGGTTAGCGGATGACGACCAGACGCATACCGGTCGCCGCACCACCGATGGTGCCGCGCACGAAGTACACGCCCGTCTTCACACGCGCGCCGCTCATGTCGGTGCCGTCCCACGCGAAGCTGTGGGAGCCCGCCGTGAGCGTGCCCGAGGTGATGCTGTGCACGAGCCGGCCCGCCACGTCGTACACGCCCAGCACGACCGGCTTCGAGGACGTGAGCGACAGCGCCATCGTGGTCGAGCCACGGAACGGATTCGGCGTGATGGCCAGCTGCTCCGGCGCCGTCTGCGACAGCGCGCCGATGCCGATCGACTTGTCGTCGTCGCCGCCGCACACCGGGCCGATGCCGATGCCGTTGTTGATGTTGTCGAGGCAGCTCTCGACGCTGCCGAGCTCGGACGAGGTCCCGCCGCCCGCCACGAACGCGATGATGGAATCCGCGCGGGAGATGAACTCGCCGATCGTGTTCACGTTGAGGTCGCCGCACGTGAACGGCGTGTTGACGTCGAGGTTCACGGTCTCGCCGTTGCTCGTGATGAAGCCGAGCGAACCGGCCGCCACGTTGGCGAGCAGGCCCGCCAGCTGGCGCTCGCTCTGCTTGAGCAGCGTCATCGGCTTGGTCGGGTTGATGACGGCGCAGAAGCCGTCGAACGCCGAGCTGCCGAAGTCGAGCACGTCGCTGTGCGAGTCCACGAACTGCGCGATCGCCGTGACCTGCGCGACCGTGTACTTCGTGCTGCCGTTGTCGCGCTGGATGCACTGCTGGCTCCAGAAGCCGACCGTGCGCGGGCAGTTGGTGACGCACGTCGGGATGTGGATCGGCACGTCGCACTTGAGGAACGGGCCGGTCGGCGCGTCGAAGCTGACCACGTAGTGCACCACGTAGTCGCCCGGCGCCAGCGGGGCCAGCGTCACGCACGCGGTGTGCACTTCGCCGGTGATGCCGTCACCGCTCCACGTGTAGGTGAAGCCGGCGCCTTGGTTCGACAGCGGCGCGCACAGCTGGATCGGCTCCGTGTTGCCGCACGTGATCGTGGGCGGCGTCACGCACACCAGCTCGGGAGGCGGCGGCGGGCCCTCCGCGATCGTGAGCGTGAACGGACACTTCACGAACGGGCCGGTCGGCGCGTTCAGGCTCATCACCATCACGTAGTCGTGCGTGCCGAGCCCCAGCCCCGCGATGTCCACGCACTGGTCGTGCGAGAACGCGGTCTGGCTCGTGCCTTCGTACCACGAGTAGGTGTTGCCTTCGCCGGCCGAGCCGGTGGCACAGAGATGGAACGTGCTCCCGGGCGGGAGCGTCATGGCGCCCGTGATGGTGCACGACGGATCCGCGGCAAAGGCGGCCATCGGCAGCGCCACCAGTCCGACAAGGACCGGAAGCGACCACGGGATGAAGCGCTTCGAGACCAAACGCATCGCTTCCTCCGTATGGGGTGCAGCCTGTGAGGGGGGACGGCAAGGGGTCGGGAACATTGAAAGCCTGCGAATTTTTCCCGGCAACAATTATGGGTTGTGCGTGCGCGTTTGGCAACGGCTCACATTCTCGACGCGCTGGTTTCGACCGCGCCAGTACTGTGCGAAATCACCCACAACAGGCACGCGCCATGATCCCACGTTCGTACGATGCGCCGTCGCCGGCGACGGACTTGACCCTCGCCCCCGCCGCTGACTAAATGCCCCGGGACCCCACTCGCCCGGCCGCGTGCGCCCGATCCCCGGTTGCGGACGGTCGGCGGGGCGCGCGCGACGGGCGGCGGATCGGCGGACGGCGTCCCCGCCGGCCGCCATCGGCGGCACTGGACCGGAGGTGACGTGCCCATCCGCGGCATCGGGATCGACGTCGTGCAGGTGGAGCGCCTGATGCGAGCGCTCGAGCGGTTCGGCGACCGCATGGAGCGGCGGCTGTTCACCGAGGCCGAGCTGGCCTACTGCCGCACCCACAAGGACCCGCTCCCCCACCTGGCCGCGCGGTTCGCGGCCAAGGAGGCGCTGTTCAAGGCGATCGGGACCGGGCTGTCCGGGGGGATCGGCTGGCGTCAGGCGGAGGTGGTTCAGCCGGGCGGCCGGCAGCCCACGCTCGCGCTCCACGATGCGGCGCTCGAACGCTTCCGGGCGCTGGGCGCCACCGACGCGCACGTCTCGCTCACGCACGACGGCGGACTCGCCATCGCGTGCGTGGTGATCGAAGGCTAGGCTCGCGGTGTCTCGTTCGAAACACATCCGGCGCGTGCTGATCGCCAACCGCGGCGAGATCGCGGTGCGCATCATCCGCTCGCTGCGCGAGCTGGACATCACCTCGATCGCCGTGTTCAGCGACCCCGACCGCGCGGCGCTGCACGTGCTGATGGCGGACGAGGCGCTGCCGCTCGGGCCCGGGCCCTCGCGCGAGAGCTACCTCGATCCGGCCAAGGTGATCGCGTCGGCGGTCGCGGCCCGCGCCGACGCGATCCACCCCGGCTACGGCTTCTTCGCCGAGAACGAGTTCTTCGCGCGCGAGTGCGAGCGCGCCGGCGTCGCGTTCATCGGACCGCGCCCCGAGACGATCGCCGCGCTGGGCGACAAGCTCGCGGCGCGCGCGGCGGCGCGCGCGGCCGGCGTGCCGCTGGTGCCGGGCTCGGGC
>DASSIN010000123.1:0-4469 GCA_035691845.1 Candidatus Eiseniibacteriota bacterium | reverse complement strand
CGCCGCCTTCGCCGGCCCGGGGGCGCACCACCGCGAACGTGTACTGGCCGCCGGTGTAGTCCACGCGCACGGTCTGGCCGGGCGTGAACTCGCCCTGCAGCAGCCGCATCGCCAGCGGATTCTGCAGCCGGCGCTGGATCGTGCGCTTGAGTGGACGCGCGCCGAAGTGCGGGTCGTAGCCCTCCTCGGCCAGCGCGTCGAGCGCCGCGTCGGTCAGCTCGAGCCCCAGCTCGCGGTCGCGCAGCATCCGGCGCAGGCCCTCGGCGTGCAGCGCCACGATCAGCCGCAGGTCGTCGCGCGACAGCGCGTGGAACACCACGATCTCGTCGATGCGATTCAGCAGCTCGGGCCGGAAGTGCTCGCGCAGCGCGACCTGGATGCGTCGCTCCAGCTCCTCGCGATCGCGCTCCCCCAGCTCGAGGATCCACTGCGAGCCGAGGTTGCTGGTCATGATGATCAGCGTGTGGCGGAAGTCCACGGTGCGGCCCTGGCCGTCGGTCAGCCGACCGTCGTCCAGCAGCTGCAGCAACACGTTCAGCACTTCGGGGTGCGCCTTCTCGATCTCGTCCAGCAGCACCACCGAGAACGGGCGCCGCCGCACGGCCTCGGTGAGCGCGCCGCCCTCCTCGTAGCCGACGTATCCGGGCGGCGCCCCGATCATGCGCGCCACCGTGTGCTTCTCCTGGTATTCGCTCATGTCGAGCCGCACCATCGCGCGCTCGTCGTCGAACAGGAACTCGGCCAGCGCGCGCGCCAGCTCGGTCTTGCCGACCCCGGTGGGTCCCAGGAACAGGAACGAACCGATCGGGCGCCGCGGATCCTGCAGCCCGGCGCGCGAGCGGCGCACCGCCTCCGACACCAGCCGCACCGCCTCCTCCTGGCCGACCACGCGTTCGTGCAGCCGTTCCTCCATCCGCACCAGCTTCTGGATCTCGGCCTCCACCAGCTTGGCCACCGGAATGCCGGTCCACTTGGCCACCACTTCGGCCACGTCCTCCTCGTCCACTTCCTCCTTCAGCATGCGGCGCTCGAGCTGGATCTTGGCCAGCCGCGCGTTCTCCTGCTCGAGCTGGCGCTCGACCTGCAGCAGCTGGCCGTAGCGCAGCTCGGCCACGCGCGCCAGGTCGCCGACGCGCTCCGCCTGCTGCTCCTCGATCTTGATGCGCTCGCGTTCGAGCTTGAGCTTGCGGATCGCGTCCACCGCCTCCTTCTCGCGCCGCCAGTGCTCGTCCAGCCCCGCCTTCTCGCCGCGGATGCGCTGCAGCTCCTCGTCCAGGCGCTTCAGCCGCTCGCGGCTGCCGGGATCGGTCTCCTTGGCCAGCGCCTGGCGCTCGATCTCGAGCTGCCGCTCGCGCCGCGTCAGCTCGTCCAGCTCGACCGGCATCGAGTCGATCTCCATGCGCAGCCGCGAGGCGGCCTCGTCGATCAGGTCGATCGCCTTGTCGGGCAGCTTGCGGTCGGTGATGTAGCGCGACGACAGCATCGCCGCCGCCACCAGCGCGGCGTCCTTGATGCGGATGCCGTGGTGCACCTCGTAGCGCTCCTTCAGCCCGCGCAGGATCGCGATCGTGTCCTCGACCGACGGCTCGCCCACGAACACCGGCTGGAACCGCCGCTCGAGCGCCGCGTCCTTCTCGACGTGCTTGCGGTACTCGTCCAGCGTGGTGGCGCCCACGCAGTGCAGCTCGCCGCGCGCCAGCGCGGGCTTCAGCAGGTTGGAGGCGTCCACCGCGCCCTCGGCGCCGCCCGCCCCCACCAGCGTGTGCAGCTCGTCGATGAACAGGATCACGCTGGCCTCGGCGCTCGTCACCTCCTTGAGCACCGCCTTCAGCCGGTCCTCGAACTCGCCGCGGAACTTGGAGCCGGCGATCAGCGCGCCCAGATCGAGCGCGATCACGCGCTTGTCGCGCAGCGTCTCGGGCACGTCGCCGGCCACGATGCGCTGCGCCAGCCCCTCGACGATCGCGGTCTTGCCCACGCCGGGATCGCCGATCAGCACCGGGTTGTTCTTGGTGCGCCGCGCCAGCACCTGGATCACGCGCCGGATCTCGTCGTCGCGGCCGATCACCGGATCGAGTTTGCCCTGGCGCGCGAGCGCGGTGAGGTCGCGCCCGTACTTCGCCAGCGCCTGGTACTTGTCCTCGGGATTCTCGTCCACCACGCGCTGGCCGCCCCTCACCTGCTGCAGCGCCTTGAGCAGCGCGTCGCCGGTGACGCCGGCCTCGGCCAGCACGCGCTGCGCGCCGCCCGGGTGATCAACCGAGGCCAGCGACACGAGCAGGTGCTCGACCGAGATGAACTCGTCCTTGAGCCGCCCGGCCTCGGCTTCGGCGCCGGCCAGCACCTGGCGCAGCGCCTCGCCCAAGTGCAGCGTTCCGCCGTGCACGCGGGTGACGCGCGCCAGCGCCCGCTCGGTGGCCTCGATCAGCGCCTGCTGCGAGACGCCCAGCTTCTGCAGCACCGAGGCGATCGTGCCTTCGCCATCCTGCAGCAGGGCGAGCAGCAGGTGTTCGGGCAGCAGCTCCTGGTGCGCGTAGTCGCGCGCGATCCGCTGCGCGCGCTCGAGCGCCTCCTGTGACTTGACGGTGAACTTGTCGAGCGCCATGGCGTTCCTCCACCCGGGACCATAGCAAACCGGTTCGGAGCGGGTGGAACGGCGGCGGGCGGCATCCGTCGTGGCGACGGCGGGCCGTGAACCCCGCGTGTCAGGACGCCGGCGGGATCAGGCGGCCCGGCGGGACGCGTCGGCGGCGGCCTCGCCCACGTAGCACACCAGCAGCGGCAGCAGCCGGGCGGCGAGCCGCGGGAATTCGATCGCGGTGCGCATGGCGTCGCGCAGCACCGGCCAGCGCGGCGAGCCGGCTTCGATGGCGCTCGCCAGCTCCAGCATCAGCGCGCGCACCTCGGCGCGGTGGATGACGAGCACCCCGCACGCTTCCAGCTCGCGGTCGCGCGCCAGCGTCACGAGCGCCAGCGCGACCGGGGCGGACGCCTTCGGACGGGTCTCGCGGCGCCGCTCCTCGGCCTGCTCATCGCCGCCACCCGCGCGCGCGCTGTCGTCGTATTCGTCGTCGGCGCGGCCAGGGTCGCGATCGCGCTCGGCGCCACTCGCGCGCTCCGTGCGCTCGTGGCGCTCGGGGCGATCGGGGCGATCCGTGCGCTCGGCGGGCTCCGTGCGCTCGCCGCCCTGCTTGCCGATCCCGGCGCGGAACACCGGCGAGAACTGCAGGAACTGCTCGGTCGTGCGCCGCGCCTCTTCGTCCTCGTGGTCCGAGATCGCCTCGGCCAGCGACTCGGCGCTCATCGGCGGTGGCTCGTTCGCCGGCGGCTCGTTCCGTTCGGTACCGGGCGGGCGGGCCGTGGGATGCGGGCCGCGATTGCGCAGCGCGGGCGGCAGCACCGGCGGCCCCGGCGGCTCGGGAGCCGGCGCGGGCGCGTGGCCGTGGTGCTTGCGCCCGCGTCCGGAAGGGTTCGTGCTCGGCGTCTGCGCGGCGATCAGCTCGCGCAGCAGCGCGCCCGCCTCGCCGCAGCCCTTCTCGAAGCACAGCCGGATGGCCTGCGCGTCGGCGCGCTCGCTCGGCGGCGTGAACGGAACGCGCTTGAAGCGCTCGGCCTGGCGCGGATCGTCGGGCCACGCGCGCTGCAGCACCGTCAGCGTGTGCTGGCGCCACGACCGGAATTCCTCGGAGCGGGTGCCGGCGTTGCGGATCGCCCCCAGCTCCTCGAGCTGGCGCTCGAGCTGGGCGCGCAGCGACGGGGGCTTGCTCATCGCGCGCCCCCGCGCTCACCAGTCCGAGAAGCGCTCCTCGCGCCACGGATCGGCGTCGTTGTGGTAGCCGTTGCGCTCCCAGAAGCCGGGATGGTCGTCGGCGACGAGCTCGATCCGCCGCACCCATTTCGCGCTCTTCCAGAAGTAGCGATCGGGCACGACCAGCCGCAGCGGCCAGCCGTGCTCGGGCGCGAGCGGTTCGCCGTCGTGACGGTCGGCGAGCAGCACGTCCGCGTCGCGCAGCGCGGCGAGCGGCAGGTTTGCGGTGTAGTCGTGCTCGGCGTGGACGACGGCAAAGCGGGCCTCCGGTTTCGGCTGCGCGCGATCGAGCAGCGTCGCGACGGCGACGCCCTCCCACAGGTTGTCGTAGCGACTCCAGCGCGTGACGCAGTGGATGTCGCTGCGCACCTGCGCGCGCGGCAGCTGCTGAAACTCCCGCCACGACAGCGTGAACGGGTGTGCGACCAGCCCGTCCACGCGCAGATCCCAGCTCGCCAGGTCCACCGCCGGAACGGTGCCGTAGTGCAGCACCGGCCACTTGTCGGTGAGCACCTGGCCGGGTGGAAGCCGCGGCTCGTGTCGCGGGCTCTCCACGATATCGGCCGCACCGGGCGCGCCCTTGAGAGCTGGATCGCGCTCGGGGGTCACCGGGGGCCGCCGGCGGAGTCCGCCGCCGCCCCCACGAGGCCCGCGGCGCCGG
>DASSIN010000122.1:0-4167 GCA_035691845.1 Candidatus Eiseniibacteriota bacterium | reverse complement strand
GGCCGACGACCACCGAGCGCGTCACCACGCCGCTCCAGTGCGAGCCACGGCGCGAGTATTCGCTCGACACCTTCTCGGTCACGCGCATGTGGATCGGCGTGCCGCGCGGCACGAGCCGGCCCGCCACCAGGCCCGAGGGCGCGGCGCGGTGCGGCGCGGCGCTCCGGCGCGCGGGCCCGGGCGCGTAGTACGGCCCGCCGGCGACGCCGCGCGATGCCGCAGCCGGGCCCGCGGGACCCTGCCCAGGGGACGCGGGCGTCCCCGCCGCGGGCTGCGGGTTCAGCGTGCCCTGCGGCGTCTCGGTCGGATTCCCGGCGATCGCCGTGGTGTCGGTGCCGGTCGCGGCCGAAGGTTTCTTCGTGGCGCTGCAGCCGGCGGTGGCGAGCATCGCGAGCAGCGCGATGGAAACGAGCGTGCGGTGCGGCATGCGTCCTCCTGATCGAGCGCGGGCGCTGGCCTCGCGTAGGTCGTGACCGGCGGGCGCGCCGATCGCGCATGCCGGGCCCACGTCCATTGCGATGTGCGGGAGCGGACAACGGGCGGTGGCGGGACGCGCGACGCGTTCAGGCGCGGTCAGGCGCGCGTCGGCGTCGCGTCACGCGACGAGCGCCGACGAATGCGAGCCAACAGCGGCGCGGCCCGCGTCGCGGGTCAGCGCGCGATCACGCTCTCGATGCGGAACCGGAACGAATAGGTCCGCGGCTGGTTCTGCACGCGGAACACCAGGTCCACGCCGAACTCCTTGTCGGAGTACTGCGGCGCGCGTGAGTCCTCGTACAGCAGCGGGCGGTGGAGCTGCTCCGGGCTGCCGGCGGGATCGAGCAGGTATTCGATCGGCAGCACGTAGTCGCTGTAGCGCTGCTGCCCGCCGATCTGGGTCGCGGCCTGCACCTTGAAGCGGTCGTCGAAGCGCGTGTCGGAGTGCGCCACCTTGCCGCTGGCGCCGAACGGGTCGTAGAACACCGAGCGGTCCCAGTCGATCCACACCGGCTGTCCCTGGCGGTTCTCGACCTGGAAGTGCAGGGCGTCGGGCGCGGGCCGGAAGTAGAACGACAGGTCGCGGTCCTGAAACGTGAAGCGATCGCTCGGCGGCTGGGTCTGGGAGAAGCGAAACGCGTAGCCCGCCGTCTGGTTGCCGGGAACCGGCAGCACGCTGTCGGGGGCGCCGGCCTTGACGTCGGTCATCCCCTGCCGCTCGGCCGGCACCACGTCGGGCGGCGGCGGCGCAGCCTTGGGATGGGCGCGCGTGGTCGGATTGGCGAGACAGCCGGCCAGCATCAACGCCAAGGCCGGCACGAGCGCACGTCGGATGGAATGGAGCACCACGATGGCAGCGTATCGGGATGCGGCGGGAGCGGTCAAGAACCTCCGACGCGCTCCCCCGCGATCCCGGCGTCAGCGGGTCGTGCGGCGGCTCTCGATCAGCACGGCGCCGCTGGTGGTGCCGAGCGTGAACACGGCGCGGAACGTGCCTTCGACGCCGACCGAGGCGCCTTCGCGCGGCGCGCCGCCGCTCTGCGAGACCACGTTGAGCTGCCCGGTGCCGTCGTCCACGGTGTAGGCGCCGTAGCCCAGCAGCCCGGCACCGCGCGTCACCGTGCCCGCCACGCGCACCGTGCGGCCGTCCCAGTGGCTGGGATCGTCGAGCAGCGTGCGAATGGGCACGGCCGAGTTGCGGCAGCCGGCGAGTCCGAGCGCGAGCAGCACGATGGCGAGCGAGCCGATCCGAATGGCGAATCTCATGACGACCTCCGTGGTTGGGAGCGCGCGCAAGGTAGCATCGGCCGGCGTCGTGCGCGAGCGCGCCCGTGCCTGGCTCCCGGCGGCCCGGCGGCGCCGCGACGACGCCGGAGGCCGACCCGGCATCAGCGCGCGAGCGCGGGGCCGGCGTAGCCGGTGAGCTCGACGTACCCCGTGCCCCGTATCGGGGCGCCGCGGGCCGTGCCGCGCACGTGCACGCTCCCCTCCCAGTACGTGACCCCGGTGTCGCGCGTCACGAGCTCCTGATCGCGCACGGTGGGGTCGAGCGCGAGCTCGATGCCCTCGCCCGGCACCCGGACCCGCCAGCCCGACGGATAGCGCGCGCGCGTCACGGGGCTCGTCCACGCTCCCGTCGCCGACGCGCTCCATTCCGCCGCCGTCAGGTGGCGGGAGCGCCCGTCGGGCTCGACCCACGTGCCCCCCGATGCGGGCTCGATCGTGCCGTCGTGCCGGCGCAGCCGGTAGAGCATCAGCTCGCGCCCGTCGTCGAGCTGGATGCTGAACCAGTCCCAGCCCGCCTGCGCCGTGTCCGTCTCCGAGAAGAACTCGTGGTCCATCCACGCCAGGCCCTGGACCGCCGATTGCCGTCCGCCGCGCAGCAGTGTGCCGCGCGCGTCGAGCCGCGTGAGCGAGAAGTAGTGCGACGCGGTGTGCGCCGATTTCCAGCTCACGCCCCGGGCGCCGTGGACGACCGGCGGCTTGCGCGGCACGAGCGTCAGCGCCAGCGCGTCGCGCGCCTCGCCCGGCAGGCGCGCGACCAGCCGGTGCGTGACGCCGTCGGAAGCGAGCGCGAGCGTGTCGTCGTGCACCCACACGCGCTCGCGCAGCGAATCGCCGCCCGCCAGCCCCAGCGCCGGACGGGACGCGTCCTCGCGCCACGCGAACGTGCCGCGCGCCTCGTCGGTGAGCGCAACGTGCTCGAACCACACCGTGTGCGGCGCCCAGGCGGACGCGCCGCGCGCGAGCGCGGGGTCGATGCCGAACCGGAACCACGTCACCTCGAATCCCCATGCGCCCGCCGGCCCGGACAGGTGTCCGGTCACGTACCACCACTCGGTGCGGTACCCGGGATGCGATGCGAAGTCGCGCGGAAACCGGAACGCGTACGGCGGCCGCGCCATCCGGTAGCCGTGGGCGTCGCGCGGCTCGTTGGCGGCGCGCGGCGGCGCCGCCAGCGCCAGCAGCGCGATCGCCAGCGGGAACAGCGGGCGCGCGATCATTCGGTGCGCATCGCGTCGGCGATCGGGCGCGACGCCGCGCGGCGCGCGGGCGCGATCCCCGCCAGCAGCGCGGTCCCGGTGATGAGCGCGATCGCGCGCACGAACCGCCCGGGCTCGATCGTCAGGCGGATGGTCCAGCCGAAGAACTGCACGTTGATCACGTCGATCAGCAGCAGCGCCAGCGTCAGCCCGGCCACGCAGCCGAGCAGCGCTCCCGTCAGCCCCAGCAGTCCGCTCTCGACCAGCACCACGCGCTCGAGCTGCCCGCGCGTGGCGCCGATCGCGCGCAGCACGCCCAGATCGCGCGCGCGCTGCGCGATCAGCGCGGTCAGCGTGCCCACCACGCCCAGCACCGCCACCAGCAGCGCGATCGCCTGCAGCGCCCACGTCACCTGGAACGTCTGATCGAACACGGTGAGCACGCGCGCGCGCAGCGCCTGGTTCGGGATCAGCGCCAGCGCGATCGAGTCGCCGGCCGCGGCGGCCACCGCGCGTCGCACGCGCTCGGGATCGGCGCCGGGCGCGAGGTACAGCGCCACGCTCTCGGTGCGGTCGCTGCCGGTGAGCCGCGCGTCCAGGTCGCGATCGAGATAGATCGCGCCGGCGTCGGTGCTGTAGTCGTAGATCACCCCCGCCACCGGGATGCGCGCCCGGCCGGCGGGCAGCGGCAGGCTCAACGTGTCGCCGCTGGCGACGCCGCGATGGCGCGCGAAGCTCTCGCTCACGATGGCGGCGTCGCGCGCGCGCGCGTAGGCGAGCACGTCGCGCGTCTCGGCGTGCGCGGCGCCGCCGGCCGCGCCCGGCACCGGCACGTGGCTCACGAACTGCAGGCGCCCGCGCGCGGCCTGCACGCCGAAATCGAGCCCGACGACCAGCACGTCGCGCCCACCGAGCGGCAGATGCGAGGCGCGGTAGCGGTCCACCGCGGACACGCCCGGCACGGCCGCCAGCGCGTCCACGAACGCCGGCGGCAGCACGGTGGCGCTGCCGCTCAACCGGTGGCCGACGGGCTCGACGTACAGGTCGCCGCGAATCGTCTGCGTGATCCACGTGTCCACCGTGCGGCGGAAGCTGCTCACCATGATGCCGAACGCGACCAGCATCGCGACCGCCACCATCAGCGCGGCCGCGGCCACCCCGGTGCGCGCCACCGCATCGCCCAACGCCCGCGCGCCGAGCGCGCCCG
>DASSIN010000121.1:0-7614 GCA_035691845.1 Candidatus Eiseniibacteriota bacterium | reverse complement strand
CGCCCCCGGGCCGCGGCGCTCCGACAGCCGCACGAGCGTGGCGCCCGCGCGCTCGAGCGCGCGCGACAGGTCGCCCGCCGGCCCGGCCCCATCGAGCGCCACGATCACCTCGAAGCGCTCGCGCGGCAGCGTCTGGGCGGCGAGATCGTCGAGCAGCCGGGCGAGCCGCGCGTCCCCGCGCGAGGGGATCACGACCGAGAACAGCGCTCCCTCCGGGCTCACGGCCCTTGCCCCAAGCGCGTGCGGCCGGCCGGCATGCCGCGAAATCCTTGCGCCTGCCGTGCGCGCGCCGTAGCCTGCGACCGATGCTGACCCGCCATCGCCAGCTGCTCGCCACCGCGGTGTTCGGGCTGGATGCCACGCTGGTCGCATTCGCGTGGCTGCTCGCCTACCAGCTCCGGTTCTGGTTGTGGCCCGCGCCGCTCGGCGTTCCGCCGCTCTCGCTCTACATGTGGATGGGCGCGGTCGTCATGCTGGTGACGCTGCTCGTGCTGCGCGCGTTCCCGCTCTACCGCTCGGCGCGCACGGCCCGGCTGATCCAGGAGCTGGCCACGCTCGCGCAGGGCATGCTGATCGTCACCGCGCTGGCGGCGCTGGCGTCGTTCTTCGCGCGCGGCGAGCTGTCGCGCTCCGTGCTGCTGCTGTTCCTGCTGCTGGCGGTCGGGATGCTGTGGGCGAGCCGGATCGTGATCCGCCTCACCCTGCGCGCGCTGCGCCGCAGCGGCCGCAACCTGCGCCACGCGCTGGTCGTGGGCACGGGCGAGCTGGCGCGCGAGCTGCTGCGGCGGATCGGCTGGCATCCGGAGTACGGCATCGCCGTGGCCGGGCTCGTGGCCGGCGATGCGTCCGAGGTCGGGCGCGAGGTGGCCGGGGTCAGGGTGATCGGCGCGGTGGACGAGCTGGACCGGCTGGTGGAGCAGACCGGCGCCGAGATCGTGTACCTGGCGCTCGCGCGCGCCGACTGGGACACCGAGCGCGCGGCGCTCGACCGGCTCGCCAACTCCACCGCGGCGGTGCGGCTGGTGCCCGATCTCGCGCGCGCGTTCGTGCTCAACACCAGCGTCGAGGACCTGGACGGCATGCCGGTGGTGCTCGTCACCGAGACGCCGGGCGCAGGCTGGAACGCGGTGCTCAAGCGCGCGTTCGATCTCGTGTTCGCGGCGCTGGCGCTGATCGTGCTCGCGCCGGTGATGGCGCTGGTCGCGCTGTGGGTGCGCGTCGATTCGCCCGGTCCGGTGCTGTACGCGCAGGAGCGCGTGGGCATGAACGGACGCCGGTTCCGGATGCTCAAGTTCCGCACCATGCGCGCGGACGCCGAGCGCGACGGCGAGGGCTGGACCACCGCCGGCGATCCGCGCCGCACGCGCGCCGGGGCGGTGCTGCGCCGGCTGTCGCTGGACGAGCTGCCGCAGTTCTGGAACGTGCTGCTCGGCCACATGAGCCTGGTGGGGCCGCGCCCCGAGCGCCCGGTGTACGTGGACCGGTTCCGCGCCACGATCCCACGCTACATGCTGCGCCACCACGTGAAGGCCGGCATCACCGGCTGGGCGCAGGTTCACGGCCTGCGCGGCGACACGTCGCTCGATCAGCGCGTGGAGTACGACCTGTACTACATCCGCAACTGGTCGCCCGCGCTGGATCTGAAGATCCTCGCGCTGACGCTGGTGCGCGTGTTCCGGGACGCCAACGCTCATTGAGTGGATCCGGTCGCCGATCGCCGGCCATCCGCTGCGTTGCCCGGTCGACGTCGTCCTCGACCTGTGCTCCGATACGCCTGCGGGAACCTCTCCCTCGCGCCTTGCGGCTGACCGACGCTCGGCGACCTTGGCACCTACAACACCCCCGCGCGCCACGCGGCCAGCGCTGCCAGCAGTGCCAGCGCGGCCAGCAGCAGCAGCAGGTCGCGCGCCCGCAGCGTGACGCCGCGGCGCATCATCACCGTGCCGTTCACCACGAGCCCGACGAGCCCCGCGCCCAGGTAGGCGAGCGGCAGGCGCTCGAGTCCGACGCCCGCGAGCCCGAGCAGGCCGTAGCTCGCGGCCAGGCCGGCGGGGAACGCCAGCATCAGCGGCAGCCACAGGCGCGGGCCGCCCAGCGGCAGCGCCGCCAGTGCCCAGATCTGCAGCGCCACCTTGCCGAACTCGCCCACCGCCATCCATGCCAGCATCGGCGCGGCCGGATCGAACCGGTCGCTGTACAGCAGGTGCAGCAGCGGCCGCCCGAGCACGATCGCGGCGGCGAACGCCAGCACGGCCAGCCCGAGCAGCGGCAGCCAGTGGCGGCGCGTGTAGTCGCGCATCGCCGGCACGTCGCGGCACGCGCTCATGCGCCCGAACGCGTAGTTCGACAGGTACACGTAGAACGCGCTCCCCACCTGCTGCGCGAACGCCAGCGCGGACTGGAACAGCCCGTTGGCGTCCACGCCGTGGTGGCGCAGGTAGTGCGCGCGCAGGGCGAGCAGCGTGCCCTGATCGAGCAGCGCCAGCGCGAGCGCGGCGGCGCCGGTCAGCAGCAGCGGCTCGAGCGAGGCGCGATCGAGCCACCCGTCGCGCGCGGGGCCCAGCAGCGGCCCGTAGTCGCGGCGATGCACGAGCAGCGCCCCGATCACGCCGGCCGGGAAGATCAGCGACACCCCGAGCACCGCGCCCGCCAGCCCCGCGCGCGGCACCAGCGAGAAGATCGCGATCGTGCTCACCACCGACGCGAACACCGCGGTCGTGAGCGGCGCGCGCACGTCGGAGCGGCCCGCGAACAGCCCGGTGACGATGGAGTAGAACGCGTAGCCGGCGGCGCCGAGCAGCGACACGCGCACGAGCGGCGCGTACCCGGCATCGCCCAGCAGCGCGATCGACAATGGCCGCGCGAACCCGAACGCCAGCGCGCACGCCACGGCGGTGGTGCCGGCGCACAGCGTGAGCGCGCTCCAGGTGATGCGCCGCGCCGCCGGGGCGTCGCCGGCGCCGAACGCCGCGCCGGTCAGGCGCATCACCGCGATCCCGAGCCCCATCGAGGACGCGAGCCCGAGCCAGATCTGCGCGGCGTTGAGCTGGCCGACCACGCCGATGCCGGCGGTCTGGAAGTGCGACGCCACCCACTTGTTGCGCGCGATGCTGGCCACCACGTACACCGCGTTGGCGGCGAGGCCGAGGCCGAATCGCATCCCGCGGTCCGCCCACAGCCCCACGCGCGGTGAACGCATGACGCGGCAGTGTCGGGAACGGCGCGGGTGAAGTCAACGCGCGCGCGCGCGATGCTATAGTCGGCTGTCCGTCCATCCTTCGTTCCGGAGGCCCGTGATCACGACCGCCCGCGCGCTGCCCGTGCCCGCATCCAGTTCGCACGACGAGGACGCCGTGCTGCGCGAGCTGATGGCGCGCGCCGGACGCGCGGGACTCGACTGGCCGCAGTTCCGGAGCCTGGCCGGCGCGCGGCAATACCGCCGGCTGCACCGCTGGGTGCGGCGGTACGTGCCGCCGGGCGCGCGCGTGCTCGACTGGGGCTGCGGCAACGGGCACTTCTCGTGGTTCCTGGCGCACGAGGGCTGGCGCGTCACCGCGTTCAGCCTGGAGCCGGCGTCGCATGCGGCGTGGCTCGGTCAGCCGTGGGAGCGGTTCGTGGCCGGCGTTCCGGACGAGCCGGTCAGGCTGCCGTTCGACGACGCCGCGTTCGACGCGGTGGGCTCGGTGGGCGTGCTCGAGCACGTGCGGGAGACCGGCGGTGACGAGGCGGCGAGCCTGGCCGAGATCGCGCGCGTGCTGGCGCCGGGCGGCGTGTTCGTGTGCGTCCACTTCCCGAACCGGGGCTCGTGGATCGACGCGCGCGCGCGCCGCACGCCGGGCCGGCACCATCACGCATACCGCTACGACCGCGCCGACATCGCGCGGCTCGTCCATGGCGCCGGGCTCGAGCTGCTCCACGTCGCGCGCTACGGAGCGCTGCCTCGCAACAGCCTCACCCGGCTGCCCGGGCCACTGCGCCGTTCGCGCGCGTTCGCCGATCTATGGGACGCGCTCGACGCGGCGCTCGCGCTGCCGCTCGGGCCGATCGCCCAGAACTGGGGCTTCGTGGCGCGCCGGCCGCCGCGGGCCGCTCGCGGCGCGTAGCGGGGCCGTGCGGCGCCTGGCGCGGTTCGTGACGGCGCTCGTCCGCCACCGCGACGTGCACTACGCCGGCCGGCTGCTGGCGCGCGCGGCCGGCAACGTGCGGCTCGTGTTCGGGGCGCTCGGGGCCTGGTACGTGCGCGTGCGGCCGAACGAGGTGTTCGGCGGGATTCCCGGCGGCGATTGCGAGCGCTGGTCGCTGGGGGAGCAGCCGGCGGGGTTCGTGCGACTGTCGCTCGTGCCGTATCACCTGGCGCTGCCGGACGTGGCGGGCCGCAGCGTGGTGGACGCCGGCACGGCCGAGGGCTGGGGCGCCGCGCTGTTCGCGCGCCACGCGCGCTGCGTGGTGGCGTTCGATGCCTCGGCCGGGGCGATCGCGATCGCGCGCGCGCGCTACCCGCTTCCCAACCTGCGGTTCGATGTGCACGACGCCACCCAGCCGTTTCCGGTCGCCCCGCGCTCGGCCGACGTGGTGTTCTCGAGCGAGGTGATCGAGCACGTGCGCGACGGGCGCGCGTTCGTGCGGGCCGCGGCCGAGGCGCTGAACGACGACGGCCTGCTGATCGTGAAGACGCCCAACGACGCCTACAACCGGCTCGAGAACCGGCTGAATCCGCACCACGTGAATCCCTACACCGTCGCGCGGCTGCGGGCCGAGCTCGAGGCGCAGTTCGCCGAGGTCGAGATCCAGGGGCTCACCTATCGGCAGCGGCTGGAGAGCGCGGTCGAGGAGCGGCCGGCGGGCGGCGCGCCGGAGTCGTTGCCGTGGCGGCCGAACGATCCGATCGCGATCGACCGCGTGCTGGTCACGCGGCTCGTGGTCACGCCCGAGCGCGTGGATCCGCCGCGCGGCGTGCCCGAGTTCCTGCTGGCGCGCGCGCGCCGGCCGCGGCGCTGACGTGTGCGGGATCGCGGGCGTCTACGCGCTGGGCGAGCGCGCGCCCGATCCGGCGTGGGCGATCGCGCTGGCGCGCTGCCTCGGGCACCGCGGCCCCGACGACCACGGCACCTGGTGCGACGCGCGCGTGGCGCTGGCGCACACGCGGCTCGCGATCATCGACGTGAGCGCGGCCGGACACCAGCCGATGCTGTCCGGGGACGGCCGCCACGTGCTGGTGATGAACGGCGAGATCTACAACCACGCCGCGCTGCGCGCCGAGATGGCGCAGGACGGCGTGGCATTCCGCTCGCACTCCGACACCGAGGTGCTGGTCGAGCGCTTCGCGCGCCAGGGAATGCGGGCGCTCGAGGGCGCGCGCGGCATGTTCGCGTGCGCGTTCTACGACCGCGCCACGGGCGACCTCACGCTGGTGCGCGACCGGCTGGGCAAGAAGCCGATCGTGTGGGTGCGCACCGACGAGTGGCTGGCGTTCGCGTCCGAGGCGCGTGCGCTGCTGGCGCTGCCGTTCGTGCGCGCGCGGCTCGACCGCGCGGCGCTGGCGGACTACCTGCGCCTGCTGTACGTGCCGGCGCCGCGCACGCTGCTGGAGGGCGTGCACAAGCTGCCGGCCGGCCACGCGCTCGAGCTGTCCGGCGCGGACCGCGCCGCGCCGCCCGCGCCGCGCCGCTGGTGGCGGCTGCCGGAGGCCGATCCCGCGCAGCGCGCCGACGCGCGCTGGCTGGCCCGGCTCGATGCCGGGCTGCTGGAGGCGACGCGGTTGCGCACCGTGTCCGACGTGCCGATCGGCGTGTTCCTGAGCGGCGGCATCGACTCCAACGTGGTGCTGGAGCGCCTGCACGCCGCCGGGCATCGCCCGCTGCGCACGTTCACCGTCGGCTTCGAGGGCCTGGCGGACGAGCGGCCGCTGGCCCGGCTCGGCGCGGACCGGTTCTCCGACGAGCACGTGGAGCTGGTGATCCGCGCCGACGTCGCGCGCGACGTGCCGGCGGTGCTGGATGCGTTCGGCGATCCGCTGGGCGACAGCGCGGTGGTGACCACCGCGCTGATCGCGCGCGAGGCGGGGAAGCACGTCAAGGTGATCGTGAACGGCGACGGCGGCGACGAGCTGTTCGGCGGCTACCCGCGCTATCGGTTCGCGCGCCGCGTGGAGCTGGCGCAGGCGGTGCCCGGCGGGTTCGCCGCGCTGATGGCGCACTACGGGAACGACCGCCACAAGCGCGCGGCGCTGGAGGCGCTGCGGCGCGACGGACCCGTGGCCGCGGCGCACAGCCTGGGGTCGGTGCTCGATCCGCGCGCGCTGGCCGGGCTGCTGGCGCCGGAATTCGCCGACGCCTGCGCGCCGCGCGCGGGCGATCTCCTGGCGCGCACGGTCGCGCCGGCCGGGCACGAGCGCTCGCTCACCGCGGCGATCTTCGCGTGGGACGCGGGCGTCTATCTGCCGGACGACCTGCTCGTCAAGGTGGACGTCGCATCGATGCTGCATGGGATCGAGAACCGCTCGCCGCTGCTCGATCACGCGCTGTTCGAGCACGTCGCGGCGCTGTCGCCCGCGCGGCGCACGCATCCGCTCGCGACCAAGCCGCTGCTGCGGCGCCTGGCGCGTGGCCGCATTCCGGCGCCGCTGCTGCGCGCGCCCAAGCGCGGGTTCCAGCTCCCGCTCGCGTCGTGGCTCGACGGCCCGCTCTCGGGCTGGCTCGATGGCCTGCTGGGCGATCCGCACGCCACGCGGGCGCTGTGGCGGGAGGGCGCGCTCGAGGCCGAGCTGGAGCGGTTCCACGCCCGCCGCGCCGATTCCAACGCGCCGCTCCGGCTGTGGGGGATCGCCGTGCTCGAGCACTGGGCGCGGCGGTTCGCCGTGTCGCTGGCGTGACCACGCCAGCGGCCTCGGTGCTGCTCGCCACGCGCGACGGCGCGCGCCATCTGGACGCGGCGCTCGCGAGCCTCGCCGCGCAGACGCTGTCGCCGCTCGAATTCGTGCTGGTGGACGACGGCTCCCGCGACGGCAGCGGCGAGCGGCTGCGCGCGTTCGCGGCGCGGCAGCCGTGCGCGCGGGTGGTGCGCACGAACGGCCTCGGACTGTCGGGCGCGCTGGCGACGGCGGCCGCGCTGGCGCACGGCGAGCTGCTCGCGCGCCACGACGACGACGACCTCTCGCACCCGGAGCGGCTGGAGCGCCAGGCGGCGCACCTGGCCGCGCACCCGCTGATCGGCGTGCTCGGCACGGCGGCGCGGATCATCGACGACGCCGGGCGCGAGATCGGCGCCCACCCCGTGCCGCTGGGCCAGGCCGCGATCCGCCGCACGCTGCGCCGCGCGCCGCCGTTCGTGCACGGCTCGGTGATGATGACGCGCGCCGCGTACCAGGCCGCCGGCGGCTACCGCGCCGCGTTTCGCGCGGCGCAGGACTACGACCTGTGGCTGCGCATGCCGGAATCGGTCGGGCTCGCCAATCTCGCGCAGCCGCTGTACGCGTGGCGCCATCATCCGGGCGGCGTGTTCTCCCGCGCGCGCGCCACGCAGCTGGTGTACGCCGCGCTGGCGCGGGCGTTCGCCGAGGAGCGCCGCGCGACCGGCGCCGATGCGCTGGCCGCGCTCGCCGCCGCGCCCGACGCG
>DASSIN010000120.1:0-6560 GCA_035691845.1 Candidatus Eiseniibacteriota bacterium | reverse complement strand
CTGGCGTGGGCGCCGCTCGCGCTCGTGGCGCTCGCGCTGTGGCTGCTGCCACCGTACCGCATTCCCACCGCCTCGATGCGCGACACGCTGCTGCCCGGCGATCGCGTGCTGGTGTGGCGCGGGGCGTGGAGCGTCCCGCTGCCGTTCGGCGGCCACGCGGGCGCGGTCGCGCTCCCCGCGCGCGGCGCGCTGGTGGCGTTCCGGGCGCCGCTCGATCCCGCCCACGAGTACGTCAAACGCTGCGTCGCGCTGCCCGGCGACGTGGTCGAGATCCGGCACAAACGGCTGTTCGTGAACGGCGCCGCGGCGAGCGAGCCCTACGCGCGCCACTTCGATCCGCACCTGCGCGCGGGTGGCTACGACTACCGCGACGAGTTCGGCCCGGCCGTGGTGCCGCCGGGAAAGATGTTCGTGCTCGGCGACAACCGCGACGACTCGGACGACAGCCGGTTCTTCGGCGCCGTGCCGTTCGATCGCCTGACGGGGGCGCCGCTCGTGATCTACTGGTCGTGGGATCCGGACGCCCGTCGCCCGCGCTGGAACCGGCTGCTGCGGAGACCGGCGTGAGCGCGCGAGCGTTGGCGCCCGCAGCGTCGCCCGCGGCCGATGCGCCGTCGCGCGTGGCGCGCGATCAGGCCCGGGCCGGGCTCTACGTGCACGTGCCGTTCTGCGCGGTGCGCTGCCACTACTGCGATTTCGCCACGGGCGCGCTGTCGGCGGCGATGGTCGAGCGCTGGGTCGCCGCGCTCGAGCGCGAGTGCGCGCGGCGCGCGCCGGAGGTGGCCGACGTCACGTTCCACTCGGTGTTCTTCGGCGGTGGCACGCCCTCGACGCTGTCGGCGCGCCACTTCCGGCGCGTGCGGGACGCGCTCGCCACGCAGTTCGCGCTCGCGCCCGGCGCCGAGATCACGCTCGAGGCCAACCCCGAGTCGGTGCGGGCGCCGCTGCTCGAAGCGTGGGCGGCGGCCGGCGTCAACCGGTTGTCGATGGGCGTTCAGAGCTTCGTGCCCGCGGAGCTGGCGCGGCTCGGCCGCATCCACGACGCCGAGCGGCCACGCGCGGCGTTCGCGCTCGCCCGCGCGCACGGGTTCGCGAACCTGTCGCTCGATCTGATGTTCGCGTTCCCGGACCACACCTTGGAGACCTGGTCGCACACGCTCGAGCGCGCGCTGGCGCTCGAGCCCGCGCACCTGTCGGCCTACTGCTACATCCCGGAGCCCGGTACCCCGATGGGCGACGCGGTCGCGGCCGGCGAGCTGGCGCTGCCCGCGCCCGGGGCGCAGGCCGACGCCTATGCCATGCTCGGTGCGCGGCTCGCGGCGCACGGCTATGCGTGCTACGAGACCTCGAACTTCTGCCGGCCGGAGCGCGAGGCGCGGCACAATCTCGTCTATTGGCTGCGCCGCCCGTATCTGGGGCTGGGGCCTTCGGCCGCAAGCTTCATCGCCGATCGACGATGGACGAATCATCGCGGCACCAGCGCGTGGGCCGCGGCGCTCGAGCAGGGCCGCGATCCCGCGGCGGAGCGCGAGACGCCTTCGGCCGAGGCCGCAGACGAGGAGCGCATGATGCTGGCGCTCCGGCTCGGCTCGGGACTGGAAGACCGCGACCACGATGCCCCGGCGTGGCGCGCGCTGCTCGCGCGCTACGGCATCGCGCTCGCGAGCGCGGTCGGGGCCGGCCGGCTCGAGCGCCACGCGCACGGGTGGCGCATCCCCGCCGCCCACCGGTTCCTCGCCGACGACACCATCGCGTGGATCGCCGCGCGCGGCGCGCGCGTTTCGTCGGCGAACGCCGCGGCCGACACCGCCACGGCGGTTGACACTTCGTTCGCGCCCCTCATACCTTCGTTGGCATGTCCGAGCCCTCATTCCCAGGCAACGCCGGCCCCGAGGACCTCGGCGACCGGCTGAGGCAGGTGTTCGCGAGCCTGATCGAGCTGCACCGCCGCACCGCGCAGCCGGTCAGCTCCGAGGCTCTCGCGCATGGCATCCCGTTGTCCCCGGCCAGCATCCGTGGCTCGCTCGCGGAGCTGGAGGGCCTCGGCCTGCTCGAGCGCTCGCGCGTGTCGTCGGCGCGCGTGCCGACGACGGCGGGCTGGGCCGCGTACGTGCGCTCGATGGTGGCGCCGGCCACGCTGCCGCCCGGGCTGATGGAGGAGGTGGAGCGGCGGCTGAGCCGCTCGACGCACGACGTCGAGGCGCTGCTGAACGAGGCGTCGCGCCTGCTGGCCGCGCTCACGCGGCAGCTCGGCCTGGCGCTCGCCACCTCGCTGGACGAGGAGCCGCTGCGCGAGATCGAGCTGCAGCCGCTCGACCGCACGCGCGCGCTGATGATCCTGAACCTGGGCGGGGCGAGCGTGCGCACGCTGGCGCTGCAGCTCGACTCGCCGCTCGATCGCGACACGCTCGAGGAGGTGGCCCGCGTGCTGCGCGAGCGGCTCCAAGGCCGCACGCTGGCCGAGGTGCGCGCGCGGCTGACGGGCGATCCCGAGCTGGCGCGCGACAGCGCCGTGCGCATCGTCGCGCGCGCCGCCGCCGAGGGCTGGGCGCACCCGGTCACGACCCCGCTGTTCGCGACCGGCGCCATGCACATGGCGGGGCACCCCGAGTTTGCGCGCTCCTCCCGGCTCGGGCCGATCCTGCGCGTCGTCGAGTCGGGCCCGCCGCTCGATCGGCTGATGGTGGGAAACGTCGAGGGCCAGGTGGCGGTGCGCGTGGGCGTCGACGAGGACCCCTCGCTCGCCGGCTGCAGCCTCGTCAGCTACGCGCTCCCGGGCTCGGTGCGCGCCGCCGTGGGCGTGCTCGGGCCCCTGCGCATGGATTACGCGCTTACGCTCGCGGTGGTGGACGCCGTGGGCTCGCGCCTGGCAGAGCTCATCTGAAGGAACGCCCCGCCGCGGCGGGTGCGGGGAGTCCCACACCGCGCCGCGCACGGCCGGCGCGGCGCGCGACCCGCGCGCGACGCGCGTGCCGGCCAGCGCACGACTTGCCGAAGGGAGCAGACAGACGTGGTGAAGACGAACCAGGCGGATCGCCATGACCGTGGCCAGGGCTCCGGCGGCCCCGAGGACGCGCCGCCGCCGATCGTTGAAGAGGTGTCGCCCGCGCCCGAGGCCGGGGCGGGCGGCGTGAACCCCGAGCCGCGCGCGCCGGCGGCCGCGGGGGGCGCGCCGGCCGAGCCCGATTATCACGACCGCTGGCTGCGGGCCGAGGCCGAGTTCCAGAACTACCGGCGCCGCGCGCAGCGCGAGAGCGACGAGCGCGCCCGCAGCGCCGAGGAGCGCGTGATGCTGGAGATGATCCTCGCGCTCGACGACCTGGAGCGCGCGCTGGCGGCGGCGCGCGAAGCGGGGGCGCCGGAATCGTGGGTGGGCGGCGTCCAGCTCGTGGTCAACCGCATGGGCGAATCCCTCGGCCGCCATGGCGTGATCGAGATGCACCCGCTCGGGGAGCGCTTCGATCCCGCGTTCCACGAGGCCATGCTCGAGGTCGAAGCGGCGGACGCCGAGCCGGGGCACGTCGTACAGGTGGTGGTGCGCGGCTACCGCCGCGGACATCGCGTGCTGCGGCCGGCGCGCGTCGTGGTGGCGCGCCGCCCGGCGGGAAGCGAGTGACCGTCTGATGGCCGCCAAGCGCGACTACTACGAAGTGCTGGGAGTGGCGAAGACCGCGAGCGAGGACGAGATCAAGAAGGCGTATCGCAAGCTCGCGTTCGAGAACCACCCCGACCGCAATCCGGGCGACAAGGCGGCCGAGTCGCGCTTCAAGGAGGCGACCGAGGCCTACGAGGTGCTGCGCGACGCCGAGAAGCGCGCGCGCTACGACCGGTTCGGCCACGCCGCCGCGGCCGGTGCGGGCCCGGCCGGCGCCGGCGGGGTCGACTTCAGCGGCTTCGACCTGGCGGACGCGCTGCGCGCGTTCATGCGCGACTTCGGCGGCGAGGGCGGCGGGATCGAGGACCTGTTCGGCGGCGGCGCGCCGCGCGGCCCGCGCGTGATCCGCGGCGACGACCTGCAGGTGCGCCTCAAGCTGACGCTGGAGGAGATCGCGGCGGGGGTCGAGAAGAAGATCCGCGTGCGGCACCTGCGCCCGTGCCCGACCTGCCAGGGCCGCGGAGGCTCGGGCGAACAGAGCTGCCCGCAGTGCCAGGGTCGCGGCCAGATCCGGCGCGTGCAGCAGTCGATCTTCGGGCAGTTCGTGAACGTCTCGACCTGCCCGCAGTGCGGCGGCGCGGGCAAGATCTTCAAGGACCGCTGCAAGACGTGCGGCGGGGAAGGTCGCGTGTCGGAGACCGAGACCATCGCGGTCAAGGTGCCGGCCGGCGTGCACGAGGGGAACTTCATCCCGCTGCGCGGCATGGGCGACGCGGGCCCGCGCAACGGCCCGCCCGGCGACCTGATCGTGCTGATCGAGGAGAAGCCGCACCCGCTGTTCGAGCGCGACGGCGACGACCTGCGCATCGAGGTGCCGGTCAGCTTCGTCACGCTGGCGCTGGGCGGGAGGATCCCGGTGCCAACGCTGGAGGGCGGCACGGCGCAGGTGCAGGTGCCGGCCGGCACGCCGGGCGGCCACGTGCTGCGGCTGCGCGGCAAGGGGCTGCCCACGCTGCGCGGCGGCGCGCGGGGCGACATCCTCGCGCACCTGCAGCTGTGGGTGCCGTCGCGGCTGTCGGCCGAGGACAAGCGGCTGCTGGAGCAGCTCGGCCGCAGCGAATCGATGAAGCCGCCGCAGCCGGGACGCGCGACCTCCGAACGCGCCCGCGACGCCTTTGCCGGCTGACGGCGCGCGCTCGGCGGCGCCCTCGTTCCTCTACGTTCCGGGGCTGCCGGCGCCCGGCGGCCGCGTCACACTGCCGCCGGAGGAGGCGCGCTATCTCGCGCGCGTGGTGCGGGCGCGCCCGGGCGACACCGTGACCGCGACCGACGGCAATGGCGCGCTCGCGACGCTCAGGCTCGGTGATGCCCGCGACTGCAGCGACGCCGTGGTCCAGGGGGTGACGCACGAAGTGCGCTCGCGCGAGGCGGTGCTGCTGGCCGGCGCGCCCGAAGGGGAGCGCGGCGACTGGCTGATCGAGAAGCTCGCCGAGCTGGGGGTCGCCGCGCTGCAGCCGGTCGAGGCGGAGCGTGGCGGCTGGGAGGCGCTCGGGCGCCGCGCCGCGCGCTGGGAGCGGATCGCGATCGCCGCGCTCCGCCAGTCGCGCCGCGCCCATCGGCTCGCGATCCTGCCGCCCCAGGACTTGGCCGCGGCCCTGGCCGAGGTGCGCGCCGGCGCGCGTTTCCTGGCCGACGCCCAGGGTCCGTGGGCGCCGGCCGTTGCGGCCGGCGCTGGAGAGACGGCGCTCGCCGTCGGACCCGCGGCGGGTTTCACGGCATCGGAACGGAAGCAGCTGGCGGATGCCGGGTTTCGGCCGGTGCGACTGGCAGACGCCCGTCTCAGGACGGAGACGGCATGCCTGGCCCTGGCCGCATGGTGGGCGGCCGCCGGGGGCTCTTCGGGCGCGGCATCTTGACGGAAGTGCTGTGCGGACATAGACTCACTGTTGCGCTTTCATGCTCCGGAAGTCCGGTGGGCTCTAGTCCGAGAACGGCATCGAGGCGCCTCCATTTTTCAATTACGAGGGCAGAGAGGGGGGAAGTTCTTGCCCGGAATCAGGGTGAAGGACGGTGAGTCCTTCGAGAGTGCCCTGCGCCGTTTCAAGAAGAAGTGTGAGAAGGCCGGCATCATGGCGGACCTGCGCCGTCACCAGCACTTCGAGAAGCCGAGCGAACGGCGCAAGCGCAAGCTGAACGCGGCGCGACGCAAGAACCTGGCGCGTCGCCAGCAGGAGATCTAGAGCCGCTGAGTCTCCCCCACGGCATCACCTGGCTCGACGGGCTGCTGGCTGCCCTCGTGACGGCGTTCGCCATCCGCGGGTTCTTCCGCGGCTCGGTGGCTCAGGTGTTCGGCGTGGCCGGTATCGTCGCGGGACTCGTGGCCGGTGGTTGGGTGCTGCGGTGGGTCGGGCACGCGTGGCTCGGTGCCCGGCCCGCCGTTTTCTTCTGGCTGCTGAGGTCCGTGATCGCGCTGCTGGCGGGGTTCTCGGTGGCGGTGTGCTTCCGCTGGATCGGCGAGCGGCTGCGCGAGGGTCTGAAGGGCGGTCCGGTCGGCGTGCTGGATCGCCTGCTCGGCGTGCCGGTGGGATTTGGCGTCGGAGTCGTCGCGGTCACGGCGGCGCTGATGATGGCGCTGCTCGTGCCGTATCCGGACGCGGTGCCGCGCACGGCGGCCCGCGCCGAAGTCGCGCGGCCGCTGATGGCGGGGGGTGTGAAGACGTGCTCGCTCGGCCGCGACGTGGTGCCCGGCAGCCGCTGGCTCGGGCGGTGTTTCGAGGCCGCGGCGAAACGCACCCGCGCAGGCGCCCGGCCGGCATCCGCGTCCCGCAGTTCCTGACATCCGCAACAGTCGTTTTCGTTTCTGCCGGTGAGGCGGTGAGGAGCGGCGTGGATCCGCATTCCCTGTCCCTGCTCGAATTCGATCGCGTGACGGCGGCGCTGGCCGCGCGCGCCGAGAGCGCGGCCG
>DASSIN010000119.1:0-17437 GCA_035691845.1 Candidatus Eiseniibacteriota bacterium | reverse complement strand
CGGCTCCCGCCAGCCCGCCTCGACGGCGTCGGCGGCGGCGAGCCGGCCCGCGCGCACCTCGGCCGCGAGCGCGCGCGCCGAGCGCCGCCAGGGTGCGGTCACGGGTTCAGGTTCTCGACGATCGGCGGCACGAGGAAGAAGCCGTCCTCGGCCTCGGGCGCGGCCGCGAGCGCCACGTCCGTCGCCAGCCGCCGTCCGTTCGCGCGGTCGGCGCGCAGCGGCCGGCCCTCGGGCGCCATGCCGTGCGGCTCGCAGCCGGACAGGTCCAGCTTCCGGAGCTGCGCCACGAACTCGAGCACCGCCGACAGCTCGGCGCGCGTCTTCTCCATCGCCGCGTCCGGGATCTCGAGCCGCGCCAGCTCCGCGATCCGCTCCACGTCCTCACGCGGGATCGCCATCGTCGTCCTCCGAGAGAAATCGCGCCAGCACCTTCTTCGTGCCCGCCGCGAACCGCACCTGGTAGCGCAGCTCCTCGCCGTCGCCGCCTTCGACCGCCGTCACCACGCCGCGCCCGAACGTCTCGTGGCGCACGCGCCGGCCGACGGCGCGGTGGGCCCTGCTCGCGAACGCGCCGCCCTCGCGGCGCGCCGGCATCCACGTGCGCGCGCCCTCGTCGCCGTCGTACGACCCGCGCGTGCGCGGCGCGCCACGATACTCCGGCGCGGCGTGATGCGACCAGCGCGTGCCGCGCGTGACCTCGCGCTCCAGCAGCTCGGCCGGGATCTCATCCACGAACCGCGACACCTGGCCGGCGCGCGCGGCGTCGAACCGCCGCCGCCACGCGGCCGCCGTCAGCATCACCTCGTCCTGCGCGCGCGTCAGCGCCACGTAGAACAGCCGCCGCTCCTCCTCCAGCTCGGCCGGATCCTCGAGCGCCGTGGCGTGCGGCATCAGCCCCTCCTCGAGCCCCGCGATCACCACGCTCGGGAACTCGAGCCCCTTGGCGTTGTGCGCGGTCAGCAGCAGCACGCGATCGGCGCCCTCCGCCAGCCGGTCGGCGTCGGTGACGAGCGCGGTCTCGCCCAGGAACGCCGTCAGCCCCGCGCCGCCCTCGGCCGAGAAGCTGCCGGCGGCGGCCACCAGCTCCTCCACGTTCGCGCGCCGTTCGTCGCCGCCCTCCTGCTCGTCGTCCAGCGTGCCCAGATACCCGGTGCGATCGAGCAGCGCCATCACCACGGCGTCCAGCGGATCGGCGACGCGGCCCGCCAGCTCGTCCAGGATGTCGAGCAGCTGGCGCGCGCCGGTCTCGGCCGCGCGCGCCAGCGCGTGCGCGTGGACCAGCGCCCGCAGCGCGGTCACCGGCCCCACGCCGTCGTCCGCCATGCGACGCTCGACCAGGGCGCGCACCGCCGGCCCCAGCCCGCGGCGCGGCGTGTTCCACACGCGCCAGAACGCCACCGCGTCCTCGGGGTTCACCACCAGCCGCAGGTACGCGAGCACGTCCTTCACCTCGCGGCGCTGGTAGAACGCCACGCCGCCCACCATCTCGTATGCCAGCCCCGCCCCGCGCAGCTCGGTCTCGAGCGCGCGCGACTGCGCGTTGGTGCGGTACAGCACCGCGGTCTCGTCCAGCCGCGCCCCGCGGCGCACGCGGTCCTCGAGCCAGCGCCGGATGCGCTGCGCCTCGTCCTGCTCGTCCGCCGCCAGCACGAACTTGAGCTGCGCGCCCGGCTCGCGCTCGCTCCACAGCGTCTTGCCCTTGCGCGCGCGGTTGTGGGCGATCACCGCGTTGGCGGCGCGCAGGATGGTATGGGTCGAGCGGTAGTTCTGCTCCAGCCGGATCACCGCCGCGCCCGGGAACGCCTGCTCGAAATCGAGCACGTTCGACAGGTCGGCCCCGCGCCAGCCGTAGATCGACTGGTCGTCGTCGCCCACCACGAACAGATTGCCGTGCCCGCCCGCCAGCGCGTGCACCAGCCGGAACTGCGCGTGGTTGGTGTCCTGGTACTCGTCCACCAGCACGTGCCGGAAGCGCTCCGACCAGCGCCGGCCGGTTTCGGGATGCTCGAGCATCAGCCGCACGGTGTCGGCGATCAGGTCGTCGAAGTCGAGCGCGCCGTTGCGCCGCAGCGCGGCCTGATATGCGGCGTAGATTTCCGCCACGCGGCGCTCGTACGGGCTGACGGCCACGCGCGCGAACGCGTCGGGTTCGACGAGCGCGTTCTTCGCGCCCGAGATGCGCGCGAGCACCGTGCCGGCGCGGTAGGCGCCCTCCGGCAGCTCCATCGCCTTCAGGATCTCGCGCAGCACCCCCTCCTGATCCTCGCGATCGTAGATCGCGAACCCTTCGGGGATGCCGAGCCGCCGGCCGTCACGGCGCAGGATGCGCACCGCCGTGGCGTGGAACGTGCCCGCCCACAGCCGCCGCGCC
Source organism: Candidatus Eiseniibacteriota bacterium (assembly GCA_035691845.1). Classification (GTDB taxonomy): domain Bacteria; phylum Eisenbacteria; class RBG-16-71-46; order RBG-16-71-46; family RBG-16-71-46; genus DASSIN01. Next base: position 15,066 of record DASSIN010000119.1, on the reverse strand, counting down.
GCATCGCCCACCTGGCGCTCGATGCGCTCGCGCATCTCGCGTGCCGCGCGGTTCGTGAACGTGAACGCGAGGATCGCCTCGGCCGGCGTGCCCGACTCGATCAGCCGCGCCACGCGCGCGGTGAGCACGCGCGTCTTCCCGCTTCCGGCCCCCGCGATCACGAGCAACGGCCCGGAACCGTGCTCGACGGCCTGGCGCTGCTGGGGATTGAGCTCTAGGGATGCGGTGGCCATGCGGGCGCTCGCGCGGGAGGTGAACGGACTCTAGGAGGTCACCGGCAACTTATCGAAAGGCACCCGACCGGGCAATGCCGTGCCGTACCCGTGCACGATCGAGGGCGGTCACGTGTCCGCCCTCGATCGTGCCGCTCCGGCGCAGCGGCCCGGCGCGGCGCCCCGGCGGTTAGAACTCGGGGCCGATCGAGAACTGGTAGCGCGGCTTCGAGGAGCCCGCCAGATCCGTGCTCCAGCCGATGTCGAGCTTGAGAATGGCGAACCCGACCGACGTGCGGATGCCGGTGCCGTAGCCGATCTTCAGGAAGTCGAGCCGGCGCTTGCCGTCCACGGTGTGCGACAGCCGCACCGGATCGCCTTCGCTCCACACCACGCCGGCGTCGCCGAACACCACGCCGTGCAGGTTGAACACGCCGATCGGCAGCGGGCCCACGAGCCCCAGGTGCTGGATGAACGGGAACCGCAGCTCGCTGTTGAGCACGGCGATGCGCGTGCCCTGCAGCTCGAGCGCGTGCGCGTCGTAGCCGCGCAGGGTCGAGAACCCGCCCACCTGCAGCGTCTGCGCGTCGCGCCCCGTGCTGCGGCCCAGCAGCACGCGCTCGGCCCACGTGTAGCCGTGGGTCAGATCCCAGTAGCGGCGTCCGTCGAACGTGAGCGTCTGGTACGCCAAACCGTGCGGCAGCACCGCGAACGACGGGCCGTAGGTGGCGTTGTAGCGGTCGCCGTTCACCGGGCCGTACTCGCCCCACAGCACGTTGTCGCCGACCCACGACAGCGTCGGCGACACCACCGAGCGGTACTGCCTGCCGACCTGATCGAAGTTGCCGATCGCGTCCTCGACGAAGAACTTGCGGTCCACCGCCATGCCGATCAGATCCAGCTCCACACGGTGGAAGCGGTCGAACGGCAGGCTGCCGCCCAGCACGCCGCCGAACGTCTGCTCCGAGAACAGCTCGGGCGTGCCGAGCTGTTCCCCCAGCGGCGTGATGCCGGCGGAGTAGTAGTTCTTGAAGTGGAACGCGCCCACGCTGACGTCCACCCGGCGCGGCAGGTACGTGTACAGCAGCAGCGCGTTGGTCTCCTCCAGCGAGCCGCCGTACAGGTCGGCGGCCACGAACACGTTGTGGTTGCCGAGGAAGTCGCTGAAGTTGAGCTGCGTGCTGCCGGCGAACCCGAACCCGGTCGCGGCCGCCACGTCGGCGCCATAGAAGTCGGGCGTGAGCCTCGGGTGATAGGTCCTGGGCTTCTGGTCGAGCACGGAGTCCGGCAACGCGAACTCGCCCCCGCGTTCGACCAGCGGGGCGCGCACCGGGAGCGACGGCAGCGTGTCGGGCACGACCGGGAACGGCCGGTTCTGGCCCTCGCCCCACGGGCCCGTGCCCGGCGCGGGGCGCAACGCCGCCAGCGCCACCGGGGTCGCGCTGCGGTCACGGGCGGTGTCGCGCTGCGCGGCCACGCGCACGGTGTCGTGCGACACGGCGAAGGTGTCGGGCCAGCCGCCGGCCAGCGCGCCGCGCGCGGGCGGGGGCGGGGTCGAATCCTCGGGGGCGTCCAGCGCCTCGGCCTCGTCGAACACGGCGCCCGGCGTCTCGCGTCGCAGCCGCGCCAGCACGGGATCGAGCGACACCGGCTGCTTCACCGCGAACACGTCGAACCCGCCGCGGTTGAAGGCCGAGAACACCAGCCGGTCGTCGAGCCGCGACCACGACACGCTCGACACTCCGCCCGACACCTGCGTCAGCTGGGTGAAGCTGTGGGCGGTGGTGTCGTACAGCACGATGTTGGGCGTGCCACCGCGGTCGGTGATGAATGCCAGCTTGCGACCGTCCGGCGACCACGCCGGATCGTGGTCGTCGCCGGAGGTGTCGAGCCGCAGCGAGATCCGGCCGCTGGCCAGGTCGAGATCGTAGATCGCGTACGAGCCGAACCCGCCGCGCCTGCGCACCGGCTCGAGCACCACCGGCGCCAGCCGGTCCGATGCGAACGTGATCGCGCGCCCGTCCACCGTCCAGGTCGGCTCCTTCTCGTCCCAGGTGTCGTGCGTGAGCCGCGTCACCGCGCGGCGCTTGAGGTCCACGAGGTACAGGTCCGACTGCCCGCCCTTGATGCCCACCACCACCACCGAGTCGGCCACCGGCGACCACGCCGGGAACTGCAGCGCGTCGCACGGCAGCTCGTAGCGCGCCTGCACCCGGCCGGTGCGCGACGACATCACGTACAGCACGTCGTGCCCGGCGCTGTGCGCGGTGAGCGCCAGCCGCCCGCCGTCGGGCGACCACGCGATCGCGCTGCGGAACAACGGAATCGACTCGAAGTGCACGTCGCGCTCGCCGCGGATGATGCGCTTCAGCACCTTGCCGTCGTACGCCGACATCACGTACGCGTCGGTGTACTGGCGACGGTCGGAGAAGTACGCGATGCGGTCGCCCTGCGGCGACACCGCGGGGGCGGTGTTCAGGCTGCTCTGGTCGCGGCGGTGGTCGGTGAGCCGGCGCGCGAACAGCTCCGGGTCCTGCTGCGTTGCCACGGTCGGCCAGTAGCGGCGCTTGAGCCACTCGCGCCACTGCTGGTCGAACTTGCCGACCGTCATGCCGACGCTCTTCTGGAACGCGCGCTCGAAGCTGTGCATCTGGCGCGTGCGGCGCAGGATGTCGCGCAGCCGGTCCTCGCCGTAGCGGTCCACGAGGTAGCTCAACGCCGATTGGCCCTGCTTGTAGACGATGTAGCCGCCCGAGTACTCGAGCGGCGGCAGATAGCCCTCGAGCGTGCCGTCGCGCAGGAACATCTCGGCGTTGGACTCCATGCCGAGCGAGTTGTACTCGGCCAGCCCCTCGGCGAACCACAGCGGCACCGAGAAGAACGTCTGGTGCGCGAGCATGGCCGAGGCCGAGCCGCCGTACAGCTGATCGAACATCACCGCGTGCGTGAGCTCGTGCACCACCACGTGGCGCAGGTCCTCGTAGCTGCCGGCGAACGGCAGCACCACGCGGTTGCGCAGCAGCTCCGTGAACCCGCCGGTGGCCTCGTCGATCAGCTCGGGCGTGACGTTGGTCTGGGCGAAATCGTTGTGCGAGCCGTAGACGATGATCGGCACGCGGTGCGACAGCGGGTGCCCCATGCGCGTGGCCAGGAATGCGTGCGCCTTCTCGGCCAGGTCGAGCACGCGCAGGCCGAGGCTGTCCTGGCCCTTGTCGAAGTAGACCTGGAAGTGGTCCGAGCTGACCGAGCGCCAGTCGTAGGTCCGGTACTGCACCTTGTTCTGGCCGAATTCCTGCGCCCGGGCTCGCCCGGCGCCGAGCGCGAGCGCGACCGCCGCCAGCGCCGCCAGGATCGATCCGCGGCGCAACCGCCCATTCGTCATGGTCTCTCCGGGTTCACGATGGCGGCGCGATGCGAGTGTACACCCGCCACGACGGTCAGTACTCCCAGCGGGCGTGGAGGTTGACGTTGAAATCCGGGGCCGTGCTGGCGGTGGTGTTGGTGATCGTCCGGCGCTGGCCGAGCTCGGTCGTGACGTAGAAGAACCGGTTCAGCCGGTACTCCGCCTGCACGTTGCGCTCGACCGAGGTGACGGGCACGTTGGTGTCCAGATAGGTGGTCGGCGCGTTCTGGAATCCGGGCACCCGCTGCTGGGCGGTCAACTGCACCCGCGGGTTGAGCTGCTTGGACCACACCGCGTAGATGTCGCCCTTGCCGTACACGAGCCCGCCCTGCTCGCGCTGGAGCTGGAGCTGGCCGATGTCCTGCAGGAACGCCGTGGACAGCAGCGGCGTGAGCTGCTCGTTGATCTTGCGCGTCAGCCAGCTGTCGAGCGGATCCTGCAGCGACGAGGCGGTGGCCGCCCCGCTCTCGGTCAGCACGTGGCCGACGGTGAGTTCGCGCAGCACCACCGCCTGGTCCCAGTCGGCGGGCTCGGTCGAGAACTGGATGCTGGGATGGTCGGCGCGCCCGGTGATGTCCACCGTCACCGTGTGCGGCACCGTGCTCTCGGTGGTCACCGTGGCCGTGGTCTGCAGCGGCACCACGCGCGTCGTGGCCTCGGCGTCGATCAGCGGATTCACGCCGCCGATGTTGTCGAAGCTCAGGTTCGCCTTGCTGATCGTGAACCGGTTGCCGAGGAAGTCGTAGTAGCCGCGGATGCCGGTCAGGTCGCCGAAGATGTTGAGCGCCCTCGCCGTCTGCTCCAGGGTCAGGTCGGCGCTGAACTCGATGTCGGCGTCCGGCGGCTGCCAGTGCACGCCGCTGGCCGCCCGGACCCCGACCGCGTACGTCCACTGCAGCGGCGCGGTGGAGGCGGCCAGCATCGAGGTCTCGCTCTGGTTGGCGAAGTCGAACAGCACCACCGCACGCCGCACCGCCACCTGGCCCGTGACGTGCGGAAGCGAGTGGCCGTTCACGAGCTCCGTGCCGCGCGTGACGGTGAGCGGATCGGCGTCGAAGTTGACCTCGTAGAACCCCTGCTCGGTCACGGTGAAGTCGTGCAGCCCGAGCTTGAACTGGTAGTCGCGCAGCTGCATGCCGGTCAGGTCCACCGTGCCCGATGCGGTGACGAGCCCCTTGCGCGTGGCGTGCGCGGCGGGGCCGTACATGAGCTGGTGCGCGGTGAGCTTGTCGAGCACCGCCTTCTCGCCCTCGAAATGGAGATCGGCGTTCAGGTCCGCGACCTGCTCCTCGCGCCCGGCGAGCCGGGCCGTGCCGTCGCGGATGTGCGCATCGCCCGTGAGCCGGGGGTGGCGCGGCGTGCCCTCGATCCCGGCGTGCAGCTCGAGCGCGCCGCTGGCCTCGCCGATCTGCGGCACGAACACCGCCAGCAGTCCGAGGTCGGCGTGGTCGAGATCCACGCGCCAGTGCATCGGCCGGTCCGGCACCCCGGGCGGGCTCCCCCACGCGAGCTGGAGCGCCATCGCGCCGCTGGCGGTCGAGGTGATGCCGCCGCGCGTCGCCGTCAGCTTCGTCACCTCGAGCGATCCGCCATGGTAGCGCGCCGAAGCGTCGATCCGATCGGCGGTGATGTCCACGTAGGAGATCGGCTGCGCCGTGGTCTGGAGCGTCAGCTCCGGCGCCGCCGGTCGCCCGGCGATCGCGAGCGTTCCCGACGCCACGCCACTCCAGCCCTCGGCCTGCGGCACCACCGCCACCACGCGGTCGAGCGGCAGCGAATCGGCGCGCACCTCGCCCTGCCAGCTGGCGGCCGAGCCCAGCCAGCGCGACACGCCGTCCCCGGTCAGGGTGTCGGGCCAGTCGGCCGCCATCCCCGAAAACGACAGCCGGCCGTGGACCCCGCCGCGGCCGAGTCGGGTCTCGAACCGGCGCACCTCCAGCGTGCGGCGCGCGCCCTCCAGGTCCACCGAGGCGCTGTCCACGCGCCGGCCCTGCGCGCCCGGCGCCAGCACGCTGCCGACCAGCGTCCAGCGCGGATCGCCGCTCCTGCCCGTGACGCGCAGCTCGGCGCTGGCACTGCCTTCCAGCGCCCACGCCGCCGGCAGTCCGAGCCGCGCCAGGTTCAGCCCCTCGGCGCGCGCGGCCCAGTCGTAGCTGCCGCCGGCGTGGCCGGCCGTGGCCGGCAGCGCCCAGCGCCCGGAAATCGCCAGGTGCGCGGTGCTGTCGTGCGCGACGAAGCGCTGGAAGTCGGTGCCGGTCTCGTCGCCCGCCAGGCGCACCGGAGGCTCCGCCACCCAGTGGAACTGACTGCTGCGCGCCTCGGCGCGGTCGAGCTCGACCGCCCAGCCACCCGTTCTCCACGTGGCGCGGCCGGCGGTGGCGAGCGTGGTGTCGCCGGCCTGCGCGACGATGTGCTCGAGCGCCGCCTGCGAGTCCCCGACCTGGAGCCCGGCCGCCGCGCTGTCGAAGTGGACGCCGAGGAACGTGAGGTCGCGCAGCCGCAGGTCGGGCATGGCGAGATCGGGCGCCGGCAGCAGCCGCCCCGACACGCCCGCCAGATGCCAGCTGGCGGCATGGATTCCCAGCCAGTCGGTGGCCGTGCCCGACATGTCGCCGGTCGCGGTCAGCGCACTGTCGTGGCTGGCGATCGTTCCGCTCCCCTGGGTGAGCCGGCCGGTGAGCCCGCTGGCGCGGCCGTCCGGCCACTCGTCGAGCGGGAACTCGCGCGCGCTCCACTGCCCGCGCCAGCCGCGGTCGTCGATCCGGCCGCCGAGCAGCGCCTCGCCGCCGCGACGATCGAACCGCACGCTGAACGTGTCGGGGGCGGTCGACGGCGCGTTCACCCACACCCATGCGCTGTCCCCGTGCCAGCCGGCGATCTCCGACGAGGCGAGTCGCGCGTCGAAGCGCGAGCCGGCCGGCTTGCGCTTGGCCGAGGCGTAGTGGAAGCGCCCGTTGAGATCCCCTTCGGGCCAGCCGTCGAGCCCGATCACGCGCCAGTGCTCGGGATGGCCGTGGGTGACGTCGCCGCGGATGTCCAGATGCTGGCTGTCGTAGTCCACCGTGCCGGTCAGGGCGCCGGCCGGCGAGGTCAGGTGGAGCTGCGTGAGCACCACGCGCCCGTCCTTGTAGTCGAAGCGCGAGTCGGCCACGGCCGGCAGGCTGTCCCACGTGGCGCTGCCGTGCGCCGTTCCCGCCCACGCGTGATTGCCGCGGGCGTCGACCACGAACGCGCCGACGCCGCTCACGTCGAACTCGTCGTTGTCGAACGCCTTCGCCAGCCACTTCCACCGCACGCGGTCCACCTCCAGGTGCACGCTGCGCACGTCGCTGCCCTGCTTCCAGCCTCCGGTGGCGCGCAGATGCAGGTCCGGGGTGGTCAGGTCGGCGACGTGGAATGTCACGCTGTCGCCGGACACGATCGAGCCCTGCAGCCGCTGCAGCACGCTCGCGTACGGACCGTGCTGCCACGACATCTGGTTCAGCACCAGCCGATCGGTGGCCGCCGACAGCGCGGTGCCGCGAAAGCTCCAGCCCACGATGTCGTCGGCCGGGTCCGGCATGCGCACCTCGGCGTCGTGGACGGCGAACAGCACCTCGAGCTCGCGCGATGGGCCCTGTTTGGCGGCGCCCGAGATCCAGCGCGGCAGCCGCAGCCTGCCGTTCCTCATGCGCGTCAGGCGCACCACCGGATGCTCGACCCCGATCTCGATCGAGCGCCGCGCGCCGAACCACAGATCCCACGGCGCGTAGCGCAGCGTCATCGTGGGCGCGGTCAGCAGCGGCGGTCCGGCGTCGCCACGGAACCGCACGCTGGCGCCGATCACGGTCACTTCCTTGAACGGATTGCCGCGCAGGTCGCGCACCTCGAGCACCAGGTTCGAGTGCTCGGCCAGCGACTTGTTGACGAGCGCGGTCAGCCGCCCGGCCGCCCACTCGCTGTGCCGGGCCACGTACCACACCCCCGAGCCCACCAGCAGCGCGACCAGCCCCAGCAACGAGGCGAGGATGATCCACGCGATCCGGCCGGCGCTCATCCGCGCGCGGCGCGGCAGCACGTGCTCGACCGCGGTCTCGATGCGGTCGTGGACCTCCCGCACCTCGTCCTCGACGCGCTCCACGACGCCTTCGGGCGCCGCGACGGGGCGGGGCTCGGTGTCGGGAATGTCAGGCTCGTGCGGTGTCATGGCGTACGACGGAACCGGTCGGGTTCAGAATGCGGGTCCGATGGCGAACTGCAGCCGCTGCGGCACAGATTCCCCCACGGCGTCGCTGTAGTCGAGCCGCAGGGGACCGAACGGCAGGTTGAAGCGACCACCGATGCCGTAGACGTAGTGAACGCGCAGGCCGCCGGGATCGGCCGCAGACGACCGCGAGGCGAACGAAAAGTCCTTCAACGTGACGTACCCCGGCCGCGTCCAGACATTCCCGGCATCCACGTAGGCTTCCAGCCCGAACGGCCCGACCACCGGCACCCGCAGCTCGAGGTTGGCGAGCAGCATCACCAGGCCGCCCGACGACTGCACGGCCTTGGTGTTCTCGCCGGCGATCGGAATCGCGTTCTGGGTGGGGATGGCGTTTTCGTTGAAGCCGCGGATGGAATTGACACCTCCCAGACGAAACACGTCCTCGATCGGGACGCGCGACACGTCCGGGTCGACGCCGGGCAGCACGGGATTGACGACCGTCGCCTCCCCGAACGGCTTGATCAGCCCCATCCGCACGTGGCTGGCGATCACCCACCCCGCGTGCGCGGGCGTCGGCGTGTACCAGGCCGAGCCGAGCTGGAACTTGGAGAAGTGGGTGGCGGCGTGGAACGGCCCGCCGGCCACGTCCGCCGAGGCGTTCTGCAGCGATCCACGCCCGGGGTTCACGGGGTTGTCGCGCTGATCGCGCTGCCCCGAGAGCTGCAGCCGGTGGGTGGCGTAGCGCGGCTGGAAGATGGCGGTGAGCGAGTCCTCGAGCGCCTGCGGCAGCGGCTTCAGGAACTGCTGGCGCTGCTGGACGAAGGTGTTGTCCTGCACCAGCTGGACGTAGTTGAGCAGCGCGAAGTCGTGGCGCACCTGGAAGCTGACGCCGCGCGCGTTCTTGGCCTGCAGCAGCGCCTCGTCGCCGGGGTTCGACACCACCGTGTCGGGCGTGCTGCGGAAGTCGTGGCGCTCGATGTACAGCGTGGTCTGGAACCGGTTGCGGGTGCCGAACAGCCACGGCTCGATCAGCGACGCCTGGCCGCGCGCGAGCAGGAACCGGTAGCGGCTGTCGATCGCATAGCGCCCCTCGAGCACGCCCTGCAGCCCGCGCGCCAGCAGATTGCGGTGCCCCCACTCGCCCGTGAACTGGAACCGCTCCTCGGTGCCCGAGCCCACGCCGGCGTCGAGCCAGCGCGGCTGATGCTCGCGCAGCTGCACCTGGAACTCCATCGTGGTGTTGAGCGAGTCGGGCAGCGGCGAGATCTGCACCTGGCTGAACAGCCCGGTGTCGTACAGCCGCTGCTGCGAGTCCTCCACGCGCGTGATGTCGTACCAGCGCCCGGGCGCGAGCAGCAGCTCGCGCCGGATCAGCCGGTCCGGCACCTTCACCTGCCCGACGGTGGTGACGTAGCTCTGGCCCATGCGGTAGCGCGGCCCCTCGTGCACCATGTAGACGACGTGAATGCGCAGCGGATCGAGACTGTCGCGCGCCGCGCCGCCTTCGATTGCCGGCAGCCAGCCCTTCTTCTGGTACGCGCGCGAGATCAGCGCGGTGTCGGCGATCAGGTAGGCGGGGTTGAACTCGCGGCCGGGCCGCGCGTACAGCGGCTTGCGCAGCGCCGCGGGCGGGATCGCGGTCACGCCCTCGAACGTCACGGTGGCGATGCGGGAGCGGCTGCCCTCGCGGATCCGGAACACCACGTCCACTTCGTCGGCCCGGCGGGTGGCGAGAATCGTGTCGCTCACCTGCACGTCCAGGAACCCGTGCTGCCGGAACGCCACCGCGATGTTGCTGGTGTCGGCGTGCACGAAGTCGAGCCGCAGCGTGGGGCGCTGCGACCACGGCCATCTCCCGGTGCCGCGCGTCTTGATGGTGGCGAACACTTCGCGCTTCGGGACGTGCATCCTGCCGCGCACGACCTGGAGCCGGACGCGCCGGACGACCTTCAAGGAACTGACCTGCGCGACCCCTTCACCCGCGCCCGCCGTCACGCCCGCCAGCACCAGCAGCAGGGCGGCGAGCGCCGGGGCGCGCCGACTACGGTGGCGAAGGGGCAACCACCCTCCCCTGGGGTACGGCGCGATCGATGGCCTGGTGCCGCTGGATGAGACGCCGCGGGTCGTTGTAGATGATGAACACGAACAGCGCGCCGATCACCACCAGTCCCACCTTCTGGAACCGCATGTAACCGCGCGCCGAGATGCCGTGTCCGCGCACCGCCTGCACCAGCGCCAGCAAAATGTGTCCGCCGTCGAGCATGGGAATGGGGAGCAGGTTGAATGCCATGATGGCGATGTTGATCATCGCCAGGAACTGCAGGAACGCGTCCACCCCGCGCTTGGCCTGCTCGCTGGCCGCCTGCGCGATGAACAGCGGTCCGCCCAGGTACTGGCGATAGTAGAGCGGCCGCATCAGCGTGGTCCACATTCCGCCGTACACGCTGCCGACCAGCGCGACCGTCGAGCGCGCGCCGAGGTCGAGCGACTCGAGCAGGTTGTAGTGCTGGACATAGGTGCCGTGGTGCGGCGCCTCGATGCCGATGCGCGCATTGGTGCCGTCGCGCTTGCCCTCGGCGTCGATCGGCTTCACCGTGATCGCGAACGTCTGGCCGTTGCGCAGGATGCTGAGCACGACGTCGTGGTCCACCTGGCCGTGCAGCGCGTCGGGCAGATCGCTCCACACGTTCACCGGCCGGCCGTTGACGGCGAGGATGCGGTCGCCCTCCTTGACGCCGGCCTGATAGGCGGGCATCCCGGTCTGCACCGCGCCCACCACCGGCGGATCGGGAACCGGCTGCAGCCCCTTGAGCACGTCGTCGCGGCGCGCGGCGGGAACCTCGATACGCGTGCGGTGGCCGGCGCGCTCGACCTCGAGCGAGAGCGTCTCCTGCGACTTCGCGTCCGGCAGCACGGCGATCAGCTGCTGGAACGTGCGCACCGGGTGTCCCTGCAGCGCCACCACGCGGTCGCCCTGGCGGAGCCCGGCATGCCACGCGGCGCTGCCGGACGCCACCGGCCCGAGCACGCTCGGTGCGTCGGGACTCGAGATCCCGACCAGGCACGCGGCCACCATCACCGCGAACGCCGTGATCAGGTTGGCGAGCGGTCCGGCGACGGCGATCAGCACGCGGCCCGGCCACGGATGCGACAGGAACTCGTCCCGCCGGTCCGGCATGTGGCCGTCCTCTTCCGGCGTGTCGCCAGCCATCTGGACGTAGCCGCCCAGCGGGAACACGGAAATCCGGTATTCGGTCTCACCCCGGCGGAACGAGAACAGGGCGGGACCGAACCCGAGCGAGAAGCGCAGCACGCGCACGCCGCGCGCCTTGGCGGCCAGGAAGTGGCCGAGCTCGTGGACGAAGATGACGATGCCGAGCAGCACGGCCCCCGGCAACAGCCAGGTCTGGATCCACGCCAGAACGGAGGTTCCCTGCACAGCCAACTCCTTGGGTGAGAAGACGTTTCCGAAACGTAACCCGGCCATCGGACACGGTCAAGAATCAGGGGCCCGTGGGGGCGGGCGAGCCGGCCGCGGGTGATTGCAGCAGGGCCCATGCAAGACCCGGACCCCGTGCGGGCCGGCACATCATTGGACGCGGGCGCAGGCCGGGCGGAGCGAACACGTTTGCCGGACACGCGCGCCGGTCGCGCACGCGCGGAAACCGTTGCGGAATCGCATCGCGCCGCGCACGGGCTGCACAGAAGCGTGACGTTCAATGCAAGGGTGCGTGCGCCGTTCTGCGAATGAGCAGTTCCTCGTACACCGCGAGCGTTCGGTCCACCATGGCGTCCGCGGAGAACGCGGCCACGCGCTCGCGCGCTCGCGCCGCCCACGCCGCGCGCCGTTCCGGATGCGCGAGCGCATCGAGCAGCGCGCGCGCCAGCGCCTCGGGATCGCGCGGCGGCACGAGCCGGCCGGACACGCCATCCTCGACCACGTCGGGAATCCCGCCCACCGCCGTCGCCACCACCGGCACGCCCAGCCATTGCGCATCGAGCAGGGCGGTGCCGAGCCCTTCCAGCCACGAGGCGAGCGCGAACACGGTGAAGCGCGGCACGAACGCCAGCGCGTCGTCGCGGAACCCCGGCATGTGCACGACCGCTTCGAGACCGAGCTCGCGCCGCAGCCGCTCGAGCGCGGGCCGGCACTCGCCCTCGCCGAGCCACACGAACCGCACCTCGGGGCGCGCGTCCACGACGCGGCGCGCGGCCCGCATCAGGTCGGCGTGGTCCTTGTGCGGCGCGAGCGCGGCCACGGTGCCCACCACCGGCGCCGAGGCCGGAATGCCGAGCGCGGCGAACAGGTCGTCGCGCGGGGCGGGCAGCGCGGGCGCGGGCACGCCGCTCGGCACGAGCCGCAGCTTCGCCTCCGGCACGCCGCCGTGCCGCATCGCCGCCATCACGCCGCGGCTGATGCACAGGTAGGCGTCCACGGGCCAGCCGTACTTCATCCGGCTGAAGGCGTTCCCGCCCACCGCGAAGTCCACGCGCCGCGACACCACCACCACCGGCACGCGCGCGGCCCGCGCCGCCGGCAGCCCGAGCGCGTGTGCGTGGGCGCTGTGCAGGTGGGCGACGTCGGGCGCGAACCGCGCCAGCGCCGCACGCGCCGCCCAGCCCGCGGCCAGGTCCCATTCGCCGCGCGCGTTCCAGCGCTCGACCGCGATGCCGGCCGCGCGCGCGCGCTCGAGCAGCGGGCCCTCGGGCGCCAGCACCCGCACTTGGACGCCGCGCGCCGCGAGTCCGCGCGCCAGCAGCAGCACCTGGTTCTGCCCGCCGCGCCACGTGCGTCCGGTGTCGAGGTGCGCGACCTTCATCCGCGATCCGGCATCCGCTCGCCCTCGCCCATCAGCGCCAGCCGCGCCTGCTCGCCCACTTTCATCGGGCTCGCCACGTCGAGCGCGCGACGCCGGCCGGCGGCGCCGAGGCACGCGCGCCGCCCCGGGTCGCGCAGCAGCCGCTCGAGCGTCGCGGCCAGCGCGCGCGCGTCGCCCGCCGTCACCAGCTCCAGGTGCGTGCCGGGGGTGAACACCTCGCGCACGCCAGCGCCGTCGCCCGTCACCACGGCGCGCCCGGCGGCGAGCCCCTGGTAGACCTTGTGCGGGATCACGCGCCCGGCCTTCGGGCTGGTGCCGAACGCGCCCAGCACGACGTGCGACTCGGCCAGCACGCGCGGCGAGTCGGCGTAGGCGGTGGCGCCCGGCAGGTCCACGCGCTCGAGTCCGAGGCGCGCGACGTGCTCGCGCGCGGCCTCGTAGGTGATGCCGCGTCCGACCAGCGCCATGCGCCACGGCGGCAGTCCGGATGCGCGCTCGAGCAGCACCGCCGCTTCGATCATCACGGACACGCCGTGCAGCGGCAGGAATCCGCCCAGGTAGGTGATGCGCACCACGTCCTCGGGCGGCGGCGGGCCCACCGCGAAGAACGCGTCCTCGCAGCCCACCAGCACGCGCCGCAGCCGCGCGCGCGGCACGCCCAGCGCCGCGTACAGCTCGCCGTGCGCCCACGTGTCGCACCACACCACGTCGGCCAGTCCGAGCGACCAGCGGTCGAGCCGCCGGTTCCAGCGCGCCTGCAGGCCGCCCTCGCGGTGCAGCCCCCAGTCGTGCACCAGCGTGTCCCAGCGCGACACGAGCGGGTCGAACACCAGCCGGCGCCGGCCGGCGAGCGCGCGCGCCAGCGGCACGTCCTTGTGGCGGAACTCCGGCACGAACACGACGTCGGCGTCGCGCCCCGCGCGCGCGAACGCGAGCGCGAGCGCGGGCCAGCGGCGGAACGCGCGGTGCTCCGCCACGCGCGCCTCGGTCACGGTGACGCCGGCGCGCCGGAGCCCGGCGCGCAGCACGCGGTTCCGCGGGTATTCGGGATCCCAGGCGCCGAAGAAGCACACGATCATGCGCGCTCCTCCGCCCACAGCTCGGCGTACTTCAACAGCACCTGCGCCGCCGCCAGCGCGCACACCGCCACGCCGTGCGCGCCATCCAGGAATCCGGCCTGCAGCACGTACATGCGCGCGAACCGCGCCGGAGGGCGCACCAGCACATCGAGCGGGCCCGCGCGCCGACCGCGGCGGCGGGCCTCGGCGGCGCCGGCGGCCGCGTAGTGCACGAGCTTCGCGCGGCACTCGGCCCAGCTGTCGTAGCTGTGGTGCTCGAGCGTGCCTTCGAGATCGCCCACCATGCCATCGATCCGCACCTGCTCGTGCACCGCGGCCTCGTCGAAGCGCGCGCGCTCGCGGCGGAACAGCCGCAGCACGCGCTCGCCGCTCCAGCCGCAGTGATCGATGCGCCGGCCGAGGAACCACGTGCGCCGCAGCAACCGGTAGCCCGCATGACGCCCGAGCGCCACCGCGCCCTCCAGCGCCCGCACGGCGCGCGCGTCCAGCGCCTCGTCGGTGTCCACCCACAGCACCCATGGCTCGCGGCACTGCGCCAGCGCGAACTGCCGCTGCGCGCCGAAGCCGGGCGCGCCGCCGGCGCGCCCGTCCATCGCGCGCTCGAACACGCACGCGCCGGCGCGCTCCGCCACCGCGCGCGAGTCGTCGCGCGTGGCCGCGTCCACCACCACCACGCGCTCGCGGCAGAACGCGAGCGCCGGCAGCAGGCGCTCGAGCCGCGCCGAGGCGTCACGCGCCAGCACGAGCGCGGAGACCGGCAGCGGCTCCATCGTCCCTCCCCGCCCGTGCGGGCGAATTCGCCAGGTGCGCGCGCACGCGCGCCAGCGCCTGCCGCGGCTCCAGCTCCGGCATGCAGTTCCAGTGCGGGCACGCGGTGCGGTCGCAGCCGCGGCACGGCACGCTCGTCCACCACCACGCGTGCCGTGCCCCCGGCGTCGCCCACGTGTCGGGGTGCGTCGGGCCGAACCACGCGTACGTGGGAACGTCGAACGCCGCGGCCAGATGCCGCGGTCCGCTGTCGTTGCCCACGACCGCGCGCAGGCTCGCGATCACCGCCGCCAGCGTGCCGACGTCGCACGGCGGCAGCACGATCACGCCGGCCGCCAGCCGCGTGATCGTCTCGCTCACGTGCTGCTCGCCGGGCCCGGCCAGCAGCAGCACCGGGTGGCCGTTGGCCATCAGTCCCCGCGCCAGCGCGGCTGCGTACGCGGGCGGCCACGTCTTGGTGGGCCAGCTGCCGGCCGCCACCAGCCCGATCGTGGCGGCGGGATCGATCACGCCGGCGCGCGCCAGCAGCGCGAGGGCGGCGGCGTGCGCCGCGGGCGCGAGCGCGACGCGCGGGCCCCCGCCGTCCGGCACGCCGCCC
>DASSIN010000118.1:0-4557 GCA_035691845.1 Candidatus Eiseniibacteriota bacterium | reverse complement strand
GCGCCGCCGCCGCGCGCGAGCTGGCCGAGTGGATCGGCCGCGCGCCGGAGGACCCGCCCGCGCTCGAGCCCCCCGACTCGCTGCGGGACGCGCCGCCGTCGGCCGCGGACTCCGCGCGCGTGCTGGCGGCCGCGACCGCGCGGCCCTCGGTGCGGCGCGCCGAGGTGGAGCTGCAGCAGGCGGGCGTGGACGTCGAGGAGGCGCGCCGCCGGAACGGCCTGCAGGTCGGGCTGTCGGCCGACGCCGGCCTGTGGGGCTCGGACGTCACGCACGCCATCCCGCCCGACGTCGCGCTCGAGCATCCGAACGCCACGCTGGCCGACCGGTTGCGGCGGGATCTGGGCGCGTCGGTGAGCGTGGACGTGCGCCGGCCGGTGCTCGACCCCTCGCTGGCGCACGGCGTGGCGGCGCGCGAGGCCGCGCGCGAGACGGCGGCGCTCAAGCTGGAGGCCGAGCGCGCGCGCAGCCGCCGCGACGCGCTCGACCTGCTCGGACGCTGGCGCGCGGGCGCCGAGCGCGTGGCGCGCGAGCAGGCCAACGTCGCGCGCGCCGGGCAGCATCTGCTGCGCATGCGCGCGCTGTACGCGGGCGGCGACGCGCCGCTGCTGGACGTGCTGGACGTCGGCCGCCAGGTCGAGGACGCGCGCGAGAAGCTGGCCGACGCGCGCTTCGAGCTGCGGCTGGCGCGGGTCGTGGCCGAGGAGCTGCCGTGATCCCGCGCGCGCGCCGCCTGGCGGCCCTGCTGCTGCTGCCGCTCGCGCTCGCCGGCTGCGGCAGGAAGGGCGGCGACGAGGGCGATGCCCCGGAGGGCGACATCGCCAACGCCGAGGTGCCGGTGCACGAGGCGCGTGTGACCTCGCGCGCGTTCCAGGACGTGGTCACCGGCAGCGGCAGCTGGCGTGCCAGCGGCAGCGTGAGCGTGGCGGCGCCGTTCGCGGGCACGGTGCTGGCGGTGGACGTGCGGCGCGGCGACGTGGTGCGCGAGGGGCAGCGGCTGGCCACGCTGGTGACGCGCGAGTCGCAGGCGGCGGCGCGCGGCGCGGCGTTGCTGGAGCAGGAGTCGCGCAGCGGCGACGAGCGGCGCGAAGCCGCCGAGGCGGCGCGGCTCGCCCGCCGCGAGCGCGTCCAGGTGCCGCTGGTCTCTCCGGTGGCGGGCATCGTGCAGGCGCGCAGCGCGGAGCCGGGCTCGGGGGTGCCCGAGGGGGGCGAGGTGGTGTCGCTCGTGGCGTGGCGTTCGCTCGTGTTCGAAGCGCACGTCTCCCCCGCCGACGCCGCGCGGCTCACACCCGGCATGCCGGCCACGATCGTGGACGACCCGGCCGGCGTGCGCCGGACGGCGCGCGTGCTGCGGTTGCTGCCCAACGCCGATCCCGACGACCAGACCGTGCTCGTGTGGCTGGCCGCATCCCCCGGCACGAGCGCGCCCGTGCTCGACCGGTTCGGCACCGCCACGATCGTGGCCGGCGGCGCGCGGCGCGCCCTGGCCGTGCCCGATTCCGCGCTGGTCGAGGACGACCTCACGGGCGCGCACCGCGTGGCGGTGGTGGACTCTAGCGCGCACGCGCACTGGCGCGTGGTGGTGCCGGGCGCGCTGTCCGCCGACGGCTGGCGCGAGCTGCGCGCACCCGCCCCGCCGGCGGGGGCACCGGTGGTGGTGCAGGGGCAGCGCGGGCTGCCCGACGGGGCGCGCGTCAGGCCCGCGCCGTGAGCGGCTGGCTCGAGCGCGTCGCCCATCAGCGTCGCGCCATCGTGCTGCTGCTCGCGCTGGTGGTGATCGCCGGCACGTGGACGGCGCTCAAGCTGCCGGCCTCGATCCTGCCCGAGATCACCTTCCCGCGCATCACCGTGATCGCCGACGCCGGCGAGCGCCCGGGCGAGGAGATGGTGCGCGCGGTGACGCGGCCGATCGAGACGGCGTTGCGCCGCGTGCCCGGCATCCGCGAGGTGCGCTCCACCACCAGCCGGGGCTCGAGCGAGATCCAGGTGGACTGCGACTGGCGCGCCGACATCCCGTCCGTGCTGCAGCAGATCAACGCACGCGTCGAATCGGTGCGCGGCGATCTGCCGCCCGACACGCACGTGGAGTCGCGCCAGATGAGCCCCGCAATCTTCCCGGTGATCGGGTTCTCGCTCACCTCGCGCACGAAGAGCCTGGTCGAGCTGCGCGATCTGGCCGTGACCCAGCTCCAGCCCGAGCTGCAGCGCCTGCCGGGCGTGTCCGAGGTGGTGGTGCAGGGCGGCGGGCAGCCGGAGGCGGACGTCACGCTCGATCCGCGCGCGCTGGCGGCGCGCCACCTCGGGCTGCAGAAGGTGGTGGACGCGATCACCACCGCCGAGGCGCTGCCTTCGGCCGGCCTGCTCGACGCCAACGGCGAGCTGTACCTCACGCTCGGCAACGCGCGCCCCGCGGGGCTGGACGCGCTCGCCGCCGTGCCGGTGCCGCTCGACAGCGGGCGCACCGTGCCGCTGGCGCGGCTCGGCACCATCGCGCTGGGTGAGGTGCCGCAGTTCACGCGCTACGCCGCGGGCGAGGGCCCTGCGGTGCTGGTCAACGTGCTGCGCCGGCCGGACGCCAGCATCCTCGAGCTGTCGAACGCGGTCCGTCGCTGGCTCACGTCGAAGCCGGTGCCGCCCGACGTCGCGCTGCAGACGTTCTACGACCAGTCCGACCTGGTGCGCGCCTCGGTGGGCAGCGTGCGCGACAGCCTGCTGGTGGGCGCGCTGATGGCGATCGTGATCCTGGCGCTGTTCCTGGGGAGCTGGCGGCTGGGGCTCGCCGGCGCGGTGGTGCTGCCCGGCAGCATGGCGTTCACGATCTGCGGGCTCGCGCTCGCACACCAGTCGCTGAACATGATGACGCTGGGCGGCATCGCCGCCGCGGTCGGGCTCGTGCTCGACGACGCGATCGTGGTGATCGAGCACCTCGCCCATCGCGCCGCGGCCGATCCGCCGGTGCCGCCGCGCGCGGCGATGGCCGAGATCTCCTCCACCATGGTGGGCTCGAGCCTGTGCACGATCGCGATCCTGGTGCCGTTCATCTGGCTCGGCGGCGTCACCGGCGCGTTCTTCCGCGTGCTGGCGCTGTCCATGACGCTGATGCTCACGAGCTCGCTGCTGCTGTGTTTCCTGGTGCTGCCGTGGATGGGTCCCGGCGGGCGCGCCGCGCACGGCGCCGGCACCGCCCGGCGCGGGTTCGCGGCGTGGCGCGCGCGGCTGTCCGATGCGCTGGGTCGCGCCGTGCCCCATCCGGGGTTCGCGTGGCTCGCCGTGGCGCTGCTCGTCGCCGCGATCGTGCCGCTGCGCGCGACGCTCGGCTCGGGGTTCCTGCCGGAGATGGACGAGGGCGCCATCATCATGGACTACGTCGCCCCGCCCGGGCTGTCGGCGGCCGAGACCGACCGGATGCTGCAGCAGGTGGAGCGGGTGATCCGCTCGCTGCCGGACGTGCTGGCGTGGTCGCGGCGCACCGGCGATCAGCTCGGGTTCTTCATCACCGAGCCCAATCGCGGCGACTACGTCATCCGCCTGAACAGCGGCCACCGCCGCAGCTCGGACGAGGTGGCGGACGATCTACGCCAGCGGATCGGCCGGCTGGAGCCGGCGCTGGACCTCGAGTTCGGACAGCTGGTCGAGGACGTGATCGGCGATCTCACCACCAGCCCCGAGCCGATCGAGGTGCGGCTGCTGGGCGAGGACCGCCCGGTGCTGGAGCAGCGCGCGCAGCTCGCGAGCGCCATGCTCGACAAGGTGAAGGGCGTGGTGGACGTTCGCTCCGGCGTCAACGTCAGCGGGCCGAACCTGAACCTGGTGCCGAACCAGCAGGCGCAGCGGCTCGGGCTCGGCAGCGACGAGCTGGCGACGCGGGTGTCGCCGTGGCTGCAGGGAATCGAGGCGGGCGAGATTCCGCGCGGGCTCGCGCACGTGTGGCCGGTGCGCGTGCGGCTCGGCCCCGCGCCGCGCCCCTCCGACCCGCTGGCGGTGGCCGCGCTCCCGGTCGAGACCGCGCCCGGCCGCTGGCAGCCGCTGTCCGCGGTGGCGGCGGTGCAGGTGACGCCGGGCGAGACCGAGATCACGCGCGACGACGGCCGCACCATGGTCGCGGTCACCGGCCGGCTGTCGGGCCGCGATCTGGGCTCGGCGATGCGCGACGTCCGGCGCACGATCGCGCGCGACCTGCCGGGTGCGCCCGGCATGTCCGTGCGCTACGCCGGGCTGTACGCCGAGCAGCAGTCCTCGTTCCGCGCGCTCACCGCCGTGCTGCTGGCCGCCGCGTTCGCGGTGCTGCTGGTGCTGCTGGTGTGGTTCCGGTCGTGGCGCGTGGCGGGCTCGGTGCTGGCGCTGGCGGCGGCGTCGCTGGCGGGCGTGTTCGCGCTGCTGCACGTGGGCGGCGCCACGTTCAACATCGCGAGCTTCGTCGGCGCGATCATGGTGGTCGGGATCTGCGGCGAGAACGCGTTCTTCCTGGTGGCGGCGTGGGCCGAGGGCTGGCGCCGCGCGGGTCCGCCGCCCGTCGATCCGGCCACGCGCCGCGCGCGGGCGCTGGACGTGGCGGCCGCC
>DASSIN010000117.1:0-9660 GCA_035691845.1 Candidatus Eiseniibacteriota bacterium | reverse complement strand
CGCCCACGCGGTCCGCGGCCGCGGCGATCCCGGCGCGCGGCACCTCGAGCGATTCGAGCGCGACGCCGTCCAGCTCCAGGGTGAGCGCGCGCAGCGCGGCATCGCCTTCGGCGCGCACGCGCGCCAGGATGTCGCGCACGCGCGCGACGACCCCGGGCGACACGGCGTCGCTCCGGTCCTGCAGCCGCGCGCGCGTGGCGGGATCGAGCGCATCGAGCGCCGCGAGCACGAACGGCGTCACCGATACGGGCGCACTCATCGGATCGCTCATCGGATCGTTCGCTTCGCTCACCGGATGGTTCGCTTCGCTCATCGGATGGTTCGCTTCGCTCACGGCACCAGCCGCTCGATGCGGGTGACGAGGATGCCGCGCGCGCCGAGCGCCTTGAGCGCCGCGACCACGCGCCCGATCCCGGCCGCCGGCACCACCGCGTGCACCGCCACCAGCGCGCCGCCGTCGAGCACGTCCACCACCGTCGGGCCGTCGAGCCCGGGCACGACCTGGCGCACGCGCTCGAGCTCGGCGCGCGGCACGTTCGCCATCACGTAGCGTTTGTCCCGCGCACACAGCACCGAATCGAGCGCCGCCGTCAGCTCGCCGAACGCCGCCAGCTGCCCGGGCGCGAGTGCCGGCGAGGCGATCAGCCGCGCGGTCGAGTCCATCACCGTCGCCACCTCGCGCAGCCCGTTGACGCGCAGCGTCGAGCCGGTGGAGGTCAGGTCCACCACCACGTCGGCGATCCCCAGGTGCGGCGCCGCCTCGGCCGCCCCGCTCACCGGCACCACCTCGACCGCGATCGCGCGCGCCGCGAAGAACTCGCGCGCCAGCCGCGGGAACGGCGTGGCCACGCGCGCGCCGGTCCACGACTCCAGCGCCGCGGCGGCGCGTTCCTCGCGCGCCGCCACCACCAGCCGGCAGCGCCCGAACCCGAGGTCCAGCCGCGTCTCGAGCGCGCGGCCCGACTCGCACACCAGATCCCAGCCGGTGACGCCCGCGTCGGCGGCGCCATCGGCGACGAATTCGGGGATGTCCTGCGCGCGCACGAACAGCGCCTCGAACGCGCCGCCCAGGCTGGCGGTGAGCGCGCGGTCGCCGCCGCGCACGCGCACCTCGAGGCCGGCGTCGTCGAACAGCTCGCGCGTTTCGTCGGCGAGCCGCCCCTTGTTGGGAAGCGCGATCTTCAGCATGGCCACTCCGGGTTCGGGACAAAACGAAAACGGCCCGTCCGATGAAGGACGGGCCGCGGGACTCGCGTGGGCGCCGGTCTAGTCGAGCGTACCGGCATGCATGCGCGCGCCCCGGCCCGTCGGGCCGTGGTGATGCACGCGATGATGCCGGGACACGTACGCCATGAGGAGGACAACGCTACGAGAGCCGCGCGCCCGTGTCAATGGCGGTCGCCCACGCGCGGACGGTCAGCGCGGCGGCGTCGGGGCCAGCGCCTGCACGCCGGCCGCGGCGGTGTCGGCCGGGGCGGACGGCGGGCCGGCCGGGTGCGGCAGGAACGCGCGCGCCGGGCCGCGCACCGTCACGCGCATGGAGTCGGTGGGCGGCAGCACCGCCGGATCGAGCCAGCCGCGGTAGGTCATGGCGCGGCCGATGAAGTGCATCTGCGCCCGCGTCCAGCGACGCAGCGAGCCGTCGGGCGCGAACCGCCCGCGCCACCGCCCGGGCGAAGGCACGAGCGTGGTGAGGAACAGCGCCTCGTCGACGCTCACGGCCGACGGATCCTCGTCGAAGTAGAAGCGCGTGGCCTCGCACGCCCCATGCACGTCGGGGCCCCACTCGATGATGTTGAGATAGATCTCGAGCAGCCGCTCCTTCGACAGCCCGGTCAGGTGCTCGAGCACCCACGCCAGCACCACCTCCTGGGCCTTGCGCGACAGAGTGCGACGATGGCCGAGCCACAGGTTGCGCGCGAGCTGCATGGTGATGGTGCCGGCGCCGCGCCGGTAGCCGCCGGCCTTCAGGTTCTCGGCGGTGGCGTTCTTGATGGCCTCCACGTTGAAGCCGCGATGCCGGAAGAACCCGCCGTCCTCGTTGGTGACCACCGCGTACACGAGCCTGGGATCGATGCGATCCAGCGGGCGGTAGCACGGATTGGCGTCCGACAGCTCGCGGTGCACGATGCGGTCGTGCGGCAGGTGGATCGCCGCCTCGAACGGGCCGTGCAGCGCGAGCAGGTCGAGACTCGAGTGCGCGGGGTCGAGCGCCAGCCCGTGCGGGATCACGGCGGCGTCGAAGTCCACGCTGTCCGGATGCGCGAGATCGAGCGCCACCGTCAGCCGCCAGTCGAAGCTGCCGGTCACCGCCAGCCCGGTCAGCGGCCCGAGCACGGCGCGCGGCACGCTGGCGAGGATGGCGGGCGCCGTCAGATTGTCGGCCGCGAGCGCCACCTGCGCGGCCGGTCCCTGCTCGGCCAGCTCTCCGCCGACCGTGATCGGCAGCCGCCCGATCCACACCGTGCCCTGCAGCCGCAGCCGCCGCGCGCGCCGGTCCTGGTGCAGGCGGCCGTCCACGCTCACGCGCAGCGTGTCCGCGCCCGTGACCGAGTCCGGCAGCGCGAACGACGCGCCGCCGCGCAGGCGGTCGTCGGCGCCGTAGCGCGCGCCGATCCAGAACGGAATCTCCTGCTCCGAGGCGATCACGCCGGCGCCCGACAGCCACACGCCGCCCGCATGGGGCTCGAGCTCGAGCCACTGGAGCCGCACGGTCCGGGGCGCGGTTTCGTCCGAGCCGGCGGACGACATCTGCACGTCGCGCAGCGCCACGGCCGGCATCTGGCGCGCGGGCAGCAGCAGCGTGCGCACGATCCCGTCGGCGACTGACCGCAGCCGCTCCGCGCGCCCGCGCGACGGCGCGACCGCCTCCTCGTCGGCGAGCGTGTCAACGGCCGGCGCCGTGCCGCGCAGCCGGATGCGCGCGTGCGCGAGCGTGACCGCCGCGGGCGCGACGCGCAGCGTCAGCAGCGCGACGCGATCGAGCGTGACGCCGAGCGAGTCGGCGGCGAGCACGGTGTCGCCCGGCGCGCGCGTGAGCGTGAGGCCCGCGATCCGCAGCCGGCCGCCCGCCGTGATGCCGAGCGAGCGCCAGTGCGCATCGAGCCCGCGCTCGGCCGCCGCATGGCGCAGCCGCGCCGCCGCCAGCGAGCCCGCCAGCCGCGGCCCGAGCAGGAGCGCGAGCGCGCCCAGCACGACAACGGCCGTGACGAGCACGGCCGCACGGGAGAACCGCATGCCCGCGATGCTAGCCCGCCCGATTCATGGCGCGCCAACGCCCGCCAGGGTTCAGAAGCGTAAGGCCGCCGAGCGTGGGGCAGATGCCAGGCGCGAGGGAGAAGTTCCCGCAGACGTATCGAACGATACGTCGAGGACAACTTCGACCGAGCAACGCAGCAGATGCCCCGCGCTCGGCGGCCGGTTCAGGCAACCGGTTGCCTGGACTCCTGCCACTCCCGCCACAGCAGGTCGACCTCGTCGACGAACTGCCGGTGGCGCGGCGTCCAGCCCAGCTCGCGGCGCGCGCGCGCCGCGGAGGCGCGCGTGCTCGTCATCAGCGCCTCGCCGAACGCGCCGAGGGTCGCCACCACCTCCGCGCGCTCCCACGCGCGCGCCGGCACGTTGGCCGCACGCGCCACGGCCTCGGCCACCTGCCGGGCGGTGACGGCGCTCTCGTCCGCGAGGATGTAGCGCTCGCCGCCGCGGGCGTATTCCAGCGCCAGCCGGTAGGCCTCGGCGATGTCATCGCGGTGCACGAGCGCCCACGCGTTGTCGCCCGGGCCCGGCCACCGCACCTCGCCCTCGTCGCGCGCCATCGCGAACATCGCACCCACGATGCCACGGAACTCGCCGTAGGCGATCCCGGGCCGGAACACGACCACGTCCACCTCGTGGTCCACCAGGTCGAGCGCGAACTCCTCGTGCGCCGAGCGCCACTTCACGAGCTGGACCGGGTTCAACGGCGTGTCCTCGTCCACCACCTGCTGGCCGGTGTCGCCGTACACCCACAGGTTGCTGGTGTACAGCACGCGCCGCACGCGGCCGTCGAGCGCCGCGTCGCGGATCGCCGACAGCGCCTTCAGGTCGTGCTGGTCGGCGTCGTGCTCCGCGATCGCCACGTGCACGACGGCGTCGGCGTTGCGCAGCGTCGCGAGGAACGGCTCCGGCTGGTCGACGTCGCCGACCACCGGATGCACGCCCGCGGCCGCGATCGGCGCCGCGTGCGCCTCGTGACGCGTGAGTCCGAACACCTCGTGGCCCGCGCGCGCGATGCGCGCCGCGATCGCGCTGCCGAGATACCCGCTCGCCCCCGTGACGAACACTCTCATGGCTGTTCCCTCGCCACTTCCGACGCTCCTCGCACGCCGGCGACCCTCGCCGCCGGACCGTGAATCATTGGATCGCCTGCCACCGTGCGACGGTGCAACCCGATTCGCGCTCCGGCGAACCCGGGTGTCCGTTCCACCGTTATCGGCCCGAGTCTACGCCAACGTCACCCCGGTACGTGCACCGCGCGGTGCACGTCTCCCGCACGGTGATCGCCGACAGGCCCGGGAGTGCGGGCGAAAGCCGTCGCCACAGCCACAGGCTAAGCAGTTCCGAGGTCGGGTTTTCAAGTCCCGGAACCTCGTTCAGCGTCCGATGATCCAGCTCCCGGCGGAGCAGCGGCTCGACCACGGCGGTGATGTCGCCGAAGTCCACGAGCCAGCCCAGGCGCTCGTCCACCTCGCCCGCCACCGTCACCTCGATCCCGAACGAGTGGCCGTGCATCCGCGCGCACTTGTGGCCCGCGGGCACCATCGGCAGCCGGTGGGCGGCCTCGAATCCGTAGGCCTTGGTGAGTTCGACGCGCACGTCACGCCCCCGGCGCGGGCGCGCCGGCGTAACGGGTGGGGTCCGGCACGCCGGCGGCGGCGAACCCCGCGGCCCGGATCCGGCATGCGTCGCAGCGACCGCACGCCAGCCCCTCGGCGTCGGGGTCGTAGCACGAGTGCGTGAGCGAATAGTCCACGCCGAGCGAGACGCCGAGCCGGACGATGCCGGCCTTGTCCAGGCTCATCAGCGGCGTGTGGATCGCGATCGGCGCGCCTTGGACCCCCATTTTCGTGCCGAGTCGCGCCACCTGCTCGAACGCGCGCACGAACTCGGGCCGGCAGTCGGGATAGCCGGAATAGTCCACCGCGTTCATGCCGGCGACGAGGTCGTGCGCGCCGAGCGTCTCGGCGAGCCCCAGCGCCAGCGCCAGGAACACGGTGTTGCGCGCGGGCACGTAGGTGACCGGAATCCCCGAGGCATCCGCCGGCGGACGGTCCTTGGGCACCTCGATCGCGTCGGTCAGCGCCGAACCGCCGATCGCGCGCAGGTCCACGCGCACCTCGCGGTGCTCGCGGGCGCCCAGCGCCGTGCTCACGCGCCTCGCGGCCCCGAGCTCGACTCCGTGGCGCTGGCCGTAGTCCACGGCCAGCGTCACGCACTCGAACCCGCGGCGCTGCGCCCACGCCAGGCACGTGGCTGAATCGAGCCCGCCCGACAGCAGCACCACCGCGCGCGAGGCGCCGATCGCGTTCCGCCGCTCCGGCCGTCCCGCGCTCATACGCCGCGCCGCGCGCCCCACAGCCACACGTGCAGCCGCGGCGACAGCCGCACGCCGTCCGCGATGCACGCGGGCGCGAGCCACGCCGCGCGCCGCGCGATGTCGGCGTCGGTCAGCCCTTGGGGCATGTACATGGCGCGGCCGCGCGGAATGCCGGCCGTCGCCATCCGCGCGCGCGCCTCGGCCAGATCGGCGTCGTCCGCCATCACGAGCTTGAACATGGCACGCGGCTCGGCCACCCACGCCGCCGCGTGCCGCCACGTCTCCTGCCAGCGGCCGCCCGCCGCCGGCAGCTTGGGCGACACGTTCCACGCCAGCCGCTCGTGCGAGCAGGGCGGCGGCAGGATTCCGCTCGTCTCCACCTCGACGCGCGGCCAGCGTTCGAGCGCCAGCTCGAGCACGGCGGCGAACTCCGGATGCTGGAGCGGCTCGCCGCCGGTGATGACGACGAGTGGCGCGCGCCCGAGCGCATGCGCCTCGTCCCACAGCGCCGCCAGCTCGACGCCGCGCCCGCCGGCGGCATCCCAGGCGTACTTCGTGTCGCACCACGTGCAGCCCACGTCACAGCCCTGCAGGCGCACGAAGTGGGCGGGCGTGCCGGCCGAGGGGCCCTCGCCCTGCAGCGACAGGAACACCTCGCTGACGCGCAGGGTGGTGGCGGGGCGGGGCGCGGCGGCGCTCACGGGTGGCGGAATCCGGCCACGGGAAGGCTGCGCACGGCGGTCAGTGCCCGCGCGGGCGATGCAGGTCGAACGACTTGTGGCAGTTGAAGCACTTCCACGGATAGGTGTCGCGCCCGGCAGGCCACTCGACGTAGTCGTTGCGGCCGCAGCCGGGGCACGAAATACGGGTTCTGTGCGTGCGACCATCGGCGGCAAGGCTGTCCTTCGAGACGGGATCGGTCACGGGATCTCCTGCGTGGGGAATCGGCGGACGAGTATAAGGCCGATGCGGCAGAGCCGTGAAAACGAGACTCGGATCGGGGGTGGCGTGCCGGCGGGATGCTCCTTCCCCGGCCGCTCCGCTACGGCATCCTGCCTCCGCTGCGCTGAAGTGATGACGCGCCTCCGCCGTCATGGCTCCCGGCGCGTCATCATTCGCCGGGGAACGACTTCCCGCCGGCGCGCCACGCGCCCGAGAGCAGCTCCGGCAATCGGCGGGTGAAGGCGGACTTGGGGAGCACGTCGTGCACGCCGGCTTCCAGCGCGGCGGCGCGGGTGGGCTCGTCGACGTGGGCGTAGAAGCCGACCAGGCGAGCGCCTGCGAGCGCGGGGTCGGCGCGGACGGCGCGGGCGAGCGCGAGGGCAATGGGGGCCGTGAGGTCGAGCACGACGACGTCCGGCGGGTCGCGGCGCAGCGTCGCGAGCATCGCGGCGAGGTCGCCTTGGAGCGCGGTGAGGGGCGCCCCGGCGCTCCGCGCCGCCTCGGCGATTCGGGTGGCGAAGAACAGATCGGGAACGAGCGCGGCGAGCTTCATCGATCGAACCCCCGCGGCGCGCGCGGCGCGAAACGCGACGGCCACCGTCGCGAGACGGTGGCCGCCACGGGAACTGCTTCGCCTACCGGTACAGCGCCTGAATCGATCCCCACGTCGTGACGTTCGCGGGCGTGCTGGCCGGCGAATCCCACTTGCCGTTCGGGTGCGCGCTGTAACCTGCCGGCATCGTGCAGTGGCCGCTGCCGCTGCCGGCCGGGCACCACAGGCCGTTCACGTTGCTGGTCGACGTGCCGACGCGACCGAACAGCGTGCCGCCCGTGAACTGATAGGTGCCGCTGAAGCTGCCGGAGTAGTTGCCGGTGCTGCCCTTGGTGACGGTGACGTGCAGCGGGTTGTTGAACGTGCCCGTCAGGATCGCCGTGCCGTCGGTGAACGTCAGCGGAACGGTCGCGTTCGGGGGGCTCGGCGGCAGCGTCGCCGCGGTGGGCGCGTTGCGCGGGGAGCCCATGTAGATCGTGAACGAGCCGCCGTTGTAGTCGGTGTCCCACTTGGAGCCGCTGATCCCGAACGGCGAAGGTCCGACCGTGCCGGCGGACGTCGCGTTCCAGATGAACGTGTACTCCTTGGAGGGATCGGTCGCGTCCTGATCCGCCAGCGGAGCGCAGAACAGGTTGACGAACCCGACCACCGTCAGCTGGCTGCCGGGCGACGAGATGTTCAGGCCATTGTCGTAGGCCGTCTCGTATGCGAACACGTCGTTGTTGTTGAAGCTGATCAGCAGCCCCGAGCCCAGCGTGCCGCACTGGGCCGAAGCGTTGGAGGCGAAAGCGCCAGCGGCCAGTAGCCCCAGCAGCGCCGCCACCCCGATCGTCCTCTTCATCGTGACCTCCACGATTCCGTTGCCGGGTTAGCGGTAGAGGGCCTTGATGGCGCCCCAGGTGG
Source organism: Candidatus Eiseniibacteriota bacterium (assembly GCA_035691845.1). Lineage (GTDB taxonomy): Bacteria > Eisenbacteria > RBG-16-71-46 > RBG-16-71-46 > RBG-16-71-46 > DASSIN01. The sequence continues at coordinate 1,687 of DASSIN010000117.1, read as the reverse complement.
CCGAATGAGCAGGCGTCGCGTCCGGCCGGTTGCACTGGCCGCTCACCTGGTGGTTGTAGCCCGCGGGAATGTTCGGGTTGGGCGGGCCGGCCAGCTCGTGCTCGTTGCCGGACAGGCCGCCCAGGATCCAGCCATTGCGCTGGCTGACCGGGACGTAGAACAGATAGGCGCCTTCGTCCAGGTTCACGTTGCCGACGAAGTCACCCTGGTTGGTGCTGTAATCGTACTCGAGCTCGAAGTTGCTCACCCCGCCTCCCAGCGCCAGGGTGCCGTCGTCGAACGTGCTCGGCGCGGTCGCATTGGGCGGGAACGTGCCGTAGTCGCCATGCGTGCCGCCCGACTTCGCGTCCTCGAAATAGCGGACGCGTCCGGGATTGCACAGCACGTCCAGCACCGGCGGCGTGTACGCCTTGAGCGACGCGGTCAGGCCGAACAGGTCGATCGTGTACTCGTTCACGGTCGTGTCGGCGTAGAACAGCGTCGGGTTGAACGAGGTCACGAATCCGACCATCTCGTAGCCCTCGCCCGGGGGCGGGGCCGGCGGAGACGGGTTCAGGTAGTTGGCGGACGAGCCGTCGCCCGGCGCCCCGACCAGATTCGGATTCTCGAAGTCGAACCCGGTGAATCCGAGCAGGAACACGTCGGCGCGCGCAGGAACCGCGAAAGCCAGCGCTGCGGTGAGAAGGAGTAGCAAAGTCCTACGCTTCATCGGCCACCTCCTCGAAGTGCCACGCGATGCGAAACAGATAGGAGAGACGGCACCACGCCGTCCAACGAAGCGTGTGGTGCGACCGGACCGTGAGCGAATGGCCAATCCACTGCGGCGCGGGGGCCCTGGCCGCGTGTCCGGTCCCGGTGCGCAACTCCGCCGAATTGCGAGCACCTTGAATCGGGGGCGTTCGCCCATTTCAGGGTGCGCGCATTATAGGCGGCACAGGGGTGATTTCAAGACGTAAACAACGCGCCGGACTCCTTGTGCCGCAATGTTTAGTAGGACCACTCACGCCCGGCGAGGCGTGCCGCGGTGGCACGGATGGGCACCATCGAAAGGACCAGCGCCAGCACCGCGGGCGCCCACCATTGGGCGTACGGAAGTTGCAGCGTTCCAGCGCGGATCGCGGCCGACACCGCGAGCCAGCCGCCGGCCTGGGCGAGCAGCACGAGCGAGGCGACGAGGCGCCCGCCGAGCGTGAGCATGGCGCGCGGGTTGGTCCACTGCGGATCGCCGAACGCGGCGCCGGTCCACACCCCGAGCGCCAGCGAGAACCCGAGCGCCGGCACCACCAGCGCCGCGGCCGCGAGCCACTCGCGCGCCGGCAGCGGGATCGCCAACGCCATCGCCGCCGCGGCCAGCGCCACGATCGGCAGCGAGATCGCGCCCGTGGACAGCAGCTTGCCCGCGAGCCAGCGCCCGGCGCCCTGCGGCGCGAGCCGGCTCCAGACAAGCGCGCGGCGTTCGAACGGGATCGCGCGCGCGGCCACCTCGTAGCCGAGTCCCACCGTCAGCGCGAGCAGCATCACGCGCGCGAGTTGGGCCGCGGGCATCGGATGGAGCGGCGCGCCGACGAGCGGCAGCAGCGTCCACAGCGCGGCGGCGGTGACGATGTCGCCGAGCACCGTCCAGTCGCGCGCGAACAGCTTGAGGTCGTGGCGCACGAGCGCGGGCAGCGCACCGCGCGCGGGCAGC
>DASSIN010000116.1:0-5995 GCA_035691845.1 Candidatus Eiseniibacteriota bacterium | reverse complement strand
ATCGCGGCGCGCAGCGCCTCGGCCCGCACGCGCGGATCGGGCGCGTCCAGGTACGGCGCGAACGCCTCGAGCCCGATCGAGGGGTCGAGTTCCGCGCGCACGGCCAGCGCGGCCAGCCGCACCCGCGGATCGGGATCGGCGAGCTGCGCGGCGAGGTGCGCCTCGGCGCGCTCGGGCCAGTGGGCCGCGGCCAGCGCCAGCGCGCGCGCCCGCACCTCGGGCGACGGATGCGACAACAGCCGCGGGAGCTGCTGGCGCAGCGCGCGCAGGTCGGCGTCCGCCAGCACCTCCATGCCGTGCAGCACCACGCGCTCCCACGGGCTCGCCAGCAGCCGCGTGGTGGCGCCGCGCACCGCGGCCTCGCGCAGCGGCAGCGGCTCGGCGGCGGGATCGAGGTTCATGCGCCGCAGATTGCGTCCCAGCTCGTCGACGTAGCCGCGGCGGATGCGGAACCACGCCGCGAGCCAGATGATGACGAGCGCCGTCACCACCAGGGCCACGCTCCACGTGCCGGCGCCGATCGTGACGCCGAGCACCAGGATCAGCACGCCCGACAGCGCGTCGCCGATGCGCTCGAGCCCGGCGTCGATCATCGCCTTGGCGCGGCGCCGGAGCCCCGGCTCGAGGGGGAAGTAGAACAGCTCGACCGCCGAGCGGTTGAGCGACAGGCGCATCACCTGGTCCCACAGCCGGGTGCCCACCACCGCGCCGATTCCGGGGCTCGTCAGCGTGGCGAGCGCGCCCGCCCCGAGGCCGGCCGGCAGCACGGCCGCCGACCAGCCGGCGCCGAGCCGCTCGAGCGACCAGCGCGTGCCCACCAGCTGGAACACGAGCGCGACGGTGTTGGTCACCGTGTAGAACAGCCCGAAGAACCGCGCCAGCGACGCGGACGTGGGATAGCGCTGCTGGATCTCGACCTTGAGCTGGTAGTCGAGCAGCCCGGTGACGAGCACCGAGCACAGCGCGGCGAGCGCGAGCCAGCGCACGTAGTCGGCGCGGAACGGCGAGCGCCCGGACTCCCCCGGCGGCGGCTCCGACCCCGCCACCGCGCCGCGCCGCACGCCCACCCACACCGCCGGCACCGTGAGCGCCACCAGCACCGCCGCCATCACCAGCAGCGCCGGCAGTCCCGCGCGGGTGCCGAGCCGCGCCGCGGCGATACCGCCCACGAGTCCACCCAGGATGCCGAGCCCGCCGACGATGCCGAAGATGCGCTTGGCCTCGCCCGGGTCGGAGATGCTGTTGGTGAAGTTCCAGAACTGCGATGTGAGCATCAGGCCGTACAGGTTGACCCACAGGTAGAACACCACCGGCACCCACGCGCCGCCGATCACGAACGCCCACGCGAACACGACCAGCGACACGGCCGCCACGCCCGCGGTGCCGGCCAGCGTCTGCCACGTCGCCACGTGGCGCGTGGCGCGCGCGAACACCAGCGACGCGAGCAGCGTCAGCACGCCGGCGCCGAGATAGACGAGCGGCAGCTCGGTGGCGGGCAGGTGCGCGAGGAACATCGCATCGCGCGCCGTCTTGGTCAGCGTGTACGAGCTCGTGATCGAGAACAGGATGCCGCCGAGGGTGACGGCGTGGCGCCACTCGTCGGTGCCGAGCTGCAGGCGTCTGGCCAGCGGATGGGACATGACGTGGACGTGCGTCTCCGGGGCGAGGCGGGCCACGACGCGTTCGCGCGCGGTGCTCGTGGGTACGGTTCAGTCTTTTGGACGCCCGAACTCATCCCAAGGGCTACCACGGACTCAACCATGCCCATCCCACGCCCTGGAATCCCGATTCGTGTCACCGCGCTCGCGCGCACCGCGTGCGTCGCCGCCGCGCTGCTCGTGGCGGCGCTCCCGCACGATGCGCGCGCGGTCCCGCCCGCGCCATCGGCCCCGGCGCGCGCAGGCGACGCGCCGTTGCGCGTTGCGGCTGCGAACGCCGCGCCCGACACGGACGGCGCGACGCAGGATCGCGATCCCGAGCTCGCGCCCAGCACCGCCCCGCCGTGGAATCCGCCACAGCCGGCGCCGCGGCGCCGGCTGTGGGAGCACGTGCTCGACTTCCCGGGGCGCGTCGTGACGCTGCCGATCTCGGCGCTCGGCATGGGAATCGACGCCGGGCTGCTCAAGCTCGAGGACGCCGGGGTCCTGCGCTACGGCACGCCGCCCGCGCCCAAGGGCTCGAACGGCATCGCGATCGGCGCCGCGAGCCTCGGCGATCGCACCGGGTTCGGCGGCCACATCGGGCTTCCGCCGATACCGCCCGCCCACTGGATGCGGCTCGATTTCTCGGCCAGCACGCTGCGCTACGAGAACGCGCGCCTGCTGCTGTTCAAGAGCATGTTCGGCGCCGAGTTGCAGCACGACTGGCGGCCACAGGACCAGTTCTTCGGCCGCGGCCTGGCGACCGACCCGAACGCGCGCAGCGACTACGCCATGCAGCGCGCCGAGGCGCGCGTGGTGGTGGCGTGGCCCGCCATGCACGCCGTCACCCGCCGCGACACCACCGTGCTGCGCGCCGGACGGCTCGAGAACCACGGGTTCCGCGCGGAGACGTGGCTCGGCTCGCGCACCACGGTGATCCGACGCGGCCACGAATCCGCGACGCCGTCGTTCGATCAGTTGTACCCGTCGTTCGCGGACCAGCGCGACCTGCGCGCGGACCAGCTGCGCTGGGGCGGCGTGCTGCGCTGGGACGGCCGCGGCGGCGTGCCGCACTACGCGCACGGCAGCCTGCTCGAGCTGTCGGCGGACCGGCTCGACCGGCCGATCGAGGCGCTGGCGCTGTCGTCCGGCAAGGTGGGCGCGCTGCCGTCGACGCGCGTGACGCTGGCGGCCCAGACCAACGTGTCGTTCATGCGCGACCCGCGCACGCTGCGGTTCTCGGGGCGGCTCTCGCACCTCGAGACCGGCCGCGGCGGCGGCGTGCTGCTGCTGCCCGACTGGGCGCGGCTCGGCGGCGACGCCGGGCTGATGGGCTACGAGGTGGGCCGCTTCACCGACCGCGACCTGGCGCTCGGCCGCGTGGACTACATCTTCCCGCTCGAGGCGTACGCGGAGTTCGACATCCACGGCGAGTGGGGCGGCGTGTACCCGGACGTGCGCCACGATTTGAAGCTCACGACGCTCCGCCACTCGTTCGGCGCGTTCCTGCGCGCGCGCGGGCCGGGCTCGGTGCTGGGGCGGATCGGCGTCGAGGTGTCGCCCGAGACCACGCGGCTCGAGTTCTCGCTGTCGGGAGGCGAGAATTGAGCGCGCGCGATCGCGTGACCCTGGCGCTGGTGGCGGCGTGCGCCGTGGCGGGCGCGGCGGCGTGCGGGGTCGCGTGCGCGGCGCCGGCGCGCGCGGCACCGGGTCACGCCAAGCCCCCCAAGGCGACCGAGATGTCGTACTACTACGATCTGCTCGATCAGGCGATCGCGCGCCCCATCACGCGCGCCGCCGATCCCGCGCTCGGCGTGCGCGCGCTGACGCGCCACCCGCGCGAGGCCGTGAACGCGGACGCCGACGACCAGGTGCGGCTGCCGAGCACGTGGTGGCAGCCGCGCGTCGGGTTCCGCGGCGTGACGCCGGAGCAGCTGGCGCACGGCCCCGGCCCCGGCACCGGTCCGGCGCCCGGGCCGTTCACGATCACCAAGGCCAAGTCCCAGGGCGTGACGCCGGGCTTCTACATCACCGATGCCAACGGCGACAAGTTCATCGTGAAGTTCGATCCGCCGGGACTCGAGGAGCTGGGCTCGGGCGCCGACGTGGTGGCCTCGGTGCTGATGTGGGGCGCGGGTTACAACGTGCCGGACGACGCCATCTTCCATTTCCGGCGCGAGGACGCGCGCATCGGCGACAAGGTGGAGTTCACGCCCGCGCACGGTCGCAAGCACGTGATGCAGCCGTCCGATCTCGACGCCATGCTGTCGCACGTGGCGCAGGGCCCGGACGGCCGCTACCGCGCCGTCGCCAGCCGGCTGATCGAGGGCAAGCCGCTCGGCCCGTTCCGCTACGAGGGCCGCCGGGCGGACGACCCCGAGGACATGATCCCGCACGAGCATCGCCGCGAGCTGCGCGGGCTGTGGGTGGTGGCGGCGTGGCTGTCGCACACCGACGTGCGCGCTCCCAACACGCTCGACATGTGGGAGACGTCCGGCGGCCGCTCGTTCGTGCGCCACTACCTGATCGACTTCAACGGCGCGCTCGGCGCCGGCTCGATCGGCGAGAAGTCGCTGCAGAGCGGCACCGAGTACTTCGTGGACTGGGGCGTGATGGCGAAACACCTGGTGCCGCTCGGGCTCGTGCCGTTCCAGTGGGAGGCGTTCAAGGATCCGGAGCTGCCCTGCCTCGGGCGGTTCGACGTCGCCACGTTCGATCCCGACGGCTGGCGCCCCGATTATCCGAATCCGGCGTTCGACCAGCGCACGCTGCGCGACGTGCGCTGGGGCGCGCGCATCGTGGCCGGGTTCGACGACGAGCTGATCCGCGCGGCGGTGGCGCGCGGCGAGTACAGCGACCCGCGCTGCTCCGCGGACCTGGCCGCGGTGCTGATCGGCCGCCGCGACAAGATCGTGCATCGCTGGCTGGACGGCATGCCGCGGCGGACGGCGGCGCGATGAGCGACGTGGCGGCGCACGATCTGCCGACGGGCGCGCCGCGCGAGCGCCGCGGCGCGCTCGACCGGGTGCTGTCGGTGTTCTCCGACGTGCACCGCGGCGAGAGCGTCACCGCGCTGCTGCTGATGCTGGATGCGTTCCTGCTGCTCGGCGCGTACTACATCCTGAAGCCGCTGCGCGAGGGGCTGATCCTTTCGGAGCCGCACGGCGCCGAGCTCAAGAGCTACTCGGCCGCGGCCATGGCGGTGCTGCTGATGTTGGTGGTGCCGGCCTACAGCGCGGTGGCGAACCGCACCGACCGCGCGCGCCTGATCACGTGGGTGACGGCGTTCTTCGCCGCCAACCTGGTGGTGTTCTACCTGCTGCTGCGCGCGGGCGTGCCGCATCTCGGCATCGCGTTCTTCCTGTGGATCGGGATCTTCAATCTGGTGATCGTGGCGCAGTTCTGGTCGTTCGCCAACGACCTGTACACCCCGCTGCAGGGCCGGCGGCTGTTCGGGATCATCGGGTTCGGCTCCAGCATGGGCGCGATCGCGGGCGGGCTGGTGGCGCAGCCGCTGATCGAGCGCACCGGCACGCAGGTGCCGATGCTGGTGGGCGGCGGGGTGCTGCTCACCACGCTGGTGCTGACCTGGATCGTGCACGAACGCCATCGCGTGGCGCACGACGTGGGCGGCCGCGCGGTGGACGAGGAGGCGAAGCTCACGCCGTCCGGCGGATTCCGGCTGGTGATGTCGCAGCGCTATCTGCTGCTGCTCGCGCTGCTCGTGCTGGTCTACAACTTCGTCAACACCAACGGCGAGTACATCCTCGGCAAGACCGTGAAGGCGTGGGTCGAGGCCCACATCGCCGTCGCTCCGGGCATCAAGCCGCCCGCGGACGCGGTCAACAAGGGCATCGATCTGTTCTACGCCGGGTTCTACACGTGGGTGAACTGGATCGGCGCGGCGGTGCAGCTGCTGCTGGTGGGCCGGATCCTCAAGTGGTTCGGGCCGCGCGTGGCGCTGTTCGTGCTTCCGCTGATCGCGCTCGGCGGCTACGGGCTGATCGCCGGGGCCGCGCTCACGCCCGCGCTGGTCGGCCTGATCCGCAAGGTCAAGATCGCCGAGAACGCCACCGACTACTCGCTGTACACCACCACGCGCCAGGCGCTGTTCCTGCCCACGTCGCGCGACGCGAAATACAAGGGCAAGGCGGCGATCGACACGTTCTTCGTGCGGTTCGGCGACGTGCTGTCGGCCGGGCTCGTGCTGATCGGCACGCAGCTGGCGCTCACACCGCGCGGGTTCGCGGGCGTCAACGTGGCGCTGGTGGCGGTGTGGCTGGTGCTGGCCGTGTTCGTCGGCCGCCGCTACCACGCGCTCGAGCGCGCGCAGGCCGACGCCGCGCACGCCGAGC
>DASSIN010000115.1:0-25557 GCA_035691845.1 Candidatus Eiseniibacteriota bacterium | reverse complement strand
CGGCGTTCGCCGTGCCCGCCACGCCGAGCCGCGCCTCGAAGCGCTCGAGCTGCGCGGCCACGTTGGCGGCGCCGGTGCCGGGCTCGTGCGCGCGCCGCGCCAGCGCCGATTCCACCGACAGCGCGCCGAGGCGTTCGGCGGTGAACAGCGGCGAGATCGCGAGCCGGGCGGACTCGGGCAGCTCGGCGGGCGCAACGCCCGCGCGCTCGGCCGTGGCCCACAACCGCCCCACCGCCGCGTGCGCGTCGCGGAACGGCACGCCCTCGGCCACCAGCGCGTCCGCCAGCTCGACCGCGAGCAGGTCGGGCGTGAGCGTGTGCGCCAGCGCCTCGTCGCGGGGGTGGAGCGCCGCGATCGCGTCGGGCAGCACCGCGAGCAGCGCCTCCAGCGTGTCGGCGGTGTCGAACACCGCCTCCTTGTCCTCCTGCAGATCCTTCTGATACGCGGACGGCAGGCCCTTGAGCACGGTCGAGAGCCGCTGCGCGTTGGCGAGCAGCCGCGCGCTCTTTCCCCGCGCCAGCTCGAACAGGTCGGGGTTGCGCTTCTGCGGCAGCAGGCTCGATCCGGTCGAGAACCCGTCGGGCGCGGCGAACCAGCCGAACCCGGGCGAGCACAACAGCACCAGGTCCTCGGCCAGCCGCGACATGTGGAGCCCGAGCGTGGCGGCCGCGTTCAGGTAGTCCAGCGCGAAGTCGCGATCGCCCACGGCGTCGATGCTGTTGGCCGCCACGCGGCTGAACCCGAGCCGCGCGGCCAGCGCCAGCCGGTCGTAGACGAGCGGCGTGCCCGCGATCGCGCCGGCGCCCAGTGGCAGGCAGTCTGCCGACTCGCGCGCCGCCTCGAACCGCGCCTCGTCGCGCTCGAACGCGGACGCGTGCGCCAGCCACCAGTGCGCGAGCAGCACCGGCTGCGCCGGCTGCAGGTGCGTGTAGGCCGCGACCGCGCGGTCTCCGGACGCCCGAGCCTGCGCCACCAGCGCGCGCTCGAGCGCGCGCACGCCCTCCACCGCCTCGTCCGCGAGGCGCATCACCCGCAGGCGCAGCAGCGTCGCCACCTGGTCGTTGCGGCTGCGCCCCGTGTGCAGCCGCCGCGCCGGCTCGCCGCAGCGCTCGCCGAGCGCCGCCTCGACGCCGGAGTGCACGTCCTCGCCCGCCAGCGTGGCGGCGCCGGACTCGAGATCGCGCTCGAGCGAGCCGCACGCCTGGAGCAGCGCGCGCGCGCCGGCCTCGTCCAGCACGCCCGCTTGGACCAGCGCGCCCGCGTACGCGCGCGTCAGCGCCAGCTCCTCGGGCCAAAGCCGCACGTCGAACGCGAGCGAGCGGTTGAGCCGCTCGGCGCGCGGATCGAGCGCGGTCAGCCGCCCGCGCCACACTTCAGCCACGCGAGGCTCCGTTGGCGCCGCCGGCCGCGGCCGGCGCGTCATCGGCCGAGCCGGCCAGCGCCGCGTCCAGATCCGCCGCGTCCAGCCCGCGGCGCGCGGCGGTGGCGAGCGGCAGCCCGAACAGCCGGATGAACCCTTGGGCGTCGCGCGCGTCGTAGCCCGTCATGTCGAACGAGGCCAGGTCGGTTCGGTACAGCGACTGCGGGCTCGTGCGCCCGACCGCGGTCGCCTTGCCCTGGAACAGCTCGACCGTGACGTCGCCGGTCGCCGGCTGCAGCGCCACGTCCACGAACGCCTGCAGCGCGCGGCGCAGCGGCGTGAACCACTGGCCGGCGTAGATCAGGTCCGCCATGCGCAGCGCCAGCTCGGCGCGCGTGCGCAGCAGGTCGTGCGGCAGCGTCAACCGGCACAGGTCCTCGAGCGCCTCGTACAGCACGGTTCCGGCCGGCGTCTCGTACACGCCGCGCGACTTCATGCCCACGAGCCGGCTCTCGACCACGTCCACGCGGCCGACGCCGTGGCGGCCGGCGAGCGCGTTCAACTCGCTCACGAGCTCGACCGGCCCCAGCGCGCGGCCGTTCACGCGCACCGGCCGCCCGGCCTCGAACCCGATCGTGACGCGCTCGGGGCTGCCCGGCCGGCGCGCGGGCGGCGCGGTGAGCCGGAACATCGCCTCGTCGGGCGCCATCGCCGGGTCCTCGAGCGGCCCGCCCTCGTGCGAGAGGTGCCACAGGTTGCCGTCGCGCGAATAGAGGTCGGCCCTGCTCTGCGCCACCGGAATGTCGTGCGCGGCCGCGTACGACAGCGCGTCCTCGCGCGACACGATGTCCCATTCGCGCCACGGCGCGATCACCGCCAGCTCCGGCGCCAGCGCGCGCCACGTCAGCTCGAAGCGCACCTGGTCGTTGCCCTTGCCGGTGCAGCCGTGCGCCAGCGCATCGGCCTGGGTGCGCTGCGCGCACCACACCTGGCGCGAGGCGATCAGCGGCCGTGCCAGCGCGGTGCCGAGCAGGTAGCCGCCCTCGTACACCGCGCCCGCGCGCAGCGCGGGGAAGCAGAAGTCGCGAACGAACGGCACGCGCAGGTCCTCGATCACCACTTCGCCCGCGCCGCTGGCCCGCGCCTTGGCTTCGAGCCCCTCCAGCTCCTGGCCCTGGCCGACGTCGGCGCAGTAGCACACCACCTCGCAGCCGTAGTGCTCCTTCAGCCACGGCACGATGATGCTGGTGTCGAGCCCGCCCGAATACGCGAGCACGGCCTTGCGACAGGTGCGGGTCACGCGACACCTCCGGTGGTTGCGAGCCGCGCGAGCGCGGCCTCGAGTCGCTCGAGCGCCTCGTGGATCTCGGCCTCGGTGACGGTGAGCGGCGGCAGCAACCGCACCGCGCGCTCGCCGCCGCGCACGACCAGCAGGCCTTGCTCGCGGCAGGCGGCCACCAGCGCCGCGGCGTCGAACGGCGCCGACGCCGCCACCTCGACCGCGGTCAGCAGCCCGAGCCCGCGCGCCTCGGACAGCGCCGGATGGCGCGCCACGATCGCGTGCAGTCCGTCCAGCAGCCGGCGGCCGTTGCGGCGCACGCGCGCCAGGAACGATGGTCTGCGCACGCGCGCCAGCACCCACGCGCCCGCGACCGCGGCGGGCGGGCTGCCGCCGAACGTGCAGCCGTGCATGCCGGGCGCCAGCGCCTGCGCGGTGTCGGCGCGCATCAGCACCGCCGCCAGCGGATAGCCGCCGCCCAGCGCCTTCGACAGCACGGTGAGGTCGGCGGCGACGCCGAACTGCTCGGCCGCCAGCAGCCGGCCGCAGCGACCCATGCCGCACTGCACCTCGTCGAACACCAGCGCCGCGCCCAGCGCCTGCGTGCGCGCGCGCAGCGCGGTCAGGAACGCGCGTGTGGCCGGCACCACGCCGGCTTCGCCCTGCACCGGCTCGACGATCACCGCGCACACGCCCGAATCCAGCGCCTGGTCGAGCTGCTCCACGCGATTCAAGTCCGCGAACCGCACGCCCGGGATCAGCGGCTCGAACGGGGCGCGATACTTCGGCGTCCACGTGGCCGACAGCGCGAAGCCGGTGCGGCCGTGGAACCCGCCGCGGAACGCCAGGATGTCGCGCCCGGCGAGCCCGCGGTGCGCGGCGCGCGCGCGGCAGAACTTGAGCGCCGCATCCACCGCCTCGGTGCCCGAGTTGCAGAAGAACACCTGGTCGTAGCCGGTGGCCTCGGCCAGCGCGTCGGCCAGCGCGATGCCCGGTGCGTGCGTGAACAGGTTGGACACCTGGCCCAGCGTGCGGAGCTGTCTGGCGACCGCGCTCGCGAGCCCGCTCGGGCAGTGGCCGAACGCGTTCACCGCGATCCCGCTCACGAAATCGAGGTACTCGGCACCCGCCGTGTCGCGCACGCGCGCGCCGCGCCCGGAGGCGAGCGCGAGCCGCGGCATGGCGTAGAGCGGCGCGAGGTGGCGCGCTTCGTCGGTGGCGGGCGCGGCGGCGGGCGCAACGAGCGTGTCGGTCACGAGCTGCTCTCCACGGGGTCGGGGTCGGGAACGAGCGTGGTGCCGCGCGCGCCGGCGAGCGCGTGCGCGAGCGTGCCCGCGCCCCGCCAGTCGGCCAGCGTCACCGAGCGCGCGCCGGCCGCGATCGCCTCGCCCGCCGCGCGCAGCTTGGGGCGCATGCCGCCGGTCACGTCGGGGCGCGCGAGCGCGGGCTCGATGTCGGAGACGGCGAGCGAGGCGACGGGCGCGCCATCCAGCACCAGCCCCGGCGTGTCGCTCAACAGCACGAGTCGCGCGTCGAGCGCGGCCGCCAGCGCGGCCGCGACGTCGTCGGCGTTGACGTTGAGCAGCGCGCCGCCTGCGCCGGCGGCGATGCTCGCGATCACCGGCGTGATGCCGGCGCTCCACAGCGCCTCGAGCAGCGCCGGACGCGCGCCCCGCACCGCGCCGACCGCGCCCAGCGTGCCGGCCAGGGGGTGCGGCGCGACCTCGAGCAGCCCGCCGTCCAGCGCCGAGATGCCGGCCGCGTTCACGCCCTGGGCGCGCAGCGCGGCCACCAGGCGCTTGTTGGCGAGGCCGGCCAGCACCGCCACCACCACCGGCAGCGTGGCTGGATCGGTGACGCGCAGGCCGTCGTGGAAGCGGGGCGCGATCCCGAGCCGCGCGCACCACGCGCTGGCCTCGGCGCCGCCGCCGTGCACGATCGCGACGCGCTCCTCGAGCGTGGCCACGTCCTGTGCGAGCGCCTCCACGGCGTCCGCGCCCTCGAGCGCGCGCCCGCCGAGCTTCACCACGGTGACGGCGCGCGCCGCGTCCGCGGCGGGGAGCGCGCTCACCACGGGCTGCCGTGCACGGGCAATCCCCAGCCTTCGGGCCAGCCGAGCATCAGGTTCAGGTTCTGCAGCGCCTGCCCGGCCGCGCCCTTCACGAGATTGTCGATCGCCGCGGTGGCGAGCAGCGTCCCGCCGTCGTGCAGCGTGGTGACCGACAGGTCGCAGCGGTTCGAGTTGCGCACGTGCCGCGTCTCCGGCCACACGCCGGGATCGAGCACGTTGACGAACGGCTCGGCCGCGTAGTGCTCGACGTATGCGTCGCGCGCGGCCTCGGGCGACATCGGCTTCGCGAGCTGCGCCACCGCGGTCAGCAGGATGCCGCGCGCCATCGGCGCCAGCTGCGGCACGAAGCTCACCGGCACGTCGTGCCCGGCGAGCCGCGTCAGGTTGCGCGTCATCTCGGGCACGTGCGCGTGCACCGCGCCCGCGCGGTAGATGGCGGCGCCGCCCTCCAGCTCGACGAAGCTCGTGCGCAGCGCGGGCGCGCGGCCGGCGCCGCTCACGCCCGACAGCGCGCTCACCGCCACCGGGCCCTGGAGCTTCGCGGCCAGCGGCAGCAGCGCCAGCGTGGCGGCGGTGGGGTAGCAGCCGGGGTTGGCGATGCGCGTGGCGCCCGGGATCTCGCCGCGGAAGGCCTCCGGCAGCCCGTACACGTAGCCCGCCTCGCCGGCGCGGTAATCGGAAGACAGGTCCACGATGCGCTCGGCGCGCGCCAGCGCCGGGTGCTCCTGCGCCAGCACCTTCCACGCGCCGTGCGGCAGCGAGCTGACGAGCGTGTCGAATTCAGCGCGCGCGAGCAGGCTCGGCAGCCCGGCCGGGTCGAGCACCGGCGGCAGCGGCGTGACGCGCGGATCGATGCCCGGCATCAGCTCGCCCGCCGGCCGCCCGGCGTGCTCGCGCGAGCACAGCGCCACGATCTCGATGCCGCCGTGCCCGAGCGCCAGCCGCACGAACTCCTGGCCGGCGTAGCCGCTGGCGCCGAGCACCGCCACCTTCGCGGTGCGCCGGGCGCCCGCCTCGCGCGGCTCGTTCGACGCGACCACCGGCTGGATCGCGGGCGCGGTCACTTGGCCGCTCCCGCGGACCCGGCGATCGCGTCCAGCTGCTTCTTGAACCGCCGCGCGGCGGTCGCGTCATGCATGATCACGAGGATCGTGTCGTCTCCCGCCACCGTGCCCACCAGCCCTTCGTGCTCGGCCATGTCGATCGCCCTCGCCACGCCGTTGGCGTGCCCCGCCGGCGTGCGCACCACCACCAGGTTCTGCGCCACCCGCACCTCGTTGACGAACGCCTGCAGGTCGAGCTGCTGGCGCTCGCGGTCCAGCGTCTCGACCGCCGGCCCGGGCATCGCGTACACGGTGCGGCCGTCGGGCCCCGGCTTCTTGCTGACGCCGAGCGAGCGCAGGTCGCGCGACAGCGTCGCCTGCGTGACGTGCACGCCCGAGCGCGACAGCGAGCGGGCGATCTCCTCCTGGGAGCCCAGCCGCTGGCCGCCGAGCAGCTCGGCCAGCAGGGCGAGACGGCGGGTGCGAGCCACCATGCGGAACCTCCGGGACGGTCGCCTCCGGCGCGCGCCGGAGCCACATGCATAATTATTACGTGTGATGCATAAAACCACACGCCGGTCTGGAGCGCAAGGGCTTTGGGGGGGCGGGCGCGGGAGGCCGCCGGGCGCGACCGTGCGGCGCCGGCGGGCGGGGCCGCGGGGCGACGCCACGAAACGATCGAGGGCCGGCGCCTGTGGGCGCCGGCCCTCGTGTTCAGTCCCGTTCGGGCGTCGTCAGTTCATCCACACGATGCGCCGCACCGCGCTCCTGCCCAGACCCTCGAGCCGCACGAAGTACGTGCCCGACGCCGTCAGGTGCCCGCGCGCATCGCGTCCGTCCCACGCCACCACGTGCCGGCCGGCGTCCAGCGCGCCGCTGACCAGCGTCGCCACGCGCTCGCCGCGCAGGCCGTACACCGCGAGCGTGACCGCTCCCGGCCGCGGCAGCGAGAACTGCAGCGTGGTGGCGCCGTGCGCCGGGTTCGGCGCCGGCGCGGCCAGCGCGAACTCGAGCGCGCCCTGATCGCCCACGCCCGCCAGCGCGTTGTTGACCGTGAGCTGCACCTGGCAGGTGACCGGCATCAGGTTGCGCTGCCCGACCACCGTGAGCGTCAGCGTGTTGACGCCGTTGGCCGCGGTGTCGGGGATCGCCACGCTCAGGTCGAGCGGGCCGCTGGCGCCGGCCGCCAGCGGGAAGATGCTGCCCGGGGGCATCGGCCAGTTGCGCTGGCTCGTCAGCGACCACGACAGCACGTTGCCGAACAGGGCGTTGTCGTTGGCCAGCGTCCACTCGAGCGGCACGCTCGAGTTGTGGATCACGTTCTGGTTGGGCGGGCAGGCGGTGAGCTGGTGCGATGCGTCGAGCGTGGCGCTGAACACGTCCACCGAGCTGCCGCGGCCGTCCGCCCACGCCGTGTGGATGAAGCGCCCGTCCGCGGCGATCGCGCTGTAGTCGCCCTGGTTGGGCGCGATGTTGCTGGGGCACGTGGTGAAGTTGCTCTGCACCGTGGCGAAGTTGACGTTCGGCGTCCACGTGCCGCCGCCGTCGTTGGAACGCGACATGTACTGGAAATTGCGCGAGCCGAACGTGTCGTCGCGGAAGTCGAACCAGCTCGCGTACGGGCAGCCGTCCGGACTCACCGCGATCTCGCCCAGGAACTCGTCGAATCCCGGATTGTCGTCGTTCACGCGCGTGGGCGTGGACCACGTGCTGCCGTCGTCCGAGTGCGTGACGAACACGTCGCGCTGGTCGCGGCTGCGCTCGCCGGTGTTGACCACGAAGTTGGTGAGCACGCGATAGCCGCCCGGGTAGATCGTGCCGGCGCCGCCGGCCGAGGCCACGCGCAGGAAATAGGTGGCCGTCACCGGGGCCGTGAACATGAATCCGGACTGGGTGGCGCCGTTGGAGTTGGTCGCGGGCGACGTCTGGCCCGTGAAGCACAGGAACTGCGTGCTGTCGGGGCTGGGCGCGAACACGCGCAGCGTGTAGGCGGTGCTGTCGCGCGTCGAATCCACCCACGCCACCATGCTCTGGCCCGCCGTCAGGTTGAACTTGAAGTAATCGCGGTCGCCCGAGGTGTTCAGCACGCCGTGCACCGTGTTGCCGGGCGTGAACGGCGTGGCGTTCAAGGCGAAGTTGTTGGCGCTGGTCTCGGTGGGCTCGGCGATCGGGCTGCCGGTGGTGATGAACTGGAACCAGTCGAGCGATTCGTTCCACGCCAGGTACACGCGCCCGCGATTGGGGCCCGGAGTGCGGTCGACCGCGATCGACGGGAACGTGATCCCGCGATTGCGGTTGAACCCGGGCGCGCCGGTGCCGAAGTTGGCCAGGTACTGCACCGCCTGGACGCGCGCATTGAACGTGGTGCCGTTGGTGGACTTGCGGACGAAGTAGAAGTCGGGATCGTTGGGGCCCAGCGACTGCCACACCACGTACACCTCGCCCGCCGGCCCGAACGCCGGCCGCGAGCCCTGCACGCGCCCGTTCTCGGTGGGATCGGACAGCTGCGTGGCCGCCGACCACGTGCGGCCGCCGGTGGTCGAGCGGTAGTAGTCGATGTGGTCGCCCGACACGTCGAAGGTGGTGTTGGTGACCACGGCCGAGTTGTCGAGCGAATCCACCGCGAGCCACTCCTTGTCCAGGAACTGGGTCGCGTTGGACACGTTGCGCACCACGAACGACGTGTCCCACGCGAAGCTGGTGCCGGTGAAATGGCCGATCGCCACGCCGATGGCGTTGTGCGACGCGTCGGAGTTGGCGAGCCCGCAGTAGTAGAACCGCCCGGTCTTCTCGTTCACCGCCACCACCGGGTCGCTGGTCCACCGCCACGCCGGGAACCCGCTCGGGTGCAGGATGTCGCCGCCGTCGGTGAACGTGGCGCCGCCGTCGGCCGAGAACGCGTAGCCCTGCGTGTCGCCGCCCACGTTGAAGCCCTGGCCGTCGTTCCAGGCCACGATCACGTCGCTGCCGAGCGAGCAGATCTGCTGCTCGGACTGCCCGGCGTTGCCGGCGTCGCCCTGCAGCGCCGGGTTGTTGCAGCGCACGTTGGCGGGGACGGTCGCGATGTTGGCCGCCGTGGCGGGCGTCGCCCGGCGTGGGGTCGCGTTGAGATCCGTCGGCGGCAGCATCTCGGGATCGGTCACCTTGCGGATCCCGGCGCCGCCGGCGTTGGCGCGCCCGCGCGACTTGCGCCCGTGACGCGCGCGCTTCGCCAGCGCGCGGCGCCCGGCCGCCTCGTGCCGCGCCTCGCGCACGCGCGCGGTGCCTTCCATCAGCTGCATGCGCTCGACTTCCTTGACGGCGCGGATGCGCGCCTCCAGCTCCGGCGTGCGTTGCACCGGCTCCTGCGCGGCGGCCGGTCGCATGCCGCACGCGGCGATCGCCATGACGGCGACCAGCGCCAGGCGGAGTGACGGCCTCGGGGTAACGGGGGATTCCATGGCGATCAGTCCTCCGGGCTATGGACAAAGGTTCGGGGGCTGGGGCGCACCCGGTGGGAGCCGGAACATTCTAGAGGTCTCGCAAACGAGAGGCCACCCCCGCGGCGAGGAGGATTGCGTCCCGCACTGTTGCCATGGATCCGGCAGAGGCCGTTGGGATGCGCGCACGGCCCCACGCGGTCCGTGCCATCGCGGCTACGGCACGGGTGATGCCGCCGTTCGCCCGCCGCCCATGCCCAGCGGGCTGCGCCCGAACCCCCGGCCGCCGGGAAATCCCGCCCGCCATGTGCTTGCGCGACAACGGACATCCGCCCATCGCACGTCCATGCGATCGTGGCGGCTCCGGCGTTCGTGTTCGATCGCGGCGAACCCAGCGAGGTCGGCGGAAATCCCCGTTCCTCGGACCAGCGGTTATGGCAGGTTCTGCGGGCCTGGGTTGATGGGCTCTCCAAGCCCGATTGAGAGGCAGATGCCCGTTTCTGAGCTCGACCTCGGAACGCCGGCCTCATTAGGCGGCCATATAGCCTCGATCGCGATCTCGTCCGACTCATGAGTCATGGCCGCGCGAGCCTCGGCGCCGAACCTCGCCGGCGTGCGGTACCCCAGGCTGCTGTCCGGCCGCTGCGTGTTGTACTCCCACCGCCACTGCTCGATCAGGATCTGGGCTTCGCGCAGGTGTGCGAACTCCCCGGCATTCAGGCACTCGCGGCGCAGGGTCGCGTGAAAGCTCTCCACGCTCCCGTTCTGCCACGGCTTGCCCGGCTGGATCGTTGCCGTCTCACTGTGCTTCATCAGCGCCCAGATCCGCAGCGCCCGCGCGACGAACTCCGGACCGTTGTCGAGTATCCAGAGATGGTTGAAGGAGGCGACTGCTCGCCTCCGGTGAGCTATCCCTTCTCGCGTCCACCAAGACACGAGGGAGGGAACTCATGGACGCTACGAACAGCCGCCTCGGGCCGGATGATCTGATCGTGGGACTGGATCTGGCAACCGTCGAGCATCAGGCCGTCGTGCTTTCCCGCTCGGGCAAGCGCCTCACCCGCTTCCGGGTGCCGCATAGTCGCAAGGGGCTCACCGAGCTACTGCGTCGCACCACTCCGGCGCTTCTCGGGCATCCCGCGGCTCGCCGGCTCTTTGCCTTCGAAGCGACCGGTCACGTCTGGGAGGCCTTGGCCTTCGTGCTCCAAGAACAGGGTGAGCGCTACGTGCTGGTCAACCCACTCGCCACGTTCCGCGTCCGGGAAGCCCGGCAGATGGACCGGCACAAGACCGACGTGACCGACGCCGAGCAGATCGCGGAACTCGTGCGCAGCGGCATCGTCACCCGCACGCAACTCGAGTCTCCGCTCTACGTCGAGTTGCGACGCACATGGGGCGAGTACGCCCGTCTCCGGGAAGAGCGGGCCCGCCTCAAGACTCACCTGACACAGCAGCTCTACGGGCTGTTCCCGGAGTTCATCGGTAACTGGAAAGACGTCCAGGCGCCTGGCGCGCTTGCGGTGCTGCGGCTCGGACTGACCCCGATCCAGATCGCCGAGCTTCCACTCAATGACTTCATCGCTCGCGTTCGCGACGTCCGCCACGGTCGTCGCGTGTGGCGCTTCAAGCTCATCCAGGTCCACGAGCGAGCACAGGGCTCGGTGGCCTGCCCGCTTGGGCTGCAGGAGATGGCGCAGGAAGCGCAGCGCGTGGTGGCCCGGATCGATCTCATAGGCGGGCAGATGGATGAGCTCGCAGCGATCATCCGCGCGCAACTCGAAGGGATCGAGGAGGCCCGATACCTCGGCACGATCCCCGGCCTGGCCTGGGCAAGCGTCGCCGGGCTTATCGCGCATATAGGCTCGATCGACAAGTACCGCCATGGTCGACAGCTGATAAAGCTCGCTGGTACGAACCCGTCTCGACGCGACTCGGGGCTTACGGTTGGGCGCGGGCAGAGCATGACGCACCGGGGCCGGGCAGGACTGCGAGAGGTCGTGTTCCTGGCCACGATCTCCTGCCTACAGCACAACCCGCGGGTGCGGGCGCACTACGATCGGCTGATCCAGCGCGCCGACCGTCCCCTCACGAAGATGCAGGCTGTGGGCGCCTGTATGAACAAGTTGCTGCTCTTCGCTTTCGCGGTGATGAAGCACCGGGTCGACTTCGCACTCGACCACCGCTGGCGGGAAGGAGGGCAGGTGGCGGCATAGCCCGAGGGCTTCGGCACCACCGGAGAGAGGACCACGCCGTCCGTTGTCTTGGGCAGCCCTTATGGGCTCACCCCGTTGTGGATCGCTCGGCGCGCCTCGCTCCCTCGGGTCACAAGTCCGGATGAAGCACGATGAGCCCGCTCAGGCGGCACCTCGGATCTTCAACTCGATCGCTACCCAACGGACGCCGAAGCTCCAACAGGAACCGCTGGACAAGATCCTCATAGCACGCGCTGCGCAGCACCTGGGGTGTGCCGTAGTGCGCAAAGGTCCGCTCGAGCACCGCGATCACCCGCTCCGCGGTCAGCGACGTACCCGCCTCCAGCGCCAGACACTCACGCGTCCACTCGTCGACCACAGACAGCACCTTCAGCGTCTGCCCGTTCGCACAACGATCGAAGATGAAGTCGTACGCCCACACCTGATTGGGGCCGGTGGGTGCCAGCACCCGCGCCTGCCCCGTGCGAATCTTGCGAGTCTTCTTGCGTCGCAGATGCAGCCCGAGCAGCCGCCACACCCGCCGCACGCGCTTCTTGTTCACGCACCAGCCCCGCTGATCCACCAGGATGCCCCAGGCGAAGCGGCACCCGTACGAGCCCTGTTGCCCGGAGATGCTCGTCAACTCGCTTGCCAGCGCAGCATCGCGCGCCGGCATCGTGCTCTCGTAGCGCAGCGCAGACCGGCTGACCTCCATCAGCGCACAGGCCCGGCGGACCGACCGTCCTCGACTCACGACGTAGTCCACCTGCTCGCGGCGACCCCGTGCGCTCACCATTTTTTTTGCGTTGATCTCCTTCAGGATGTCGACGTCCAGCGTGAGCTGCGCGACCACCTTCTTCAGTCGCGCGTTCTCCAGCTGCAGCTGTCGCAGCTCGGCTGCCTGGCTCGGTTCGAGCCCGCCGAACCGCTTCCGCCACCGGAACAGGGTCGTCGATGTGATGCCGTGCTTCTTGGCGCACTGCTCGACCGTCACGCCCTCGCGCTCGCTCTCGCGCACGATGGCCACGATCTGCTCATCCGTGTAGCGGCTCTTGCGCATGCAGGATCCTCCGGGTACCCGGGAATCCGCCATAATCCGTGGTCCTCAGATCAGAGAGCACTCCAACCCGGTTCAAGGATCGCGTGCCCGGCGAGAACATGCTGCAATGGGGCGTGGCCGTCGCCGCGCGGCTCGGGATCCTCGACACGCTGCTCGCGGCCGGTGGCCACCCCGCGCCGTGCTGGCGCATGTACGTGGGCGGCCAGCTGGTGAGCGGTCGCGACTTTCGCACCATGACGCCGCACGGCCAGGGCGCGCTCAACATCCATCACCCCGATCTGGCAGGAAGCGCTGCTCGCACGCGCGGGGTCGCTGGGCGCACGTGGTCGAGCTCGATGCCGCGCCTGGGCGCGATCCGGCCGAAGGCGGGCGCCAGCAGGGTCGCGGGAACGTGCGGTCGTGGTGCGGTCGGGTCCACCGCACCACCAATCCGCATGACGCGGACAGCGGCTTCATCGAGCACTTGAACCGCACCCAGCCCGACGAATGCGTCAGCGCCAGCCGACGGACCGCCTAGTATCTCAAGTGGAGGAGGGGACCTCGATCGCTCTCTCGCCTATACAACCTCGAGCGCAGCCACCTTGGCCACTGCCTCAAGGGCCAGACGCCCGCTCAGGCGGTGCGCGAGGCCCTCGGGGTCGACGAGCTGCCGGCGACAATGCCGATCGAGAGGGAAGCCGCAACACCAGCCGGGTGGTGTTCAGCGGAGGGCCGGGCTGACAGAGGGAATCCTGACCCGCACAAGCGTGATCGGTTCAGCGACGACGGGCCTACCGAAGCAATGCCACCCTGCGCGAGCCCAGTGGCTTGCCGTCTACCATCACGCGCACGAAGTACTCCCCTGGGCTGGCTCTTCCGCCGTCCTCTCGCCTCGCATCCCACACGAACACGTGAACCCCGGGGTCCCTTTCGCCGTGGGCCACCCTCCTTACAAATGCACCCCGAGCGTCGTAAACCGCAACGTCGACAACAGCGCGGCGTTCAAGAGACAATGACACCTGCGTTCGGCCCACCGCTGGATTCGGGGTTGCCCGTCCAAGGTCCAGCAAACGAGGCGGACCGCTAGACCGTATGCCAGCAACATCCTGCAAATAGATTATACCCGTCCAACCCACATCAACCAGATTAGGGTAGGTGTTTGGCGAATCACCTATCGTATCGAATCCCTGTGCATAGAAATTGATCACCGGCGGCACGGCATCCGTGTACAGTCTAAACGTCCTGGAAGTGTCTCCCGGCGCAATCGCGTATGGACTCAGAAGCAAGTTGCCATTCCAGTTCGGGCCCGGTTGAGTGAGAGTATCAACACATACCCAAGCCATAAGGCTATCGGTCCCCTCAAACCTATACATGCCCCACCAATGCTCGGGACTCCATAAGGCCACCGGCTTCTTAACGCTCTTAACGCCAAATATTTGAATGGAGTTGTGCGCCTGGCGGGCGTTCGTCACCGTAAACGCGAGACAAGCCTTGTCGATGTTTCGAACATAATACTCGGATACCTCGACCGCGGGCCGAATGTCCTCTTCGGGAGCAATTGACGCCGGATAGCCGCCGTGATCCCGAATAAGGTGCGCTCGTCCGGGTGAGATGACTGGCTGATGCACTTGTCGACCGACTGTGCCAGCCACGATTACGGCAACAAGCCCCAAGAAGATCATGGCGCGTCTCACCATTCTACGTGAATCACGTCTGGACCATTCGCCGCGTGATGCGCGAATAGTGCCTGCGGTCTCTGAAAGGCGCCCGTGGTAGGGAACTGGGCATCGGACCTGAGGTACCAGTAGAACACCTGCAGGGCGGCCGCATTTGGCGGCTTAAAGTCTACGCTGTCCCCGTACCTATGCCAGCATAGCGGCTCCAACCAATGCTCCTTCTCGTCAAGCAGACCGCCATTCGGTAGGCTGATGTTCGAAATCCTGCAACTTCTGAGCGTCAACCACCACCCGGCTCCAATGGGGCCCGGGTTCGGATTCATAGCATCATGGAACTTCTGGGCTGCATCGTCGATGATGGCCTCAGTAATTTCGGGAATGTTGTCGCTGGAAGGGTCAAGTGGCTTGGGCAACGGCCAGCGTATTTCGGGAAGGATTGGGTCCGCCGGCTGAAGGAAGAGGTCACGCCCATGCAAGAACGTTTTCAGGGCGGGCAGCAGTCGTTCGTCGATAAAGAAAGGATGCGGGTGGCCGTAGCCCGGGGTGGCAAACCACTCCGCGACGAGCCCTGTATCAAGTGTAGCGTCAACGAGAGTCTCCGCGACGCGGATGCAAAATGTTGCAGTTGGATAATGGCCTGGATTGTACGTTTCGGCGGCATCGGTGGAGTAGACTGTCGCCTCGATTTGCCCGGCAACCTCCGGAGTCATGAAGCCGTATGAAAAGAGTCCTTGTGAGTCGGTGACCCCCGAGGCGGATGGCATCAAGGCTTCAGTTTGTGAATTATATACAGCTGGCCTGCCATCGTCATTGTGGCAGTGGCCACCTGTATCCAACACGGGGGAGTAATCGACCCGCATGGGAAGGCCTACTGCGGGAACGCCCCCGACGTAGACCTGTACATGACAGTCGTAGACGTAGGTTGGCGCCGGCTCTCCACAAGTCTGATGATACGCTAGGACGCTCGGGCAGAGCAGAACGCCGACGCAATCGTTGTCGCTGCAATCAGCGTGGGAAATGGAGCCGATTGTACAAGCGCAGGTGCCAACGAGGTGGGACTCAACTGTAAGAACCGCGAACGTGTCTGAGGCGGAGGCGGCGTTCGCGAGAAAGTGGGTCGGACCAGAGGGTCCGCCAAGGGTCAGATTGAGCGTGCCTGCGAGTGGCGGTGGTATCAGAAAAGTAGCTGTGAGTTGAGTCTCGGACTTTACGCTGAGATTGGACGCGCTGATAAGTTGTGAGCCGTGGGCGAGAGAAGCCCAGGTGACATCGTTCAGACCCTGACCCATGATCACGACATCAACGGGCTGGTCAGTGGGAAGTAGGCGCGGGTACATGAGCTGAATAGGCTCGGGGCATGCGACCTCGCCGTCGGCGAGCGTTGCGTTCTGGGTTACAAGAATGTCGTCGACATTCCCATTAGAATCGATTGTGCGGAGGCTGGACAGGCAGAACGTGGCGGGCCTGTCGGAGCAAATATCTCCCCATACCCAAAACACCACACAGGTCTTGTCCGACCCGGGGGGAAATCCGATGCTCCATGTGTAGGTGGAGTCGCCGGCAAAAGTGCCATCAGGGGGATGGTTTGAATTCCAGCCGCATGACTGGGTGACGGAGCTGTCGGGGACAACATAGAAGCACTGGCCCACGATGTCCTGGGGCGACCACTGGAGGTTGACGGCAAGCTCCTTGATGTCCGACGCTCCTTGGATTCTGAGATAGAGGGGGAAGCGGTGGGGAGGCACTATCGCCAAGTTGCTGATTGCAAGGTCGCGGTCCCATGTTAGATAGGCTGTGGCGCCGGCATTGTTTCCAGCAAGGGCCGCAGCGGGCGCAATGCAGAGGAGGAGGATGATGACCAGCGCGCGACGCATGCAACGACCGTAGGGGGGAAGGTATGGGGGAGACGTCTGGAGGCTAGATTCCGTGACTCACCGGATACAAGGGGTTTCTGGTGCTACCATTGGACCGCTGAGAGTGGTCCTTTTGGACCGGAGGCAGTTCTCGTGTCCCGTTTTGGGACTAGCGTGCAGTCACGAATGTCTCCGACACCGAACCCTCCGCTGATCGTTATGCAGCCGGCGCCGTAGCCACCTCCTCGGGCCGCACGATGGCCGGCAGTTGCTGGACGCCGTGCGCCTCGCGCAGCGGCGCGGGCGCGGGTCCCTTGAGGCGAGAGTCTCGGCGTATGCCCTCGAGGTTGTGGTAGGCGAGGAAGCTATCCAAGGTGCGCTGGATCTAGTCAGGCGCCACATACCAGGGGCTCGTCCCCGGAAGCACTCGTCGAGCGGGTGCGGTTCATGGCCGAGGGCGAGCGACGACAGCCTCTTCGGGTTCACTGCGACAGGGCGGTCATCAGGTCCCCTCTGGGTGAATGGGCTCCTCGGGAGTTCCCAATCCACACGGAGGGCTGGGTAGCCGTTCTTCGCGTTCCGAAGGTGCGCGACCGTCGGATAGCCATGGCGGCGATGAAGCGAACCTCATCCAGCATCCGGCTGCCGCACGGTTTGGCCGATTGGGAACGACCCGTTGCGCTACGCGCGGTCCACGCGGAGAAACGGGCTACGGATGGGACCGTCGGCCCGCCTCATGGCTGGGCTAGCAGAATCAGCGGACGAACACCGCCTTGGCGGTGGCCACGCGGCCGAGCTGCTTGAGGCGCACGAGGTAGAGGCCGGGGGCGAGATCGCCGCGCACGAGCGGCACCGCGTGCACGCCGGCGCCGGTGGCGAGCGGGAGCGCGCGCACGCGGCGGCCGGAGAGGTCGAGCAGGTCGAGCTGGGCGGGGGCGTCGCTCGGCAGCGAGAGCCACACGAGACCCGAGCCGCGCACCGGATTCGGGGTCACGCCGGCGAGCGCGAGCGCGTGCGGATCGAGCGCCGGCACCGACAGCGCCGATTGCGGCACGATCTGGAACGTGGCGTCGCTCCGGTCCGCGTGCGATGGCACCTCGGAATCCGCCACGCGCACCAGCGCTGAGGACGTCTGCGGCAGCACCGCGTTCCAGCTCCACGCCGTGCCGGTCAGGTTGCTGGCCAGCGTCTGCCAGTGGGCGCCGGCGTCGCGCGACAGCGCCAGGTTCACGGCCAGCACGCCCGTGCCCTTGCTCCACGTGATGGCGTGCTTGGACGGCGTGGCCCACAGCTCGCCGCCGTTCGGCGCCAGCACGGTGAGCGCCGTGGACAGCGCGCCGTGGCAGCTCGCGAGCAGCACGCTCACCTGATTGCTGGAGTTGTTCGCCACCGCCAGATCGGCCACGCCGTCGTTGTTGAAGTCACCCACGGTGACGCCGCGCAGCGCGGCGCCGGCCGGCAGCGTCTGGCCGGCGTTGAACTGCCCGTTGCCGAGGTTGCCCGAGCCCTTGCCGGTCATCACCGTCACGGTGCCGATGCTGACGTTGTTGGCGATCGCCAGGTCGGCGATCCCGTCCTGGTTCCAGTCGCCGATCGCGATCGCGCTCGGCTGGCTGTTGGCGCCCAGCGTCACCGCCGGCGCGAACGTGCCGTCGCCGACGCCGCCCGAGCCGTTGCCGAGCAGCACCGACACGCTGCCGCCGCCGGCGTTGGCGACGGCCAGGTCGGTGATGCCGTCGGCGTTGAAGTCGCCCGTCACGAGCCCGTAGGGCAGCGAGCCCGTGGGGTAGAGCGTGGCCGCGCCGAACGTGCCGTCGCCGACGCCGCCCGTGCCGTTGCCGAGCATCACCGCCACACCGGTCCCCGCGATCGCCAGGTCCTGGATGCCGTCGCCGTTGAAGTCGCCGATCGCGACGCCGCGGCCCGCCACGCCGGGCGCGAGGTCGGTGCGCGTGAACGTGCCGTCACCCACGCCGTTCGCGCCGTTGCCGCGCAGCAGCGTGAGGAAGCCGCTGGCGCAGCCGACCGCGACGTCGGCGATGCCGTCCTGGTTGAAGTCGCCGACCGCCACCGCCGTCGGGCTGTTGGCGACCGGCACGCTGGTGGCGGCCGCGAACGTGCCGGTCGGGAGCCCGCCCGCGGTCTGGCCCAGCAGCACCGACACCGTCGCGTCGTTGGAGTTGGCGACCACGAGATCGAGCGCGCCGTCGCCGTTGAAGTCGCCGGTGGCCACGCCGTAGGGCGCGGCGCCAGTGGCGTAGGAGGCCGGCGCGGCGAAGCTGCCGAGCCCATTGCCGCGCAGCACCGACACCTGGTTGCCGGCGTAGTCGGCGACCGCGAGATCGAGGTTGCCGTCGCCGTCGAGATCGGCGCTGGTGATCGCGATCGGCTGCGAGCCGGCCGCGAACTGCGTGGGGCCGCTCGGCACGCACACGTTGGCCTTGGCCTCGTTGCTGAAGGCCGACTGGTCCGAAGTGCGCACCGCCTTCACCTTGTAGAAGCACAGCCCCAGGTCCGAGTCCTGGAACGTGGTGCCGGTGGTGCTGCCGAGCAGCGCGGGATTCAGATCGAGCTGCGTGTGGCTCTTGTACACGTCGTAGCGGATCACGCCGCCCGTCGGGCTCGCCGTCCACGCCAGCTGGACGCCGCTGGTGGTGGGCGTCGCGGCCAGGCTGCGCGGTGGCTGGATCGCGGCCGCCGGCATGCACGAGGCCTCCGCCGCGGCGCGCATCACCGTGATGCACACGGGGTGGAAATCGAGCCGGATGGTGTTGGCGATCGGCCCGAGCAGGTGGCAGTAGCTCATGATCGTGCCCTTGTTGGGGGGCAGGTGCGTGGTGTAGGTGGCACAGTTGCCATCCTCCGCCGCCACGCACGAGTCCAGCGTCCCCGACGCCCAGTAGCCGTTGAGCTTCCACCAGCAACTCTGCGTGTGGTACGAGCCGAAGTTGTGGCCCATCTCGTGCGCCACCACGTTCACGTCCCACGTGGTGGTGTTGGTGGGATAGCTGTACGTGGCGTCGAGCGGGCACACGCAATAGCCAAAGCCCGTGCTGCACAGCTCGTTGATGTAGGCGATCCCGCACAGCAGGTTCTGGCCCGACAGGTGGCAGGCGATCGTGCGGCTCACGGCGACGTGCGCCGTGTCCCAGTACGAGACCACGGTGTTCAGGGTCTGCGAGCAATACGCAGTGCTGCCGCCCGGGGCGGTGGGATAGGGATCGTTGGTGGTGGTCCAGATGTTGAGGTAGCCGAGCTGGATCGTGGTGTTGATGTCGCGCTCGTAGATCACGGACACGGTGGCGATCAGCGTCGCGATGTAGTTCTGGCAGTTGGTGAGATTGCTGCCGAACTTGACGCCGTACAGCTCGTAGTCGGTGTCCACCGCCAGGTTGCACACGAGCCGCGTCGCGGTCGTCTGGCTGCCCTGCACGCCCTCCGGCGCCGGCGCGCGCGAACCGGGTGGCGGGATCGGGTTCGTGATCTCCGGCAGCTCGTCGGCGCCGCACTCGAGCGGGGCGTGCGGCTCGAGCGTGGCCTCGTCGGTCACCACGTGATCGCCGCCCACGGTCGCCGCGGGCGCGATCGCGTAGCGCGTGCCGCCGTGCTCGATCGTGCCCAGCACCTGGTCGTTCGACATCGACACCACCGCCCACGACCCGGGCTCATTCGGCACGCTGCCCTGGAACGTGGTGAGGTCGAACTCGAGCGGCCGCTCCACGCCGTGATCGCCGGTCGCCACCAGCTTCGCGCCGGGGGCGAACACGTCGAAGCGATGGAGTGCCAGCTCCACGCTGCCCCCGCCCGGCAGCGGCACCGTCAGCCGGCCCCCGCCGGCGGCGCGGAACGCGGCGATCGCGCCGCGGTCCACGGCCACGAAAGCCGCCGCCACGCCCGGGCGGCGCAGCGCGGCCGCGCGCGGCGGCGTGGCCTGGCGCGTGAACACCGGCGCGGCCTGCGCGGCGGATGGGATGGCGAGGAGGAGGAGCAGGGCCGGCAGCGCGCGGCGCACGAATCACCTCACCAGCGTGGCCCGGGTGACCAGGCTCTCGCCGCCGCGCGTGAGCCGCACCAGGTAGACGCCGGGCCCCAACGCCAGCCCGTCGTCCAGTCGCAGCACGTGGTCGCCGGCGCCGAGCGTCCCGACCGCCACCGCGCGCAGCCTGCGACCGGCCAGGTCGTAGAGCGCGAGCGTGGCGGGCGCGCCGTCCGGCAGCGCGAAGCCGACCGTGAGCCCGTGCAGCGACGGGTTGGGGCGCGCGCCCTCCAGCGCGAACCGCGCCCGCACCGGCACGTCCACCCACGTCGGCGCGGTGGTGAACGCGCCCGAGCTGCCGGAGATCGCGAGCCGGTAGGCGTAGCGGCCGCCGGGCGTCACGTCGCGGTCCACGTACGTGAGCCGGCCCGTGCCGTCGGGCAGCACCGCGCCCAGGTTCTGCCAGCTCGTGCCGTCCAGGCTCTTCTGCACCGTTCCGAGCGCGCTGGCGTCGCCACCGTCGTACCACACCAGCGTGACGTGGTCGGGCTGCGCCGTGGCCGACACCAGCGCGGCCTCGGTGGGCGTGAGCCCGAGCGGCAGCGTCACCGTGTAGACATCCGGGTTCAGCCCTGGCGAGCGGCCGTCGGCCCACACCGGGTACACCGCGTCGCCGTTCGCGAACAGGCCCAGGTAGTCGCCCTGGTTGGGGGCGATGTTGCTGTTCACCTGGCTCCACGCGGTCTGCTGGTCGGTGACCGCGCCGACCTCGCTCCACGACGCGCCGCCGTTGTCGGAGCGCGCCATGTACACGTGCGACACCGCCCCGCACGTGCTGGGGTTGGCGTCGCGCCAGTCGTACCAGATCGCGTACACGTGGCCGTCGCCGTAGGCGGCGCTCGGTCCCGACACCGCGACTTCCGGCAGCCAGTCGTCGTAGCCGGCCGGGCTGTTGCTGACGCGCACCGGCGTGTTCCAGGTGCTGCCGTCGGAGGAGCTGGCCACGAACGCGTCGCGGTGGTCGCGCGCGCGCCCGGGCAGCAGCCCGACGGTGCCGCTTCGGATGCGGTAGCCGCCCGCGCCGCCAAAGTTCTTGCAGCGGACGTAGTAGCTGCCGGCGACCGGCAGCGTGAACACGATCAGGTTGGAGGACCCGGCGCCGGGCTCGGAGTATGCCAGGAACGAGGTGGTGTCGCCGCACACGAGCCGCAGGCTCATGTCGAGGCTCGTGTCCAGGCTGTCCACGTACAGCACCACGGTCTGGCCCGCGCCGCCCGTGAACTTGAACATGTCGGTCTCGCCGCTCGTCGGCAGCGCGCCGCGCAGCGTGGCGTTCAGCGTGAACGGCTTGGCGTTCGCATACACGTTGTTGAACCCGTTGTCGGGCACGTTCTCCGAGATCGAACCGCCCGCGCCGTAGTTGCCGGTATAGAAGTTCACGGACTCGTTCCAGCCCACGTACATGCGGCCGCTGAACGCGCCGTGCGTGCGGTCGATGCCGAGCGATGGGAACGTGATGCCGTTCTCGCGGTTGAAGCCCGGCGCGCCGGAGCCGAAGTTGGAGTAGATCCCGGCCACCGTGCTCTGCGCGCCCCAGGTGACGCCCTGACTGGTCGAGCGGCGGGCGCGGAAGAAGTCCTGAAACGCGGTCGTGCCCGAGGTGTCCGTCCCGATCGCGTACCACACCGTCTGCACCTCGCCCGCCGGACCCACCTGCACGCGCGAGCCCTGCACCAGCCCGGCGTCGGAGTTGGCCGACAGGTGCACGGGGTCGGTCCACACGATGCCGTTGGTCGAGCGCTGGAAGTCGATGGTGTCGGCCGTGACGCCGAACGAGGTGTAGGTGACGTACACGTTGCCGCTGGTCGAATCGGCGCACATCCACGGCTTGTCGAGGAACGCCGTGCTGTTGGAGTTGCGGCGCACGAGGTGCGGCGTGCCCCATGTGAACGAGCTGCCGGCGAACGTGCCGCTCACCACGCCGAGGCCGTTGCGACCCGCGGGATCGGTCGTGCTGCCGCTGTCCATCATCGCGGCGTAGTAGAAGACGCCCGTCTTCTCGTTGACGGAGACGATCGGATCGCTCGACCAGTTCCAGCCGGGCACGACGGGCGGGATGCCGCCATCGGTGAAGGTGCCGCCGCCGTCGGTCGAGTAGCCGTAGCCCTGCGTGCTCGGTGGGCTCAGGAAGAACCCCTCGCCGTCGTTCCACGCCGCCAGCACGTCCGTGCCGAGCGCCGCGATCGAGGCCTCGGACTGTCCGATGTTGCCTCCGCTGTCGCCGCTCGGGTTGTTGACGCGCACGTTGGGCGCGAGCGCCGCGAGCGACGCCAACCGCGCCGAGCGGACCGCGGTCGGGGCCGGCGAGGCCAGCGGCTCGCGCGGGGTCTCCATGTGGGTGGCGAGGCTGTGCGCGCGGGCGGCGGGCCGGGCGTGGACGCCGCGCCCGGCCGATCCGCGGCGGGCCGCGAACCGGGACGAGCCGCCGCGGTGCGGCGCGAGCCGGGGCGCCTGGCGCTCACCGTGGAACTCGCGCTCGCGCATGCCTTCCCACAGCGCGCGCCGTTCCATTTCCTTCATCCTTGAACCGATGGAGCGGCCCGCGATGCCGTCCGCCAGCACGCCGGCCGGGACGGCCAGCGCCAGCAGCAGCGCGACGAACACGGGGCGGGCGACGCGAGGAGACTCGGAAGCCTTGTTCACAGGGACCTTCCTATGCAGAACGGGCGGCGCGGCGGCCGTGGCGACGGTTGGAGCTGTTGTCCGGGTGGAGCTCACGGGCGATGCAAGGTCGGGACCATGCGGTCCGATCGGTCGGGGCGGCAGCCGAAACGGTAGACCACGCCTAGTTTCGCACCCGGCTCTGGGCCGGGTAAAGGAAAAGCCCGGCGACGGCGGATCGGGCGGGGCCCGGAGCCCCGGCGATACCCTTCTGGACCATTGCCCGCGGGTGTCGCGCTGGATTACGCTTTTCCACCCCTCGTCCGGTGACGGCTCAACCCGTGCCGGATCGCATTCCCCCCGACGCCTCCGCAATGCGGATCGCGTCGTCCGCGCCGCACGGATGCGGCTTCAGGAGCTTCCGAGCATGCGCATCCGTCCCGCGCGCCCAAGCGTCGAACGCCATGGTCTCCGCATCCTTCGGCTCGCGCTGCGGGCGCTGCCCGCGTGCGCCGCGGCGGCGGTGGCCGCCTGCGCCGCGCCCGCCGGCGTTTCCGCCGCGTTCGCCGCGGCCCCGCCCATGACGCGCGCCGCGGCCGATGCCTGGCAACCCGCGATCGTGCGCGAGTGGCGCCGGGATCACCCGGGGCTGCCCGCCGATCTCTCGCAGCTCGCGCGGCCGACCGGAGCCGAGGATGCGACCGTGGCCGATGGGGCCTGGTCGCCGTGGACCCCGCCCATCAAGTACCACCACGCGCTGATCTACGACTCGCGCCGCGATCGCATGATCGCCTTCGGCGGGCTCGGGCTGATCGGCACCGGCGCCGGGGTGCTGAACGACGTGTGGGTGCAGCCGCTCGGCGGCACGCAGGTGTGGACGCCGCTCGTCACCACCGGCACGCCGCCCCCCGGGCGCTACTCGTGCTCGGCGGTGTACGACTCGGTGGCCGACCGCCTGGTGATCTTCGGCGGCGAGACCAGCTCGGGGCAGCCGGCGAACGACGTGTGGCAGCTCGATTTCACCCAGCCGACGCCCACCTGGAGCCCGGTCACGGTGACCGGCACGCCGCCGCCGCCGCGCACCGATCAGTCGACCGTGTACGACAGCTACGGCGACCGCATGATCGTCTTCGGCGGACTCGACACGCTCGGCAACAACCTGAACGACACCTGGGTGCTGACGCTGCGCGGCGATCCGCTGTGGATCAACTTCGTGCGCGCCGGAGCGCCGCCGCAGCGGCGCAGCGCGGGCGTGGTGTACGACCGCCGGCTGGACGAGATCGTGGTGTTCGGCGGCTACGGCACGGCGCCCGATCTGAACGACGCGTGGGCGCTGCCGCTGGCCGGCACGTCGTCGTGGATTCCGCTGTTCCCGACCACGCGCCCGCCGGGTCGCCACAACCTGACCGCGGTCTACGATCCGGTGCGCGACCGCATGGTGATCTTTGGCGGCCAGAACAGCACCAACGATTTCAACGACGCGTGGGAGCTGACGCTCGGCGACATCCCCGCCTGGAACCCGCTGTCGCCCGCGGGCGTGCCGCCGGTCGCGCGCTTCGGCCACGCGTCGATCTACGACCCGCTGCGCGACCGGATGCTGATCTGCGCCGGCCGCGACACCACCGGCATCGCCTCGCTGTCCGCGATCCTGCGCGGCGACACGTGGTCGCTGTCGTTCGCGGACGACGCGTGGTCGCCGGTGCCGGCGCTGGCGCGCTCGGGCCACGGCTTCGCGTGGGACCGGCTGCGCGACCGCGCGCTGGTGTTCGGCGGCAACGACGGCGTGAACGATCTGGCCGACGTGTGGGCCGCTCCGTTGGCGGGCGGCGCGTGGACGCCGGTGGCGGCGCAGGGCACGCCGCCCTCGGCGCGCCAGCGCGCGGGCGTGGTGTACGACGCGCTGCGCGACCGGCTGCTGGTGTTCGGCGGCACCACCGCGGGCGGCGCGTGCAACAACGAGCTGTGGCAGCTCGCGCTGTCGGAAACACCCACGTGGTCGCCGCTTGCGCCCACCGGCACGCCGCCCGATCCGCGCGAGGGCATGTCGCTGCTCTACGACCAGGCGCGCGACCGGCTGGTGCTGTTCGGCGGTCACCAGGGCGGCGCCTCGCCGCTGTGGTACAACGACGCGTGGGCGCTGCCGCTGGCCACGCTGCAGTGGCAGCCACTGGCGCCCGCGGGCACGCCGCCTGCCGCGCGCTCCGGCGCGCTCGGCGTCTACGACGCCAAGCGCGACCGCCTGATCGTGCACGGGGGCGCGAACGCCTTGGGCACGGTGCTGTCGGACACGTGGGCGTTGAGCTTCGCCGGAGCGGGGAGCTGGAGCGCGCTCGCGCCCAGCGGCGCCCCGCCCGCGCTCGCGCGCCACGCCGGCATCTACGATCCGGTGCGCGACCGCGTGGTGCTGTTCGGCGGCTGGGGCGGCTCGCCCGCGTTCTATCGCGGCGACTTGAAGGCCTTGACGCTGGCCGGCACGCCCGCGTGGAGCACGCTGGCCCCGGCCTCCACCGGCACGCCGCGCCCGCGCGCGGATGCGGGCGGATTCTACGATCCGCGTCGCGACCGGCTGGTGCTGTTCGGCGGGTTCGGCTCCTATCCCACGCGGCTCGGCACGCTCGACGACCTGTGGTGGCTGACGTGGGGTGCGCCGGTGGCGGTGGGCGAAACGCCGCCGCCGACCGCGTTCGCGCTCGAGGCCGCGCCCAATCCGGCGCCGGGGGCGACGCGCATCGCGTTCACGCTGCCCGTGGCAGGAACGGTGCGCGCGAGCGTGCTGGACGCGAGCGGCCGCTCCGTGCGCGAGCTCGCCCTCCGCGCGTTCCCGGCCGGCCGCGCCACGCTGGCGTGGGATGGCCGCGACGCCGCGGGGCACGCGGTGGCGGCCGGGCTCTACTTCGTGCGCGTGGAGACCACCGGCGCCTCGGCCAGCCGGCGCATCGCGCTGATCCGCTGACGCCGGCGCCGGCCGGCGCGCGCGGTCATCGGCCC
>DASSIN010000114.1:0-8381 GCA_035691845.1 Candidatus Eiseniibacteriota bacterium | reverse complement strand
CCGCGCGCAGGCGAATGGAGGCCGCCGGTGAACATGCCCGCCCCGCTGCTGCCGGTGGACTACTGGGCGCTGGGCGCGGTGATCGCGCTGTCGGCGGGCGCCATGCTGCTGCTGCTGCTGGAGTTCCTGCCCGCGCGCGAGAACACCAGCCGCGGCGCGATCGTGTCGCTGCTCACGCTCGTCGCCGGAGGCGCCGCCGTGTGGGTGGCGCGCGACGCGCGCCGCGAACTGTTCGGCGGCATGTTCGTGCACGACGGCTTCACCGTGTTCTTCACGCTGCTGTTCTGCGCCATCGGCGTGCTGTCGGTGCTGCTGTCGTGGGACTACGTGCGACGCACCCACATCAATCAGGCCGAGTACTACGTGCTGCTGCTGTCGTCGACGCTCGGCATGATCCTGATGGCCGCGTCCAACGATCTGATCACGATCTTCCTCGGCCTCGAGCTGATGTCGCTCGCCATCTACGTGCTGGTCGGCTTCCGCCGCTCGCGGCTGGAATCCAACGAGGCGGCGCTCAAGTACTTCCTGCTGGGCGCGTTCGCCAGCGGATTCCTGCTGTACGGGATCGCGCTGCTGTACGGCGCCACCGCCACCACCAGCCTGTCCGGCATGGCCGCCTACCTCATGGCCTCGCCGGTGGCGCACAACCCGCTGCTCGTGGCCGGCGCGCTGCTGCTGCTGATCGGGTTCGGCTACAAGGTGTCGCTGGTGCCGTTCCACATGTGGGCGCCCGACGCCTACGAGGGCGCGCCCACGTCGGTGACCGCGTTCATGTCGGTGGGCGCCAAGGCCGCCGGATTCGCCGCGCTGCTGCGCGTGCTCGTGAACCTGCTGTCCGGCCTGCACGTGGACTGGACGCCGGTGCTGTCGGGGATCGCGATCCTCACCATGACGGTCGGCAACGTCGCCGCGCTGATGCAGACCAACGTCAAGCGCATGCTGGCCTACTCGAGCATCGCGCACGCCGGCTACGTGCTGGTCGCCGTCACCGCCGGCGGCCCGCAGGGCACCGCCGCCGCGCTGTTCTACCTGGCCGTCTACTCGATCATGAACCTGGGGGCGTTCGGCATCCTGACGCTGCTCGGCCGCGATCGCGACGAGCGCGTGCTGGTGTCCGACCTCGCCGGCCTCGGCTTCCGCCAGCCGTTCCTGGGCCTGGCGATGACGGTGTTCATGATCTCGCTCGGCGGCATTCCGCCCACCGCCGGGTTCATGGGCAAGGTGTACGTGTTCGGCGCCGCGCTGCAGGCGCACCTGGTCCCGCTGGTGGTGGTCGGCGTGTTGAACAGCGTGGTGTCGGTGTTCTACTACCTGCGCATCACGGTCGCGATGTACATGGAGGAGCCCCAGGGCGAGCCCACCCCGATCTCGTGGGCCGCGCCCGGCGCCATCGCGCTCGCCGCCATGCTCGCGCTCACGATCTGGTGGGGCGTGCAGGCCTACCCGCTGCTCGAGCAGGCCCGCCGCAGCGTGATGGGACTGTTGTAGCGGCGACGACGGTCGCGCGCTCGCGCGGCCGCCGGAATTCCTCGAACAGCGCCGCGGCTGCCCCTCACCGCACCCCGCGCGCCTCCAGCGCCTGCAGCGAATCCCGCGCCTCCTGGTACGCCGGCGTCCGCCGCAGCTCGCGCGTGTAGGCGTCGTGCGCGCGGTGCAGGTCGCCTTGGGCCTCGTACACCTGGCCCGCGCGGAAATCGAAGCCGTGGCTCCAGCCCATCAGGCGCCACTCGGTGCGGAACTCGCGCATGGCGTCGGCCGGGTGGCCCCGCTGGAGGTCGATCAGCCCCAGGTGCTCGTGCGCGCGCGGCAGCAGCGGGCGCACGCGCAACGCCTCGTTCAGCCGCGCGCGCGCCTCGTCCCAGCGGCCGTCGAGCACGGCCACGTTGGCGAGCAGCGCGATCGCCTCGGCGTGCTCGGGCGAGTGCGCGATCGCGCGGCGCAGCTCCGCCGTCAGCGCCGGCCGCAGCGTGGAATCGGCGGTCACCCGTGCGCCGAGCGCGTCGAGCGAGCCCGTGCCGGCCGGCAGCAGGCGGTACCGGTCGCGCTCGGCCACGCGCGCCAGCGGGCCGTCGCGCCGCACGTACAGCGCGTTCATGTCGTCAACGAACACCAGCGCCCATGTGCTGTCGGCATCCACCGCGTCCAGCAGCGGCGATGGGACGTTGGGATCGCGCGGGAGCATGATGGTCTCGAAATGGTGCTCCTCGTCCAGCGCGCGCCACGCGTCGGGCTGACTCGACGCCAGCGCATACAAGTCGCGGTCGCGCGGCGTGCCGGACTGGTGGATGTCCATGAACGGCAGGCGCGAGCGGTCGGGCCAGAACCGCCACGCGATGTAGCCGGCGTGATCGAACGCGTTGTACATCCGGCCGCGGATGCCCTCGGCCGCCATGAAATCGCATGCGGCGATCGGGTAGCGCCAGCGGTCGATCCGGATCGCGATCGGCACCTCGGGACGGGTCCACTCCATCGCCCCCAGCAGCGGCATGGCCGCGATCGCGAGCGCCGCGCGCGCCCAGGGCGAGCGCAGCGCGGCCGGCGCGTGCCACGTCCACTCGGCCACGTCGCGT
The DNA here is from genome assembly GCA_035691845.1 of Candidatus Eiseniibacteriota bacterium. GTDB lineage: Bacteria > Eisenbacteria > RBG-16-71-46 > RBG-16-71-46 > RBG-16-71-46 > DASSIN01. The sequence goes on along the minus strand of DASSIN010000114.1, from coordinate 5,811 downwards.
GACACGAACGGCAGCGCCGCGACCGCCAGCGGGCCCATGATGCGCTGGCTCGTGAGCGTGCCGAACACGAAGAACGGGCACAGCAGCAGCTCCACCACGTCGAGGCGGCGCCGGAACAGCCGCGCGATCACGAGCAGCGGCCAGCCGGCGCACACCACCGGCAGCACGTTCTTCCAGTTCACGCTCCAGTCCACGGGGTTGAGCTCGCCGATCGAGCGGTAGATCAGCTCGTGGCGGCCGTGCAGGAAGTAATCGAACGGCTCCCACACGGCCGACAGCCCGAACGGATTGACGAGCAGCGCGAGCGCGGCGAGCCCGCACGCGATCCACAGCGATCGGGCCGGCGCGGCGTGCGATTGCGGATGGAGGTGCGCGTCCAGCAGGTAGGCGCCGGCCAGCAGGAACTCGAAGTACCAGGTCAGGTGCGTGTTGGCCCACACCAGCGCGATCGGCACCAGCAGCAGGTCGCGCGCCCGGCCGGTGCGGCGCGACTCCAGCACCCACAGCGTCGCCGCCAGCAGCAGCGCGGCCACGTTCTCGGGGCGCGGCATCGAGCGCCCGCGGTAGAACAGCGACAGCGCGACCGCGAACAGCAGCGGCAGCACGCCGCGCGCGCCCATGCGGCGCGCCGTGGCCCAGCCGAGTGCGAAGACGGCGACGGTCCACACCCAGCGCCACGCGAACAGCCCCAGCAGCCCGCCCAGGCGGTAGAACGGCCACAGCAGCGTCTCGAACCCCCACGCGTAGTTGACCTCGGGCAGCCCCCAGTTGGGCCAGCTCCACATCTGGACGCGCGGGATCGCGTGCTGGGCCCAGATCACCTTGCCGACCAGCAGGTGCTGCCACACGTCCGGGTCCCACAGCGGCGTCGTCACCGACAGCATCACGCCGGTGAGCGCGGCCAGCGCTACGAGCCACAGCGCGGGGTGGGAGAGCGGCAGGGGCGGAAGCGGCTCGGCCGCCGTGCGGCGCGCGCGCGCGGCCCGGGGCGTGCGTTTCGCGGCGCGCGGGCGCGAGGCGGTGCCGCGCGTCACGCGGCGTCCGGCCAGCGCAGGATCAGGGCGTCGGCGTCGGCGCCCTCGGGCAGCGCGGCGTCCGCGGCCGGCACGATCAACAGCGCGTGCGCGCGCGCCTGCGGCACGAGGTGGCCAGACACCTGGGCGCCCGCCGGCCGCGCGTGCCACACGCGATCGCGCGCCTCGAGCGTGACGCGCACGAAGTCGGTGCGGCCGGCGCGCGACTCGATCCGCTCGGCCGCGCGCACGTGGACGCGCGGCAGGTCGAGCGCGGAGTGGCCCTGGAGCTTCCGCAGCGCCGGCGCCGCCAGCACCTCGAACACGCACGCCACCGAGGCGGGATTGCCGGGCAGGCCGTAGAACACGCGGCCGCCGGGCGTGCCGAATGCCTGCGGGCGACCGGGCTTCATCGCCACGCGCCACAGCTCGACGTCGCCGAGCGCGCCCAGGCTCTGCTTCACGGGATCGAAGTCGCCGGCCGACACGCCGCCGATCGTGAGCACGGCGTCGGAATCCGCGAGCGCCGCGCGGATCGCGTCCGCCACGGCCTGGGGCCGGTCGCCGACGCGCACCGCGCGCACCAGCTCGCCGCCCGCGGCCGCGACACGCAGCGCGAGCTGCAGGCGGTTGCTGTCGCGGATCGCGCCCGGACGCAGCGGCTCCGTGGGCTCCAGCAGCTCGTCGCCGGTCGAGACGATCGACACGCGCGGCGCGGGCCCCACCGCCACCTCGGGGATCCCGAGCGCCGCCAGCAGCGCCAGGTCGTACGCCGACAGCGCGCGCCCGGGCTCGAGCGCGATCGCGCCCGCCGCGAGATCGGCGCCCGCCTCGCGCACGTTCTCGCCCGGGCGGAACGCGCGCGCGGGCCGCGCTTCGCCCGCCTCGGACGCGCACTCCTCGAACGGCGCCACCGCATCGGCGCCGGCGGGCAGTATGGCGCCCGTCATGATGCGCGCCGCATCGCCCGGGGCGAGCGCGCGCGCGGGCGCCTGCCCGGCCGCGATCGTCTCGATCACGCGCAGGCGCGCGCCCGCCGCGGCGTCGCCGGCGCGCAGCGCGAAGCCGTCCATGGAGGAATTGCGGAACGGCGGCAGCGCGTGCGGTGCCACGACCGGTTCGCGCAGCGCGCGCCCCAGCGCGCGCCCCAGCGGGACGCGCTCGGGCGCGAGCGGGCGGACCGCGTTCAGCACGCGCGCGCGGGCGTCGTCGTAGGAGAGCAGGCGCGGCTCAGCGGCGGCGCCAGACGCCACTCTTGCCCCCGCGTTTCTCCCACAGCGCGACCTCGCCGATCACCATGCCGCGATCCACCGCCTTCAGCATGTCGTACAGCGTGAGCGCCGCCATCGCGACCGCGGTGAGCGCCTCCATCTCGACGCCGGTGCGGGCGCGCGTCGAGACGCGCGCCTCGATCGCCACCGAGGAATTGTCGCGGTCGAGGGCGAACCCGAGCTCGACGCTGTCGAGCGGCAGCGGGTGGGCGAGCGGGATCAGCTCGCTCGTCTTCTTGGCGGCCATCACCCCGGCCAGGTGCGCGGCCGCCAGGACGTCGCCCTTCGGCGTGTCGGCGCGCTCGAGCCGCGCCAGCGTGTCGCGGTGCATGAACACGCGCCCGCGCGCCACGGCCGTGCGCCGTGTCACCTTCTTGTCGCCGACGTGCACCATGTGCACGCGCCCGCTGGAATCCACGTGTGTCAGTCGGCGCGCCATGGGTTTGACAATAGGAAGCGCCATATCTAGCGTCAATTCTGCACGCGACCCATGGCCACCCGTCCGCAGCGTCCGCCGATCTCCACCCGACACGCGTTCGCGCTCGCCTTCGATCTGGCGGTGCGGCGCGATCCGCTGCAGTCGCTGGTGGTGCCGCTGCTGCTGCGCTCGCCGTGGGTGGTGGCCGTCGCCCGGGTGCCCAATCCCGAATCCGCCTCGCGCCGCGATGTGGCGCTGCTCGCGTTCGTGTTGTTCGGGCAATCGGTGCTGTGGCTGGCGGTGGACGCCATGCAGCGGTTCCGCGCGCGTTCGGTGTTCAACACGCCGGCCGGCTCGCGCCCGATGCCGGCGCTGGCGTGCTACCGGATCGGCCTGCCGCGGCTGCCGTGGCTGTACGTGACCGAGGTGGTGCGCTCGGTGGCGCTGGCGTTCGCGTTCAGCTTCCTCGTGCTGCCCGGGATCTTCCTCGGCTGCCGGCTGGCGTTCGCGACCGAGGCGGTGGTGCTGGACGAGGCGAACCTGGCCGCCGCGTTCGCGCGCTCGTGGAAGTTGAGCGAGGGCAGGCTCGAACGCTGGCTCGAGATGAGCGTGGCGTCGGTGATGATCGTGATCGGCGCGTCGTTCGTGGCGGCCGCGCTGTCGCTCGCGCTCGATGCGCTGCACCTGCCGGGGCGCTCGTTCGGGTTCCTGTTCATCGTGGCGGTGGTGCCCGTGATCCAGTACGCGTGGACGTTCTTCTACCTGCGCCTCGACGAGACCGACCGCATGATGCTGGCCGCCGGCACGAACGGCGGCGACGGCGCGGCTGCCGCGCCGCTGACGGGCGAGGGCCGCCTCCACGAGCTGCCTTCCGAGGAGCCACGCCGGCAGGCGTAAGGTGTTTCGAGCTGCGACACTGGATGCCCGCGCCAATCCTGCCGGCGGCGCGCCGGCTTGCCCGCCATCGTCCGGCGTGGCAATTTGAAACAGTGTCGAGGCGTCCGGGGATGATCCAGCAGGCGTATCAGCCCGCCGGCGGGCCGGGAGCGGCGGCGTCCCGGGGACGCGGGCCGGGAGCGGCCGCGTCCCGCTCCGCCGGGATCCCCGAGGCCGCGTTCCTGCGCGACATGATCGGCGCGAGCCCGAAGATGCAGCGCATCTTCCGGCTCGTCTCCAAGGTGGCGGCGACCGAGAGCACGGTGCTGATCACGGGCGAGAGCGGCACCGGCAAGGAGCTGGTGGCGCGCTCCATCCATCTGCAGTCGCGCCGCGCGTCGGCGCCGTTCGTGCCGGTCAACATCGGCGCCGTGCCCGAGACGCTGCTCGAGAGCGAGTTGTTCGGCGCCGCCCGGGGCGCGTTCACCGGCGCCGCCGTGGATCGCGCGGGGCTGATCGAGGCCGCCGATCACGGCACGCTGTTCCTGGACGAGGTCGGCGACATGCCGCTCGTCACGCAGGTCAAGCTGCTGCGCACGCTCGAGAACAACGAGGTGCGCCGGCTCGGCGACCAGCAGCTCCGCATGGTGGACGTGCGCGTGATCGCGGCCACCCACCGCGACCTGCAGGTCGAGATCGAAGCCGGCCGGTTCCGCGCCGACCTCTACTACCGGCTGAACGTGGTGCAGATCGCGCTGCCGCCGCTGCGCGAGCGGCGCGAGGACATCGGGCTGCTGGCGTCCTACTTCCTGGAGCAGAACGCCGCGCGCGAGGGCCGGCCGAAGCTCGGGTTCTCGCCCGAGGCCGAGGCGGCGCTCGAGCGCTACGACTGGCCCGGCAACGTGCGCGAGCTGCAGAACGCGGTGGCGCACGCGGTGGCGGTGAGCGATGGCGACGTCGTGCAGGCCCCGGACCTGCCCCCGGCGGTGCGCGCGCCACGGCTGCTGCCGCGGCAGGAGGAGGCCGCGGTGTCGCCGGACGGCGTCGTGCCGCGCCCGCGCGAGACGTGGTCGCTGGCCGAGGTCGAGAAGGAGCACATCGCGCGCGTGCTGGCGCGCCACCATGCCAACACCACCGCCGCGGCGAAGCAGCTCGGCATCTCGCGCACCACGCTGTGGCGGAAGCTGCGGCGCTACGGCCTGAAGCGGCTGGCGAACCCGTGAGGCGCGCGTGACCGAGCGGCTCTACTACGACGACGCCTACACCACGCGGTTCGAGGCCACCGTGGCGCAGCAGGGCGAGTGGCGCGGGCGGCGCGCGGTCGCGCTCGAGCGCACGTACTTCTATCCCGAGAGCGGGGGCCAGCTCGCCGACCGCGGCACGCTGGCCGGGGCCGCGGTGGTGGACGTGCAGGCCGGCGACGACGGCCGCGTGTGGCACGTGCTGGCGGAGGGCGCGGCCGTTGACCAGGGCGCGGCCCCGGCCGCGCTCGACTGGGCGCGGCGCTTCGATCACATGCAGCAGCACACCGGACAGCACGTGCTGTCGGCCGCGTTCGAGCGCGTGCTGGGCGCGCCGACGCTGTCGTCGACGCTCGGCGCCGAGAAGAGCGTGATCGAGGTGCAGCGCGGCGACGTGGGATGGCAGGACGTGGCGCGGGTCGAGGCGGCGGCGAACCAGGTGTTGTGGGAGGACCGCGCCATCGTGCTGCACTGGACCGACGAGGCCGGCGCCGCGCGGTTCGCGCTGCGCAAGCCGCCGAAGGCGAAGGGTCGCATCCGCATCGTCGAGATCCCGGACTGGGATCTGTCGGCGTGCGGCGGCACGCACACGCGGCGCACGGGCGAGGTGGGCGTGGTCAAGGTGGTGCGCTGGGACAAGGTGCGCGGCAACCTGCGGTTCGAGTTCCTGTGCGGTGGCCGCGCGCTGCGTGACCACGCGTGGCGCACCGAGACGCTGCTCGAGGCCGCGAAGCGCCGCACGCTGTCCGAGCGCGACCTGATCGAGCACCTGGAGCGCGCCGCGGCGGAGCGCGACCATCTCCAGCGCCAGCTCGATCAGGTGAACGCGCGCATGCTCGAGTCCGAGGCGCGCGAGCTGACCGGCGATCCGCCCGCGGGCGTCGCGCGCTTCGATCCCGAGCGCGCGCGCGACGCCGTGCGCCGGCTCGGGCTCGCGTGCCTGGGCGCGGGCGCGCCGTGGGTGGCGATCGGCGCCGGCGGCCCGCAGCCCG
>DASSIN010000113.1:0-25801 GCA_035691845.1 Candidatus Eiseniibacteriota bacterium | reverse complement strand
GGCCGCCCCGCGTGCGTCGTCCACCACCGCGCGCGCCGCGGCGCCGCGCGCGCCGCGCATCACGCCGTTGCCGAGCACGGCGCCGAACGCCGCCGCCAGCTCGTCGCCGCCGCGCGCGATCGTGATGGCCCCGCGCTCGCGCAGCATGCGCACCGCGTCGTGCTGCGACGCGTGGTGGGGGCCCATCACCACCGCCGCGCCGCACGCGGCCGGCTCCAGCGGATTGTGACCACCGTAGGGGCGCAGGCTGCCGCCCACGAACGCGGCGTCGGATGCCGCGTACCAGCGGGCCAGCACGCCCAGCGCATCGTCCCAGCGCCAGCCGCCCGCGGGTGGAACGCCGTCGGTCACCACCTGGATGCCGGCGTGCTCGGCCTCCTCGCGCAGCTCGGCGGAGGCGCGCGGGTGGCGCGGCACCGCCACCACCTGCCAGTGTTCGCGCAGCGTGTCCGGCAGCTTCCGCCACGCCCGGGCCAGCAGCCGCACCTCGCCCGGCCGCACGCTGCCGAGCACGAGCAGCGGCCGCTCGCGGTCCAACCCGAGCGCCGCCCGCCGCTCGGGGCGGTCGGCGGTCGCCGCGGGCAGCGCGTCGTGCTTCAGGTTGCCGGTGACGGCCGTGCGATCGGGGCGCGCGCCCAGCTCGCGCCAGCGCCGCGCGTCCGCCTCGCTCTGGCACAGTACCGCCGCGAGCCCCGTCACCAGCCGCCGGAACTCGGGGCCGAGCCTCAGGTAGCGCCGCAGCGAGCGCTCGGACAGCCGCGCGCTCACGATCGCCACCGGGACCTTGTCGCCGCGCGCGCGCAGCAGCCAGTGCGGCCACAGCTCGGTTTCCACCAGCAGCACGCGCGCCGGACGCACGCCGGCGAAGAACCGCGCCACCGCCTGCGGCGCGTCGAGCGGCGCGAGCGATGTGGATTCGCCCGTCCCCGCGAGCCGCGCGCGGCCGCCGCGCGTGGTCGCGGTCAGGTGCACGGACGCCTCCGGCTGCAGTGCGCGCAGCGCCTGCACCAACGGCAGCACGCCCAGCGTCTCGCCCATCGAGGAGGCGTGCACCCACGCGTGGCAGCCGTGCGCCAGCCGCACGGCGCCCAGCCGCTCGCTCCACAGCGCGCGCTCGGGCGGCGAGGCGAACAGCCGCGCGGCCGGCGCCAGCGCGCCCAGGCAGGGCGCCACCAGCCGGTACGTGGTCCACGCCGCGCTCACGCCGCGGGCTCCGGCGCGGCACCCGGCACGAGCCCGACCGCCACGTCCGCGGCCCGCGTCAGCTCGCGCAGCGTGGCCTCGATGCGCGCGCGCCACGGCTCCAGCGCGTCGCCTTCCAGCCCCGGCGGCACGTGCAGCGGCGCGCCGTAGGCGATCCGCACGCGCGCGAACGGACGCGGCACCATGAAACGGTCCCATGAACGCATGCGCCACGCGCCGCGCGCCGCCGCCGCCACCGGCACCACCGGCACGCCGCTGCGGCTCGCGAGCCACACGAGCCCGGGCTTCACGGTCTCCGCCGGACCGCGCGGCCCATCGGGCGTCACCGCCAGCTCCGTCGTGCCGCGCGCACGCGCGAGCAGCATCCGTAGCGCCTCGTCGCCGCCGCGCGAGCTCGAACCGCGCACCGTTGCGAACCCGAGCCGTTCGATCACGCCCGAGATCAGCGCGCCGTCGCGGCTGCGGCTCACCAGCGCCACCGCGCCTGCCCCGCGATGGCGGTAGATGGTCGGCAGCAGCCGCGCGTGCCATACGGCGAAGATCGCCCCGCGTCCGGCGCCCGGCGCGCTGTGGAACGGGTCGTCGATGTCGAGCCGCCACGTGCGGCCGAGCGCCAGCACCAGCGCGGCGCCGAGCGCGATCACCGCCCGGTCGCGCCATCCCCCGTCCCCCATGGCCGCCCCCGCCGCGGCGTCGCGCGCCACGGCCGGCGCCGGATGACTCACGTCACCATCTCCGCCAGCCACGCGGCCGCGCGCGCCGAAGCCCCCGGCCCGCCCAGCTTGGCGCGCACCACCGCCAGCCGGGCGCGCGCTTCGGATTCCGCCGCCGGATCGTCGAGCCACGGCGCGACGGTACGCGCCAGCGCCGCGCAGGTGAAATCGGCCTGCACCCGCTCCGGCACCACCTCCTCGCCGGCCACGATGTTGGGAAGCGCGATGCGCGCGAGCTTCACCACCCGCCGCGCGATCGCGTAGTTGAGCCGACCGGTGCGATAGCCCACCACCTCGGGCGTGCCGAACAGCGCCGTCTCGAGCGAGGCGGTGCCGGACGCCACCATCGCCGCGTGGCTGAACGCCTGCACCGCATGGGTTCGCCCGCGCGCCACGCGCACCGGCGGCGTCGCATGCGCCAGCGCACGATGCCGTTCGAGCCCGGGCGCCGCCGCCACCACCGGCACCAGGTCGGGGCGCGTCTCCGCCAGCATCCGCGCCGCGGCCAGCATCGCGGGCAGGTGCGCCTCCAGCTCCTGCGCGCGGCTGCCCGGGAGGATGCCGAGCAGCCGCGCGCCGGGCGCGGCGTTCAACTCGGCGCGGAACGCGGCCTCGTCCAGCTCGGGCGCCAGGTGTTCGAGCAGCGGATGGCCCACCCAGCGCGCGTTCACGCCGGCCGCGCGGAACAGCGGCTCCTCGAACGGGAAGATCACCGCCAGCCGGTCCACCCAGCCGGCCATGGCGCGCGCGCGCGATGCGTGCCACGCCCACACCTGGGGCGCGATGTAGTAGTAGATCGGAACGCCGAGCGCCTTGAGCCGCGGGCCGATGCGGAAGTTGAAGCCGGGCGAGTCCACGAGCAGCGCGGCGTGCGGGCGGAACGCGCGCGCCTCGCGCTCGAGCCGCGACAGCGCGGCCAGGATGCGCGGCAGCCGGCGCACCACGCCCGAGAATCCGAGCACGGCCAGGTCGGCCACGTCCACGACCGGCGTCACGCCCTCGGCCAGGAGCTGCGGGCCGGCCGCGCCCCGGATCTCCCACCGCGCCTGCGCGCGCAGTGCGTGCACGAGACGCGCGGCGTGGCGGTCGCCGCTCGCCTCGCCCACCACGATCAACAGGCGGCGCGGGTCCGATCCGTCCACTGCCGCGCCCGGCGCTTCATGGCGTCGCGCACCTCGCTCGCCACCGCCAGCGCGGCGCGCCCCGCCGCGCCCGGCGCGGCGCCCGGCCCTCCGTGAGCGAGCGAGCGCACGAACGCCGCCAGCTCGAGTGCCAGCGGCTCGCCTTCCACGACTTCGAGCGGGCGCCGCGTGATGGCGGCATGCGGCGCCTCCGGTCGGAACTTCGCGGGATCCACGCGCAGCACCTCGCCGCTGCGTCCCGCCAGGTCCACGGCCAGGTAGGCGTCGCTCTGAAAGAACCGCATGCGGCGCAGTCGGTCCTGCGACACGCGGCTGGCGGTGAGATTGGCGACGCAGCCGTCCGGAAACTCCAGCCGCGCGTTGGCGATGTCCTCGTTCCCGGACAGCACCGCCACGCCCACGGCCGAGAGCTGGCTCGGCGCCTGGCCGACCAGGTCCAGCACGGCGTCGATGTCGTGGATCATGAGATCGAACACCACGTCCACGTCGAGCGAGCGCGGCTGGAACGTGGCCAGCCGGTGCGCCTCGATGAACTTGGGCGCGCGCACGAACGGCCGCACCGCGACCAGCGCCGGATTGAAGCGCTCGACGTGCCCGACCTGCAGTTGGATCCCGGCGCGCGCGGCCGCGACGAGCATCGCGTCGGCATCCTCGAGCCGGCCGGCCATCGGCTTCTCGACCAGCACGTGGCGCCCGGCGGCCGCCGCCTGTTCGACCGCCGCGCGGTGGGCCTCGGTCGGCACCGCCACCGACACCGCGTCCACGCGCCCGAGCAGCGCCTCGGGGCTCGCGAACGCCTCGCACCCCCAGCGCACCGCCACCGCGCGGGCGCGCTCGTCGTCCCGGTCGTGCACCCCGACCAGCGTGACCCCCGGGTGCTCGGCGTAGACGCGCGCGTGCTTCTCGCCCCACGTGCCCACGCCCCACACGCCCACGCGCAGCGGCGCGGGCGCGGCGTCGCCGTCGCGAGCGGCGGTCGGATCGGCGCTCACCGGCGGGCGGCCGCTAGCGCGTGAGGCCGCGCGCCGAGGTCTCGGCGAACCGCGCCAGGTGCTCGACCTCGGGCACGCCGGGCAGCGTCTCGCGCATCGCGGCCACGGCGTCGCCCACGGTGCGCCCCTCGCGGAACAGCAGCTTGTAGGCGCGCTCCAGCGCCTTCACGGTGTCGCGCGAGATGCCGCGGCGCTCGAGGCCGATGCCGTTCACGCCGCCCAGCCGCGGCGGGCTGCCGGCCACGCGCACGTAGGGCGCCACGTCCTGGGGAATGCGCGAGCCGCCGCCGATCATGCAGTGCCGGCCGATGCGCACGAACTGGTGCACCACCGTGCCGCCGCCCACGATCGCCCAGTCCTCAACGGTCACGTAGCCCGCGAACTGCACCGCGTTGGCCACGATCACGTGATCGCCGAGCTGGCAGTTGTGCGCCACGTGCGCGTACGCCATCAGCAGACAGTGGCTGCCCACGCGCGTGGTGGCGCCCTCCTCGGTGGCCACGTTGGCGGTCACGTACTCGCGCAGCACGGTATGGTCGCCGATCTCGAGATGGCTCTTGGCACCGTCGAACTTGAGGTCCTGCGGCGGGCTGCCGGCCACGGCGCCGTGGTGCAGCACGCAGTGTCTGCCGATCGTGGTCCAGCCGGTGACGAGCACGTGGCTGCCGATGTGGGTGCCGTCCCCGATCCGCGCGTGCGGTCCGATCACGGCGCCCGGCCCGATCGTGACGTGCGCGCCGAGCTCGGCGGCGTCGTCCACGAACGCGGCCGGATGGATGGCGACGCTCATTGCGGCCTCCGGTCCACGACCGTCGCGAGCAGCTCGGCCTCGGCCACGAGCTGGTCGTCCACGAACGCTTCGCCGCGCATCTTCGAGGTGCGGTTCTTGATCTTGAGCAGCGTGAGCTTGAACCGGATCTGGTCCCCCGGCGTCACCGGCCGGCGGAACTTCGCGCCGTCGATGCCCATGAAGTACATCAGCTTGTCGTTCGGGTCCTCGACCGAGTGCAGCAGCAGCAGTCCGCCGATCTGGGCCATCGCCTCCAGGATCAGCACCGCCGGCATGATCGGGTGGCCCGGGAAGTGCCCCTGGAAGAACGGCTCGTTGATGGTGACGTTCTTGATGCCCTCGATCGACTGGCCCTCCTCCAGCGCCGTGACGCGATCCACGAGCAGGAACGGATAACGATGCGGCATGATGTCCATGATCGAGGTGATGTCCCACTCGGTGGCGGGCGCGCCGGGGCGGCGTCCCGGCAGCGGCAGCACCTCGCGCAGCTTCTTCACGAACGCGACGTGGCTCTGGTGGCCGGAGCGCCGGGCGTCCACGTGCCCGAGCAGCGGGCCGCCGAGCAGGAACAGATCGCCGAGCAGGTCGAGGATCTTGTGCCGCACGAACTCGTCTGGAAACCGCAGCGGCTCGGGGTTGACGATGCGGTCCTCGCCCACCACCACCGCGCTCTCCAGCCGTCCGCCCTTGATCCAGCCGGCGTGGCGCAGCGCGTCGAGATCGCGCTCCAGCACGAACGTGCGCGCCGGCGCGATCTCGTTCATGAACGTGTGATCGTCGATGTCGAGCGTCAGCGACTGCGTGCCGATCAGCGGGTGGTCGTAGTCGATCGTGAAGCTGATGCGGAACCCGCGGTACGGCACCGCCGACAGCGACACGCCGCGCTCGTGCCAGCACACCGGCTTGGTGACCTTGATGTGGTGCTTGGGCCGCGTCTGATCGAGCAGCCCGCCCTCCATCAGGCAGCGCGCGATCGGCGCCGCGCTGCCGTCGGCCGGCTCCGGCACCTCGAGCGTGCGCGTCTCGATCACCAGGTTGTCGATCCCGAGCCCGGCCACCGCGGCCAGCACGTGCTCCATGGTGTGGATCTGGACGCCGTTCTCCTGCAGGATCGTGCGGCGGCCGGCGCGCGGGTCGAAGTGCGCGTTCTCCGGCCGCACCATCACCGCCGGCGCGCCCGCCAGATCGGTGCGCACGAACCGGACGCCGGCGTTCTCGGGCGCCGGCCGGAACGTGATGCGCCCGGGCTCGCCGGTGTGCAGCCCGATGCCCTCCATCGTCACGGCGTGCGCGATCGTGCGCTGCGGCCTGGCCGTCACGGCACCGGCTCCCGCTGGCGTTCGATCGCCTCGACGCGCCGCTCGAGTTCGCGCGTGCGCTGGAACAGCTGCGGCAGCTTCTGCAGGAACGCGTACAGCCGCTTCCACACCGGATGCGGCACCGCGGGGTAGCCGGTCACCACGGTGTCGGGCGCCACGCTCTTGGTCACGCCGCTCTGCGCCCCCACCATCGCGCGCGCGCCGATCTTGATGTGACCCACGAGCCCCGCCTGGCCGCCGAGCGTGACGTGGTCCTCGAGCTCGGTGCTGCCGGCGATCCCGACCTGCGCCACCACGATGCAGTGCGGTCCCACCACCACGTTGTGGCCGATCTGCACGAGGTTGTCGATCTTCGAGCCCTCGCCGATGCGCGTGCTGTCGGTGGTCGCGCGGTCGATGCAGGCGTTGGCGCCGATCTCGACGTCGTCGCCGATCACCACGTTCCCGACCTGCGGCACCTTGTGGTAGCGGCCGTGGTCGAACGCGAACCCGAATCCGTCGCCGCCGATCACGGCGCCCGGATGCACGATGCAGCGCGCGCCGAGCACGCATTCGTCGCGCACCACCACGCGCGGCCACAGGCAGCAGTCCTCGCCGATCACCGCCTCCGTGCCCACGAAGCAGCCGGCGTACAGCACCACGCGGTCGCCGATGCGCGCGCCGCGCTCGATCACGCAGTGGGGGCCGATCGACACCTCCGCGCCCAGCACGGCCTCCGGCGACACCACCGCGGTCGGATGGATGCCGGGCGCCGGCCGGCCGGCGCCGGGCCGGAACACGCCCACCGCGCGCTGGAACGCGAGGTACGGGTTGTCCACCTGGATCATCGGAATCGGCGACTCGCGCTGGTCGCACGCGCACAGCACGGCGGAGGCGCGCGTGGCCGCGAGGTGCGCGGCGTAGCGCGTGTTGGCGAGGAACGTGAGATCGCCGGGCTGCGCCTCGCGGATGCCGGCCACGCCGCGGATCCGCACCCCGGGATCGCCCACCACCACGCCGCCCAGCTCGGCGGCCAGCTCGGCCAGCGTGCGCACCACGGGCGTGCGCTGCGGAGCGGCCGGCCCGGTCAATGCGACGCGCCCGGCAACAGGTGGGAGTTCAGCTCGGCCAGCACGTCGTTGGTGATGTCGAGCGTGCGGTCGGCATACAGGATGAACCCGCTGGCCGAATCGAGCACCAGGTCCAGGTTCTTCTGGCCCGCGATCCTCTCGACCGCGGTGCGGATCTGCGTCACCACGTCGCCGGTGGCGTGCTCGTTCTCCTGCTGCGCGCGCCCGTTCGGCCCCCAGATCTGCTGCACGAACTGCTCGTAGTCGCTGATCGCCTTCTGCAGCGCCTCCTCCTGCTCCTGGCGCTTGAGCGCGGACAGGATCGCGGACTGGTCCCGCACCTGTGCGCGCAGCTGGTCCACCGCCTTCTGCTTCTCCGCCGCCTCGTCGCGCCAGCCCTGCACCTGGCGGTCGAAGCGCGACTGCGCGTCCTGCGCCGTCTTGAACTCCTGGAAGATGCGCTGCGAGTCCACGTAGCCGACGCGCACGTTGGTCTGCTGCGCGCCGGCCGGTCCCGCCGGGCCGAGCAGCGCCGCCGCAGCCGCCAGTCCCGCCATCGTACGCCGCACGCCGTGCATGATCGAGATCCCCCCGCGCGCCCCCCGCGGCCGTGCCGCCGGACGGCCCGCCGCGAAGCCGCTAGAAGTTGACATTGCCGAGGAGGAAATGGCCCTTCGCGTGCGGTCCGTCGTCGCGATTGAAGCCGTAACCGTAGTCGAAGCCGATGTTCCCGAGCAGCGGAATCTCCATGCGGAAACCGATCCCGGCGCCGATCTTCAGCCGGAGCGGCTGGATCTCGCGCCACTGGTCCCACGTGTTGCCAGCGTCGAAGAAGAGCACACCGTGCAACGGACCGGCAATCGGAAACTGCTGCTCCACCGTGAACAGCTCCATGGTCTTGCCGCCGGGATACCGCACGGTCTGGGTGCTGAAATTGTAAAGCGTGTCGGGCAGGCCGCCCACGGTGTCGATCTTGGAGATGCTGCGGGTGATCACCTTGCGGATGAACTTCTCCGGAACCACCTGGTAGTCGTCGTAGCCGCGCAACGGATCGGGCACGCTGCCGCCACCGAGCCGGAACCGCTCGTAGGGCGGCACGTCCAGGTTCTGGCCCTCGTAGCCGGCGAGCAGCCCCACGCGCGCGCGCACCATCGTGGTCACTCCCTTCACGAACGACGGGAAGTACCAGCGGCCCTCGAGCCGGTGCTTGTGGTAGTTGACCGCGCCACCGAACGCGCCGCCGGCGAACTCGTCGTCCAGCGTCTGGGAGGTGCCCTTCGTGGGGTAGAACGCGTTGTTGGTGGTGTTGCGAATCAGGCTGGTGGTGGCGCTGCTCGTGCGCTGCGGCTTGCCCACCGGGATGCCGACCAGCGCGATGCTGTCTGCCACCGGCAGGCCGGTGAGCGTCGTCTGCCCGTTCAGTGCCTTGATCTCGACGTCCTCGAGCGAATAGCCGAGCGAGCCGCGCGTGAAGCTGGGCCAGCCCAATGGCCGGCCGATGCGCCCGGACGCGCCGCGCCGCTCCTCGCGGTACAGGTCGCGATCGAGCGCGGTGTTGAACGCGGACATCCCGAGCAGCGTCGGGGTGCCGCGGAACCACGGCTCGGTGAAGCTCACGTTGTAGTTGTTGCTGCTGCTGCCGCGCTCGAGGTGGATGTTCAGGCTCTGCCCGTTGCCGAGCACGTTGTTGTGCCCGAGCTCGACGAACCCGGTGAGCCCGGCGTCGGCGGTGTAGCCCGCGCCCGCCGACGCCGTGCCCACCTGCTTCTCGTTCACCTTGAAGGTGAGATCCACGTCGGTGCTCTCGGCGGCCTGGAAGTCGGGCGTGACGTCGGTGAACAGCCCGAGCCGCTGCAGCGCCTCCTGCGAGCGCACGAGCCCCGAGCGCCGGAACAGGTCGCCCTCGTGAATCGCCAGCTCGCGGCGGATGACGTGCTCGCGCGTAGCATGGTTGCCGGTGATGGTGATGTAGCGAACGTGCGATGGCCTGTTCTCGGTGACCGCCAGCTCCACGTCCACGACATTGCTGTCGCGCACCGTCTCGCGCGGCTCGATCGCCACGTACAGGTAGCCGCGCTCGGCGTATGCGGCGTAGCCGCCCTGGGTCGCGCGCTCGATCTTGGAGTGGTCGTAGATCCCGGCCACCTTGCCGGGGTACTGCTTGGCGAGCTCGTCCATCGGCACCTGGGTGGCGCCGGTCCAGCGCACGGTGCCGATCCGGTAGCGGGGCCCCTCGTCCACCACCAGCGTGAGCGTGAGCCGCTTGGGATCGGCCTGCGGGTCGAGCCGGTGGTCCGACACCTTCATGTCGCGGTAGCCGCGGTCGTGATAGAAGCTTTCCAGGCGGTCCACGTCCTCGGCGAACGTCTCGTCCTTGATCTCGCCACCGCCGAAGAAGTTCTTGGCGTGCGTCTTCATCACGTGGCGCAGCTTCTTCACGGTGAACGCGTGCGCGCCCTCGAACCGCACCAGCCGGATGCGCAGCTTCTCGCCCTCCTGCACGACGAACTTGAGGTTCACCGCCGACCCGCCGCGCACGGTGTCGGGCACGGCGTCGATCGCGACGCGCGGGTAGCCCTCGTCGTGATAGAACTTGAGCAGCGTGTCCACCTGCATCGCCGCGGTGGTGGGCGAGTACGTCTCGCCCACGTGCAGGAACAGCTTCTTCTGCAGCTCCTCGGTCTTCTTCTTCTCGTTGCCCGAGAAGTGGATCGCCGCGATGCGCGGCCGCTCGCGCACGTGGATCACGAGGTCCACGACCCCGTCGTGCGGGACCCGATCCACCGTGACGTCCTCGAACAACCCGAGCGCGAACAGCTTGCGGATGCCGCGGCTCACCGCCTCCTGCGCGTAACGGGTGCCCGGCGGCACCTCGAACGTGCGCACGATGCGCGCGCTGTCCACGGCGACGTTCCCCTGGACGCGGATCTGCCCGATCGTCTCGGCCGGGGCTTCCCCGCCGGTATCGCCCACGGCGAGCGAATCGGCCGGCGGCGGCATCTGCGCCGCCGCCGGCGTCGTCATCAGCGCCGCCGCGCCCGCGAGGGCGAGCAGCAGAACGAGATCAGCGGCCCGACACCGCCGGAGTGGGCGGGGCGGGTTCGGCGACCGGAGCGGGCGCCGCAGCGAACTCCAGCTGATCGTCCTTGCGAACCACCTGGATGCGGGATCCGGGCGGGAAGTGTCCGCGCAGGATGGTCTCGGCGAAGGGATCCTCGAGTAGCCGCTGGATCGCGCGCTTGAGCGGCCGCGCGCCCAGCGACGGATCGAAGCCGCGATCGATGAGCAGCTCCGTGGCTTCCGGGGTGAGTTCGAGGGTGATGTCCTGCGCACGCAGACGCTCCTTCACCTGTCCGAGCAAGATCGCCACGATGTTCCGCATGTCGTCGCGCGTGAGGGCGTGGAACACGATCACGTCGTCGATTCGGTTGAGGAACTCGGGGTTGAACGCCCGCTTGAGCTCGTCCTGAACCGTGCTCTTGATGGCCGCGAACTGCTGCACCGCGCCCTCGGCCTGGTTGAAGCCCAGACGCTTGCCGCCGGTCACGATCTGCCGTCCGCCCAGATTGGACGTCATGATGATGACCGTGTTCTTGAAGTCCACCCGCCGCCGCGAGCTGTCGGTCAGCACGCCGTCGTCGAGCACCTGCAGCAGGACATTGAACACGTCCGGGTGCGCTTTTTCAATCTCGTCGAGCAGCACCACGGAATAGGGCTTGCGGCGCACCTTCTCGGTGAGCTGCCCGCCCTCCTCGTACCCCACATACCCCGGAGGCGCTCCCACGAGCCGGGATACGGAAAACTTTTCCATGTATTCGGACATGTCAATCCGGATCAGTGCGTCGTCGTCGTCGAACAGGAACGCCGCCAGCGCCCGCGCCAGCTCGGTCTTCCCCACGCCGGTCGGCCCCAGGAAGATGAACGAGCCGATCGGCCGCTTGGGATCGCGCAGCCCGACCCGGTTGCGCCGCACGGCGCGTGACACCACCTGCACCGCCTCGTCCTGGCCCACCACGCGCTTGCGCAGCTCGTCCTCCATGCGCAGCAGCTTCTGGGTCTCCTCCTCGGCCAGCTTCACCATCGGAATGCCGGTCATGGTGGACAGCACCGAGGCGATCAGCTCCTCGTCGACCTGGACCTCCTTGTCGCGCTTCGACTCGGTCCACGACTTCTTGAGCTCGTTCCGCCGCGCGCGCAATTCCTTCTCCTTGTCGCGCAGGCGGGCCGCCTTTTCGTACTCCTGCCCGCGGATGGCGGCTTCCTTCTCCTTGATGACCTCCTCCAGCCGCTTCTCCAGCTCGTGGATCTCGGACGGCACGGTGGACACCGACAGGCGCGCGCGCGCGCACGCCTCGTCGATCACGTCGATCGCCTTGTCCGGGAAGTAGCGGTCGTTCATGTAGCGGTCGGCCAGCTTCACCGCCTGCACCACCGCCTCGTCGGTGATCTTGACCCCGTGGTGCGCCTCGTACTTGTCGCGCAGCCCCATCAGGATCGCAATCGTGTCGGCCACGCTCGGCTGGTCCACCATGATCGGCTGGAACCGCCGCTCGAGCGCGCCGTCCTTCTCGATGTACTTGCGGTACTCGTCCAGCGTGGTGGCGCCGATGCACTGCAGCTCGCCGCGCGCCAGCGCCGGCTTCAGCATGTTGGAGGCGTCGATCGCGCCCTCGGCACCGCCCGCCCCGACGATGGTGTGCAGCTCGTCGATGAAGATCACCGTGTCCTTGGACTCGCGGATCTCGTTCATCACCGTCTTCAGCCGCTCCTCGAACTGGCCGCGGTACTTGGTGCCGGCCACCACGGCGGCGAGGTCGAGCGTGACGATGCGCTTGTTCTTGAGGCTCTCCGGCACCTGCGCCGACACGATGCGCTGCGCCAGGCCCTCGGCGATCGCGGTCTTGCCCACGCCGGGCTCGCCGATCAGCACCGGGTTGTTCTTCTTGCGGCGCGACAGCACCTGGATGACGCGCTCGATCTCCTTGTCGCGGCCGATCACCGGATCGAGCTTGCCCTCGCGCGCCAGCTGCGTGAGGTCGCGTCCGAACTGGTTCAGGGCCGGCGTCTCCGGGCGCTCCTCGCGCTCGGTGGCGCCCGCCGACGACGGCGTGCCGCCCAGCAGCTTGAGCGTCTCCTCGCGCACCCGCTTGCGGTCCACGCCCAGCTCGAGCAGCACCTTGGCGGCGACGCCCTCGCCTTCGCGGATCAGGCCGAGCAGCAGATGCTCGGTGCCGACGTAGTTGTGGCCGAGCGAGCGCGCCTCCTCGACCGCCAGCTCCAGCACGCGCTTGGCGCGCGGCGTGAACGGAATCTCGCCGATCGTCATGGTGCCGCCCGAAGCGCTCACCATGTTCTCGACCTCCTGGCGGATGCGGTCGAGGTCGAGCC
The DNA here is from genome assembly GCA_035691845.1 of Candidatus Eiseniibacteriota bacterium. GTDB lineage: Bacteria > Eisenbacteria > RBG-16-71-46 > RBG-16-71-46 > RBG-16-71-46 > DASSIN01. Next base: position 13,205 of record DASSIN010000113.1, on the reverse strand, counting down.
CCAGGTTGTTGAGCACGGTGGCCGCGATCCCCTCGCCTTCCCGGATCACGCCCAGCAGCAGGTGCTCGGTGCCGATGTAGTCGTGCTGCAGGCGCGCGGCTTCCTCGCGCGCCAGGTAGATCACTTTGCGGACCCGTTCCGTGAATTTGTCGTGCATGGCTTTCGGTCGGAGAGACGCGCCGCGTGAGGCGCTCGCCCCGCCCTCCCTGTTATCCCTGGTCTCGACGCTCGTTCGTCTCGTGCTCGGCGGTGTCGAGCCGCTCGCGCACGAGCTGGGCACGGTAGACGTTGCGCTCGGCGGGGGTCAGCTCCCCGCCATGGAACCGCTGCAGGTGGGCAGGCTGGGTGATCACCAGCAGCTCGTTGACGACGTGAAACGGCGGGAGCCCGGGCATGCCCAATGCCACCCCGAGGCGCACCGCCGAGCACAGGTTGATGACTTCCTTGGCCGCGATCAGGCGCGCGTGACGCAGCGAACCATACGCCCGCCACACCTTGTCCTCCACCTGGACGCGCGCGTCGCGCAGCATGCGCTCGCGGGCGCGCTCCTCGCGCTCGATGATCTGGCGCGTGACGCGCTCCAGGCTCTCGATCGAGTCGCGCTCGCTCTTGCCGAGCGTGGTCTGGTTGGAGATCTGGAACAGGTTGCCCATCACCTCGCTGTGCTCGCCGTACAGGCCGCGCACGTTCAAGCCGACCTGCATGATGCTCTTCAGCACCTGCTGGATCTCGTCCAGCAGCACCAGCGCCGGCAGGTGGATCAGCACCGAGGCGCGCAGCCCGGTGCCGGCGTTGGTCGGGCACGAGGTCAGGTAGCCGATCTCCTCGGAGAACGCGAAGTCGAGCGACTGGTCCAGCTCGTCGTCGGCGGAATCCGCCGCGCCCCAGGTCTCGGCCAGCTGGAAGCCCGGCGTCATCGCCTGCAGCCGCAGATGATCCTCCTCGTTGATCATCAGCGACACGCGCTCCTCGGGCGCCACCACGATCCCGCGCGGACGCGTGGCGTCGCCGAGCTCGTGGCTCACGAGGTGGCGCTCCACCAGCACCTGGCGCTCGACCGGCGACAGCTCGCTCATCCGCATGGTGAGCGCGCCCGCGAACGCGTGCGCCTGCTGGGCCGCGCTCGACACCGACAGCAGCACGCCCTGCAGCTGCTCCTCGCGCGCGCGGTGCGTGAACGGCACCTGCGACAGGTTGCGCGCCAGCCGGATGCGCGTGGACAGCACCAGGTCGGCGTGCGGGCCATCGCCCGACAGCCACCGGCTCGGCGCCGCCACCAGCTCGTCGAAGGTCGTGGGATGCTGCGGGCTCACGATGCGGTCTCCCCTCCCGTGCGCGCGGTCTGACCCTCGCGCTCCAGACGCTTGATCTCGTCACGCACCGCTGCGGCGCGCTCGAACTCCTCGCGCTCGACCGCGCGCTGCAGCTCGTCGTGCAGGCGCTGGATCTGGCGCGAACGCGATGCGCCCTCGCCGTCGCGGGTCGGGCGCTTGGCCTTGACCGAGTGGCGCGTCTCGCCGTGGATGCGCCGCAGCAGCGGGCGCAGCTGGAACTGGAACGCGGTGTAGCACTCGGAGCAGCCGAGCCTGCCGGTCTCCTTGAAGCCGGAGTACAGCAGCCCGCAGCGCGGACACTGCACCCGCCCCACGCGCTCCTCCTCGGTGGTGGTCATGTTGTCGACCATGCCCGCCAGCAGATCGGCGATGTCGAACTTGTGCTTCTTGGGGGACGCGTGAAGTCCCTTGTCCTCGGCGCAGCGCTCGCACACGTGGATCTCCGACATCTTGTTGTCGTGGATCTCGGTGAAGTGCACCGTGGCGGGGTTCTTCCCGCAAATCTGGCAGAGCATCCCGAGCCTTTCAGGCCGCCGGGACGAGGCGGCCCGCGTGCAGGGTGTGAACGTGGTGGGCGATGGCGGCCAGCCGGTCGTTGTGGGTCACCACCACGAACGTTTGATGCCGGTCACGCGCCAGCGACGCAACGAGTTCGTGCAACGCGTCGGCCGAACGCTGGTCCAGGTTTCCACTTGGCTCGTCGGCGAGCACCAGCTCGGGCTCCGAAACCAGCGCTCGCGCGACCGCCACGCGCTGCGCCTCGCCACCCGACAGCTCGGAGGGCCGGTGCTCGAACCGGTCGCCGAGCTGGACCGCGTGCAGCGCCTCGCGGGCGCGTTCGCGGGCCCGGCCCGGGCGCTCGCCACCGATCAGGAGCGGCATCATCACGTTCTCCTCCGCGCTGAACTCCGGCAGCAGATGATGGAACTGGAACACGAACCCGAGTTTGCGCGCCCGGAACGCCGCCAGCGCCTTCTCGTCGGCGAGGTCGGCGCGCCAGCCGTGAATTTCCACGCTGCCGCGGTCCGCGCGATCGAGTGTCCCGAGAATGTTCAGCAGCGTGCTCTTTCCCGCTCCGGACGCGCCGAGAATAGCCAGAATTGTGCCACGCTCCACGTCCAGGTCGACGCCCGACAGCACCTCGAGACGTCCGCGTGGGGAGGGATAGGACTTGACGATGCCGCGCGCCTCGAGCACGCGATCGGTGCCGGCAAGCGCTTGCGCCTGCGTCGTATGACGCGCGGGGCTCGCGTCGGGTCGGAACCGCATCACGCCTGCCGCCGGATCGCTTCCACCGGCTCGAGCAGCGAAGCGCGCCAGGCCGGATACAGCGCGGCGGCCAGGCACAACGTCAGGGCGGACAGAATCACCACGGCAAAATCGCCCGCTTCGGGACGCACGGGCAGCCGTTCGATGAAGTATACGTCACCCGGCAGGGTCACGAACGGGAACTGCCGCAGCGTGAAGATCAGCGCCGCCCCCAGCGCCGCGCCGAGCAGCGTGCCGAGCCCGCCGATCAGCAGCCCCTCGCACAGGAACACCTGCAGCACGGTGCCGCGCGTGGCGCCGAGCGACTTCAGCACGCCGATGTCGCGGCGCTTCTCCAGCACCACCATGAACAGCGTGCTCACGATGTTGAATGCCGCCACCAGCACGATCAGCGCCAGGATCACGAACATCACCGTCTTCTCGAGCTTCATCCAGGTGAACAGATTGCGGTTGAGCTCGATCCAGTTGTTGGTGCGCAGTCCCGGCCGGCCCACGGCGCGCATGATCGCCGCGGCGCGCTCGGGCGCCGCGAACATGTCGGCCAGCTTGATCTCGATGCCGGTGACCGCGGCGCCCAGCTCGAAGAACCGCTGCGCCGCGGGAATCGCCACGAATCCGAAGCTCGAGTCGTAGGTGTACAGCCCCGATGTGAACATCCCGACCACCCGGAACCGCGCCAGCTTGGGCGTGAAGCCGAACGCGCTCTTCTCCGCGCCCGACAGCGACGCGAGCACCACCTCGTCCCCCACCCGCGCCCCCAGCCGGCCGGCCAGCTCCGAGCCGAGCACGATTCCCGGCAGGCCGTCGGTCGTGGCCGCGGGAATGGAGTCGAGCGGCGGCGAGATGTTGTGGCCGACCGTGGTGACGCCGCGCTCGCGCGCGAGGTCCACGCCCTTCACCACCAGCCCCTCGGTCTGGCCGTCGTGGAAGATCATCGCCTTGGTGTAGGTGAACGGCGCCACGCCCACGATCCCGGGCAGCGCCGCGATCGTGCGCGCCAGCGGCGCGGGCTCGCTCACGCCGGCCGCGGTCTCCCCCAGCACCACGACGTGCGCGTCGGTGCCGGCGATCCGCGTCTGGATCTCGTTCTCGAACCCGTTCATCACCGCCAGCACGGTGAGCAGCGCGGTGACGCCGAGCGCGACGCCGGCGATCGAGATCCCGGTCAGCAGCGTGATGAACCCGCTGTGCCGGTGCGCGCGCAGATAGCGGCCGGCGATCCACAGCGGCAGGCGCACGGGCGTCAGGCGCTCACTCGGCGGTGTCGGAGGCGGCGGCCGGTTCCGCCTCGACCTCGTCGTCCGCCGGATGCCGACCCTCCTCGGGCCGCAGCGTCGGGAACAGGATCACGTCGCGGATCGAGCGCTGGCCGGCGACCAGCATGGTGAGCCGGTCGATGCCGATCCCCACGCCGCCGGTCGGCGGCATGCCATACTCCAGCGCGCGCACGTAGTCGGCGTCCATCGTCTGCGCCTCTTCGTCGCCCGCCGCGCGGCGCGCCATCTGCGCCTCGAACGCCTTCGCCTGCGCCGCGGGGTCGTTCTGCTCGGAGAACGCGTTGGCGAGCTCCATGCCGACCGCGAACAGCTCGAAGCGCTCGACCACGCCGGGCCGCGTGCGCGAGGCGCGCGCGAGCGGCGAGGTCTCGACGGGATAGTCCACCACGAACGTGGGCTGGATCAGCGTCGGCTGGACCAGGGTGGAGAACAGCTCGTCCAGCAACCCGCCGGGCCCCATTCCGGGCCGGATCGCGATGCCGCGCGCGCGCGCCAGCCGCTCCAGCCGGGGCTCGGACAGATCGGACACGTCCTCGCCCGTCGCCCCACCGACCGCGTCCAGCATCGAGATGCGCGGCCACGGCGGCGTCCAGTCGAGCGCGTGCCCCTGCCACGTGACCTGCGGGCTGCCGGCGGCCGTCCGGACGGCGTGCGCCACCATCCCCTCGGTCAGCTCCATCACGTCGTGCACGTCCGCGAACGCCTGGTACGCCTCGAGCATGGTGAATTCCGGGTTGTGCGAGCGGTCCATGCCCTCGTTGCGGAAGTCGCGCGAGAACTCGTACACGCGCTCGAGCCCGCCCACGATCAGGCGTTTGAGATACAGCTCGTTCGAGATGCGCAGGTACAGCTGCATGTCGAGCGCGTGGTGCTGCGTCACGAACGGCCGTGCGAACGCGCCACCGTACAGCGGCTGCAGCACCGGCGTCTCCACCTCGAGGAACTCGCGCTGGTCGAGGTGGGCGCGCAGCGCGGTCACCAGCCGGGCGCGGCGCCGGAACGTCTCGCGCACGTCGAGGTTGACGAACAGGTCGGCGTAGCGCTGGCGGTAGCGGGTCTCCGGGTCCTTGAGCCCGTGCCACTTCTCGGGCAGCGGGCGCACCGCCTTGGACAGCAGCTCGATCGTCTCGGCCCTGACCGTGATCTCGCCCGTCCGGGTGCGGAACACGCGGCCCTCGACCGCGATCCAGTCGCCCACGTCCAGCAGCTCGTAGCGGCGGAACTGCTCCCCCATCGCGTCGGCGCGGAAGTAGAGCTGGATCCTTCCCGAGCCGTCCAGCAGGTGCGAGAACCCCGCCTTGCCGTGGCCGCGCAGCGCCACGATCCGGCCCGCCAGCCGCACGCGCTCGCCCGGCGTTTCGGTGACCTGGTCGCCCCACGCCAGCACCTGGGCCGCGTGGTGCGTGGGCTCCGCGCGATACGCGTACGGCTCGACGCCGAGCGCGCGCCATTGTTCCAGCTTCGCGCGCCTCTGTTGCATGAGGTCTTGTAGCGACACGGGCTCCTGTGGCGGCCGCCCCAGAGCGGCCATCTGTTGCGTTGCTCGACCGAAGCCGTCCTCGACGCATCCTGCGATACGTCTGGGGGAACTTCTCCCGCGCGCCTTGCGTCCGGGACCGCTCTCGGCGGCCTTCGAGCAGGCGCGGGGCATCGAAGAGGAATCAGCGCACAACCTAGGAGGCAGTTGGGATTGCGTCAACCGCGCTCGGAGGCTCCCGTGGTCGCCGGCTGCGGCTCGAGGTTGAGCAGCGTCGAATGCGCGTCCACCGGAACCGGGTAGTGGCCGGTGAAGCACGCGCGACAGAACCGCCCGCCGTCGCTCTCACAGCTCACCAGCCCCTCGAGCGACAGGTAGCCGAGCGAGTCGGCGCCCAGATGGTCGCGGATCTCGTCAACCGACTTGACCGCGGCGATCAGCTCGCGCCGGCTGGGCGTGTCGATGCCGTAGAAGCACGGGTGGGTCACCGGCGGTGAGCCCACGCGGAAGTGCACCTCGCGCGCGCCCACGCGCTTCAGCATGCGCACCAGCTTGCGGCTGGTGGTGCCGCGCACCATCGAGTCGTCCACCAGCACCACGCGCTTGCCGGCCAGCACCTCGCGCACCGGGTTGAACTTGATGCGCACGCCGGCGTCGCGCTCGGACTGGTGCGGCTGGATGAACGTGCGGCCGATGTAGTGATTGCGGATCAGGCCGAGCTCGAACGGAATCCCGGATTCCTCGGCGAAGCCGAGCGCGATCGAGTTGCTGGAGTCGGGCACCGCCACCACCATGTCGGCGTCCACGGGATGCTCGATCGCCAGCCGCCGCCCGATGCGGCGCCGCACGCGGTCCACGGTTTCGCCGAACACGCGCGAGTCGGGGCGCGAGAAGTAGATGTGCTCGAAGATGCACTGCTGCGGCGGGTCGGCGGGCACCAGCACGCGCCGCGCTCGCATGCCCTGCGGGTCGAGCCGCACCAGCTCCCCCGGCTGCACGTCGCGCAGCGTCTCGGCCGCCACCAGGTCGAGCGCGCAGCTCTCGCTGGCGGCCACGTAGCCGTCGCCGAGCCGCCCCAGGCACAGCGGCCGGAACCCGTGCGCGTCGCGCAGCGCCAGCACCGCGCCCTCCACCATCACCAGCAGCGAGAACGCCCCCTTCACCTGCTTCGCCGCATCGATCAGCGCCTGCTCCGGATCGTCGGCGCGCGACTGCGCCATCAGGTGCAGGAAGATCTCGGTGTCGAGCGTGGTCTGGAAGATCGCGCCGCGCGCCTCCAGCGCGTGGCGCAGCTCGCGCGCGTTCACGAGGTGGCCGTTGTGGGCGAGCGCCAGCGGACCGCCGCGATACACCACCGACAGCGGCTGCGTGTTCTCGAGCGTGTGACTGCCGTAGGTGGCGTAGCGGTTGTGCCCCAGCGCGATGTCGCCAGGCAGGGCGCGGAAGTCCACGTGGCGGTAGACGTCCGAGACCAGCCCGAGCCCGCGGTGAGCGTGGAACCGGCCCTCGGCGTCGCACGACACGATGCCGCTCGCCTCCTGGCCGCGGTGCTGCAGCGCGTTCAGCCCCAGTGCCGTGACCTCGGCCGCGCGCGGAACGCCCACGGCGGCGAACACGCCACACTCCTCGCGCCAGTGCCTCGTGGGAACGACGGTCATGCGGGCTGTCCTCCGGGGGTGGGATGGGCGGATCGACGCGGACGACGGGGTGGCGCGAACATCCATGGCAGTGGCGGATCGATCGCGGCGGCCCAGTCCTGGGCGTGGGGGTTGCAGAACAGACCGTGCGCGCGATCGGACAGCACCGCCAGCGATTTCGCGCGTGCCAGCCGCGCCCGGTCGCCGTCCGGCTCCAGCCCGCGATCGAAGGTGAGCGCCCACACCACGCCTTCGCGCACCTCGACGGCGCGGCCGGTCTCGTGCTTCCACCAGCGCTCGGCGGCCCGACGCCGCCCGCCCCCGCGCTCGGTGACGAGCACCGCCACCGCGCCCCCGCACGGGGCGCGTTCCGAGGGGCCCGTGCGGAGCACGGCGCGCTCCTTGTATGGATTGTAGAACTGGGTCGAGCGGTGCAGGGTGTCTTGCAGCGCGTCAAGCGGGGGAAGCGCTCCGCGCAGCTCGACCAGCCGCCAGCGCGTGAGCCCGGCCAGCGCCGCGCCCGCCTCCAGGCGCTCGCGCGCGGTGGCCAGCGCCGAGACCGCGGCCGGATCGTCGGTGTTGAGCGCAATCCACGCCTGCGCCAGCGACTTGGCGGGCCTCACGCCGTCACCCCCACGCCCAGATGGCGCGCCAGCCCCTCGAACACCACGAGCCCCGGCCCGCCGGGCTCATTCGTGCCGCCCGCCGCCTGCCATGCGTCGCGCGCGTCGCTCCAGGGGCCGCCCAGGGCGCGCGCCATCTGGCCCAGGTCCTGCGCGCGCTCCGGGTGCGGCATCATCGCGAGCACGTTGCCGGCCGCGTTGCACACCCCCGCGGCCGCGGCCTCGGAACCGTTCGGGTTGTCCGGGAACTGTTCCGCCGGGCCGCCGTCGGGGCCCGCGTAGCGCAGCGGCACGCACCCGTCCGCCAGCAGCCTCTCGACCGTGCCGGCCGTGCGCCCGGTGAACCGGCCCTCCCCGTGCGCGACCGGCATCGGCACCACCGTGCCCGGCTCGAGATGGCGCGTGAACAGGCAGTTCGAGCGCTCGACCCGCACCTCGATCCAGCGCGCGTGGTAGCCGGTGCGCTCCGGCATGCGGTTGGCGGCCAGCGCCAGCTGGACCTCGCCCGCGCCCGGCACGAGCCCGGCCTCGACCAGCACCTGCGCGCCGTTGCACAGCCCGAGCACCGGCTTGCCGCGCTCCGCTTCGGTGGCGAGCACGTCCATCAGCGGGCTCTTGGCCGCCAGCGCGCCGGCGCGCACGCGGTCCTGCCACGAGAACCCGCCCGGCAGCAGGTAGCCGTCGTATGCGGCGAGGCTCGCGGGCGGCGCGTTCCAGCGCACGATCCCGGCCTCGAGCCCGACGCGCTGGATCGCGCGCGCCGCCTCGTCCTCGCCGTTGACGCCCGGGAACTGCAGCACCGCGATGCGCGGGCTCATAGCTCCTCGTTCCACACCCGCGGCAGCGCGGATTCCGCCGCCCCTGCCAGCTCCACGCGCGACCACGCCAGCACCTCGCCCGCCGCCCGCAGCCGCAGCGTGTCGTGCGCCGCCACCGTGCCGATCGGCCACGCCAGCAGCGAGCGCTCGCGCGCCGCCTGGAACAGCCGCGGGGCGCGTTCGGGCGAGATCTCGAACACGATTCCCGGCGACTCGTCGAACAGCGACACCTCGAGCGGCGCCTCGAGCACGCCGAGATCGGCGTCGATGCCGAGCCCGCGCGTGGCCGGCGCACCCAGCAGCATCTCGGCCAGCGCCACCGCCACGCCGCCCTCCGACACGTCGTGCGCCGCGCGCACCCAGCGCCCCTCCGCCGCCGCCACGGCCAGCGACTGGAGCCGCGCCTCGGCCGACAGGTCGAGCGGCGGCGGCGCGCACGCGTCCTCACGCCGCACGACGCGCACGTAGCTCGATCCGGTCAGTCCCTCGCGCGACGCACCGACCAGCACCAGGAAGTTCCCCGCCTGCTGCGCCGCGAGCCCGACCGCGCTCGAGATCTCGCGCAGCACGCCCGCGCACATCACGATCGGGGAGGGCGGGATCGCGCCGCCCGCGTCCTGGTTGTACAGGCTGACGTTGCCGCTCACGAACGGCAGCGGCTGGCCGTGCGCCGCGAGCCCGCCCAGCGCCTCGGCCGCCACCGCCAGGCCCTCCAGCGTGGCCTCGAAATCACCCATCACCTCGGCGTCCTCGGGCGAGCCGAAGTTCAGGCAGTCGGTGAGCGCCCACGGCCGCGCGCCGGTGCACGCCACGTTGCGCGCCGCCTCCGCCACGGCGTGGCGGGCGCCCAGCTCGGGATCGGCCGCGCACCAGTGCGGCTGCCCCGCCACCGCGAACGCCAGCCCGAGCGCGCGCCCGGGATGCGGCCGGATCACGACCGCGTCCGCGTCGCCGGGTCTGAGCCACGTGCGCCCCTGTACCTCGGAGTCGTAGTGCCGGAACAGGTAGTCGCGCGCGCCCAGATCGTACGAGGCCAGCAATGTGAGCAGCGCCTGGTGCGGATCGTGGCCGATGCGCCTGGGCTTCCACGGCGCGCGCGGCGTGCGGCGGCGCGCGACGCGCGGGGCGTGGCGGCCGTGCGTGATCGCCTCGACCTCACAGTCCACCAGCACCTCGCCATGCCACGTCACCTGGTAGCGGCCGTCGTCGGTGGCGCGGCCGAGGATCGAGGCGCCGGCGCCCGGATGCAGCCGGCCGAGCGCGAATTCGTCGTTGTACAACGCCGCCAGCTCGGCGGCGAATGCCTCCGGCACCACCCACGCGTAGCGCTCCTGCGTCTCCGAGCACAGCAGCACCTCGGGCGCGATGCGGCGCGGCACGCGGTGCAGCGCCTCGAGCGCGATGCGCGCCCCGCGCCGGCCGGCCGCCGCCAGCTCGCTCGTGGCACACGCCACGCCGCCCGCGCCCAGGTCCTTGAACCCGGCCGGTATTCCGCGCGCGCGGATGCGCCGGAACGCCTCGGCGTTGGCCACGTGCAGCACGCGCTTCAGGAACGGATCCGGCAACTGCACCGCGCCGCGGCGATCGCCGGAGTCATCGGCGCCCAGCTCGTCCGAAGCGAACGCCGCGCCGCCGAACCCGCTCTCGTCCGTGGGCTTGCCGATCAGCACGAACGCCCACGGCCCGTCGCCGTCCGGCACGCGGCTGCGCAGCACCCCATCGCGCGGCGCGATCCCCACCGCCATCACGTTGACGAGCACATGGCTGTCGAACGCGCGATCGAACACCGTGTCGCCGCCCAGATTCGGCACGCCCAGTGCGTTGCCGTAGCCGGCGATCCCTTCGACCACCCCGCGCACCACGTCGCGCACGTGCACCGCGTCGCGCGGATCGCCGAACCGCAGGCTGTCGAGCACGCCCACCACCTCGGCGCCCATGCAGCCCACGTCGCGCACGATGCCGCCCACGCCGGTGGCCGCGCCCTCGACCGGCAGCACCTGGCTCGGATGGTTGTGGCTCTCGTGCGCCAGCACCAGCGCCAGGTCCTCGCACGGCGCGGGCAGCGCCACCACGCCCGCGTCCTCGCCCGGGCCGATCAGCACCTGCGGCGCGCGCACCGGCAGCCGCTTCAGCAGATGGCGCGTGCTCTTGTACGAGCAGTGCTCGCTCCACAGGATCCCGAACAGCACCGCCTCCGCCCAGCGCGGCGGCCGCCCCAGCAGCTCGTGCAGGCGCTCGACCTCCTCGGGCTCGAGCGCCACGCCGCGCGCGCGCAGCCGGCGCGACACGCGCCCGGGATCCGCCAGCTCCTCGGGCGACCAGGCCTGAACCGGCGCGGCCGGGGCGCTCACGACGGCCGTCCCGCGCGCGCGAAGATCTCGGGCACGCCCCGCAGCGCCGGCGCGAGCTCGAAGCAGCGCGCGAGCGCCACGGGCTCCAACACCGCCGACACGCGCGGATCGCGCGCCAGCGCCTCGGCGAACGGCGCGCCCCCGTCCAGCGCGGCGAGCGCGTGCTGCTGGACGATCGCGTACGCTCGATCGCGCGCCATGCCGGCCTCCACCAGCGCCAGCAGCACGCGCTGCGAGTGCACGAGGCCGCCGCCGGCCTCCAGGTTGGCGCGCATGCGCTCGGGATGCACCACCAGCCGCCCGAGCACGTCCGTCAGCTCGGCCACCATGAAGTCCGCCACCAGGAACGAATCCGGCACGATCACCCGTTCCACCGACGAGTGGCTGATGTCGCGCTCGTGCCACAGCGCCTGGTTCTCGAGCGCCGCGACCGCGTTCGCGCGCAGCAGGCGGGCGAGGCCGGTGACGCGCTCGCAGCGCACCGGGTTGCGCTTGTGCGGCATGGCGGACGAGCCCTTCTGGCGCGCGTCGAACGGCTCCTCGGCCTCGCGCACCTCGCTGCGCTGCAGGTGCCGCACCTCGACCGCGATGCGCTCGAGCGTTCCGCCCAGCACCGCCAGCGTGGCGAACAGCGCCGCGTGCCGGTCGCGCGCCACCACCTGGCTCGCCGCCGGTTCGGGCGCGAGCCCGAGCCGCGCCAGCGCGTCGGTCTCGAGCGCGGCGTCCAGGTGCGCGAGCGTGCCGACCGCGCCCGAGAACTTGCCCACCGCGCACCCGTCGAGCGCGGCGGTCAGCCGCTTGCCATCGCGCCCCAGCTCCTCGCTCCACGACAGCGCCTTCAGCCCGAACGTGATCGGCTCGGCGTGCACGCCATGCGTACGGCCCGCCATCGGGGCGTCGCGCCAGCGCTCGGCCAGCCCGTAGGCGGCGCGGCGCAGGCGCTCGAGACCGGCGGCGAGCAGCCTGCCGGCCTCCACGATCTGCAGCGCCAGGGCCGTGTCCACGAGGTCGGACGAGGTGAGCCCGACGTGGATGTGGCGCGCGTCGTCGCCCACGCTCTCGGCCAGCATCGACAGGAACGCGATCACGTCGTGCCGCACGTCGGCCTCGATCGCCTGCATGCGCCCGGGATCGATGCGCGCCGCCGCGCGCGCGCGATCGGCGGTGCCAGCCGGCACCAGCCCGCGCGCCTCGCGCGCCGCCACCGCCGCCAGCTCCACCTCGAGCCACAGCGCCAGCCGGTGTGCGTCGTCCCATACCGCCGCCATCGCGGGCCGCGCGTAGCGCGCGATCAATCGTTGCTCCGCGGCAGCTCGGCCAGCGTGAGGCTCGCCTCGATGCGCCGCCCGTCGCGCTCGAGCTGCAGCGACAGGCGGTCGCCCACGTTGGCGCCGTAGATGCCCCGCTGCACGTCGTCCACCGTGTGAATGGCGATGCCGTTCACGGACAGCAGCCGGTCGCCGACGTGCACGCCGGCGCGCTCGGCGGGGCCGCCCGACTCCACGCGCGTCACCACGAAGCCGCCCGCTTCGCTCCACCCCAGCCGGCGCGCGAGGTCGGTGGTGACGGGCTGCAGCGACAGTCCCGGCCACGCCACGCGGATGCGGCCGAACCGGCGCACCTCGTCCAGCTTCTGCCGCGCGAGATTGATGGGGATCGCGAACCCGAGCCCGATCGAGCCGCCGGTGGGCGTGAAGATGAACGTGTTGATGCCGATCACCTCGCCCTCCGCGTTCACCAGCGGTCCGCCCGAGTTGCCGGGATTGATGGCGGCGTCGGTCTGGATCATGTTCTTGTACACGCCCGTCTGGCTGGCGTCGGAACGCACGTCGCGGTGCGTGGCGCTGATCACGCCGGCCGTCACCGACGGCTGCGTGTCGAGCAGCAGGTAGCCGAACGGGTTGCCGATCGCCACCGCCCACTCGCCCACCAGCAGCCCGTCGCTGTTGCCGAGCGGCGCCACCGGCAGGTGCGCGCCCGGGATCTTGAGCACGGCCAGGTCGTATTCGCCCGAGGTCGCCAGCACGCGCGCCCGCATCGAGCGGCCGTCGGGCAGCGTCACGCGCACGCTGTCGGCGTCACGCACCACGTGCTCGTTCGTGAGCAGCAGCCCGGAGGGGTCCACGATGAACCCCGAGCCCAGCCCCGACACCTGCTCGTGGTATTCGTACTGGGGCATCATCTGGTTGAAGAACGGATCGTTGAAGAAATTCCCCAACGGATTGCCGCGCACCACGCGCGTGCCGGTGATGCTGACCGACACCACCGCCGGGCTCACGCGCTCGGCCGCGGCCACGATCGCGGTGCGCCGCGAGGACGGCAGGTCGGCGGCGCGCGGAGCCGCGCGCGCCGCGCCGATCAGCGATCCGCCGGCGTGCTGCAGCAGCGCCAGCAGCGCCACGCCCGCCAGCGCCCCGGT
>DASSIN010000112.1:0-4795 GCA_035691845.1 Candidatus Eiseniibacteriota bacterium | reverse complement strand
GCGCCCGCCGGCGCGAGCGCGGCCTCGAGCGCGGCCACCGTGCGCGCCAGGAACCGCTCCTGCCGGTAGCACGGGATCACCACCGCCACGGGCGCGCTCATCGGCGCACCGCCTGGCCGTGGCGCCCGTGCGGCGCGGGCGCGAAGCTCGCGAGCCCGAGCACCTCGTCGTACACGGCCTCGTACTGCTGCACCACGCGCGTCCACGTGTAGTCCTGCGCCGCGCGCGCGCCGCCCGCGCGGCCATAGCGCGCGACCAGGTCGCCGCGGTGGTGCAGGTCGGCGAGCACGCGCGCCAGCACCGGCGCGTCCGTCGGCGGCACGAGCCGCCCGTGGACGTCGTCCTCCAGCACCTCGGGAATGCCGCCCACCGCGCTCGCCACCACCGCGCGCCCGCGCATCATCGCCTCGACCAGCACGATCGGCTGGCCCTCCCAGCGCGACGGCATCACCACCAGGTCCGAGGCCGCCAGCAGCGCGCCGGCGTCGTCCAGCCGCCCCAGGAACCGCACGCGCTCGCCCAGGCCGAGCCTGGCCACGCGCGTCTCGAGGCTCTTGCGCATGGTTCCCTCGCCCGCCAGCGCCACCACGAACTCGAGCCCCGCGTCGCGCACCAGCGCGAGCGCATCCAGCAGCACGTCCTGGCCCTTCTGCTTCTCGAGCCGGCCGACGCACGCCCACAGCGGCCGCGTCAGCGAGGCGCCGAGCTCGATGCGCAGCCGGCGCGCCGCGAGCGCCTCGTCGGCGGGCGGCGGATCGGCGCCATTGGGCACGAGCCGGATGCGCGCGCGGTCGGCGCGGTAGTCGCGCACCAGCGAGTCGGCCACCGCCGCCGACACCGCGGTGACCGCGTCGGCACGCGCCAGCTCGCCGCGCTTGAGCGCGGTCTGCGCCGGCGAGTGGGGCTCGCCCTCGATGTGCTCGGTCACCACCAGGTGCTCGATGCCAGCGGCGTCGGCGAGCGAGGCCAGGTAGCGGTCCGACGCCGGCCACACGTGGTGCACGTGCAGCAGCGCCGGCGGGTCGCGGCGCAGGGCGCGCCACGTGCGGATCATGCCGCGGAAATCCCAGCGCGAGTCGACCTCCGCCACGCGCCGCACCGGCACGTCGCGCGCGGCGAGCGCATCGGCGAACGGATCCACCGCCGGCACGTCCGACAGCCACACGCGCACGTCGAAGCGCTCGCGCGGCAGCCGCGTGGCCAGCTCCCACACCACGCGCTCGGTCCCGCCCACCGCCTGCCCGCTCTCGGCGAGCACCACCTTCACCGCCGCTTCGGTGCGCACAGCGTCTCGTACGCGGCGATCAGCTCGCCGGCGGAATATTCCCACGCCATCTTGTCCAGGAACCGCTGCCGGTTGTATGCGCCCATGCGCTGCCGCAGCTCGGGATCGTCCAGCAGGCGCGCGATGTTCTCGCCCAGGTCGTCGTCGCGATTGGGCTCGGCGTACAGCGCGCCCTCGGCGGCCGAGGCGCGGTGCTCGCGCAGGTCGTACGCCACGATCGGCCGGGCGCACGCCATGTACTCGAGCACCTTGTTCATGGTGGAAACGTCGTTCAGCGGGTTCAGCGGATCGGGGCACACGCACACGTCGGCGGTGGACAGGATCTTCTCCACCTCGGCGTCCGGCACGCGGCCGGTGAAGCACACGATATCGTCGAGCCCGAGCGACGTCGCCATCGCCTTCAGGTCCTGGTACGAGTCGCCGGCGCCGATCAGCGTGTAGGCGATGTCCTCGCGCCCGCGCACGGAGCGCAGATGGTGCGCGGCCCGCAGCAGGTGGTCCACGCCGTCCTGCGGGGCCATGACGCCCAGGTACGCGACCAGGTACGGCTTGCCGCGCTTGAGCGCGGGGTCGGGCTGCCGCACGGTGGCGAACCGCACCCGGCTCGGGCCCGAGCGCACCACGCGCACGCGCTCCGGGGACATGTGCCCGCGCGACAGCGCCACCTGGCGGTACGACTCGTTGGTCGAGATCACCAGGTCCGCGGTGCGGAACTGCGCGCGCTCGAGCCAGCCGAGCGCGCGATGCGCGAGCGAGCCCGCCTTGGCATCACCGAACCGCGCCACGTACAGCTCCGGGCACAGGTCGTGGTGGTCGAACACGTAGCGCTTGCCGAGCAGCTTGTAGATCGCGGCCAGCGCCCAGAACGTGTCGGGCGGATTGGCGGCGTGCACCACGTCGAACCCGCGGCGCGCGAGCACGACCACCGACAGCCGTGCGGTCTGCAGCCAGCAATACAGGAACTCCCACGCGTAGCTGATGAAGCCGCGCGCGGGGGGCGGCGGCGGGTAGCGCCAGATGTGGATGCCGTCCAGCACCTCGTGCCGGGCGGTCCAGCGCTCGCCCATCGGGCAGATGGCGGACACCTGGTAGCCGGCGGCGGTGAGCGCCGACAGCTCGAGCCACACGCGGCGATCGAACGGCAGCGGCAGGTTCTCCGAAAGGTGCAGGACCCTACCACGCGAGGCCATGGTACTCCCCGGCGGGCACCGTCGCCGGATCCACGGCGTGGACCAGGTCCACGAGCGCCTGCCCGGGCTTCATCAGCCGGCCCACCTCGCGGTAGGCGGGCGTGCGGTTGGCCACCACCACGATCTCGCTGCCGGTCACGACCTCGGCCAGGTCCGGGCGCAGCCGCTCGGGCAGGTACGGCACCTCGTGCTCCACGAACGCGCGGTTGGCGCCCAGCACGCGGTGCATGTCGAGCGAGGCGTCGTGCAGCAGCAGCGAGTAGCCCTTGCCGACCAGCGTGCCGATCACGCGCAGGATCGGGCTCTCGCGCAGGTCGTCGGTGCCGGCCTTGAACGACAGCCCGAGCACGCCGACCCGGCGGCGCTTGAGCCGCTCGATCAGGTGCACGGCCTCCTCCACGTGGCGGTCGTTCGAGCGCATGATCGCGTCGATCACCGGCAGGTCGAGGTCGTGCACGCGGGCGCGGTGGTGCAGGGCGCGCAGGTCCTTGGGCAGGCACGAGCCGCCGAACGCGAACCCGGGCTGCAGGTAGGCGCGCGACACGTTGAGGCGCGTGTCGCGCAGGAACAGCTCCATCACGCGCGCACCGTCGAGGGCTTCGCGCTTGCACAGCCGGCCGATCTCGTTCGCGAACGTCACCTTGAGCGCGTGCCACGCGTTGTTCACGTACTTGAGCATCTCGGCCTGGCGGATGCCCGTCACCACCAGCTCGCCGCCGATGCCGGCGTAGAGCTGGCGCAACGCGGCGGCGCTGCGTTCGTCGTCGGCGCCCACCACCGTCAGCTCGGCGCCGAAGAAGTCGGACACCGCGGTGCCCTCGCGCAGGAACTCCGGGTTGTATGCCACGCCGAAGTCCACGCCCGCGCGCAGGCCCGACGCCTGCTCCAGCACCGGCACGAGCTCGTCCTCGACGCTGCCCGGCAGCATCGTGCTGCGCATCACCACCGTGGTCCACGCGCCGGTCCCCGCCAGCGAGCGGCCGACCTCGGCCAGCGCCCGGCGCACGTGATCGAGCGACAGCGAGCCGTCCTCGGCGCTCGGCGTGCCCACGCACACCAGCACCACGTCCGCGCCCGGCATGGCGTCGCCGATGCAGGAGGTGGCGTGCAGCCGGCCGGCGGCGTGGGCGTGCGCCAGCAGCTCCGGCAGCTCGCGCTCCACGATCGGGCTCTCGCCGCGGCGGATCGCGGCCACCTTCCATTCGCTGGTGTCCACGCCGGTCACGCGGTGTCCGCGGCTCGCCAGGCATCCCGAGCACACCGAGCCCACGTAGCCGAGCCCCACGACCACCACGTTCATGAGCGAGCCTCTGCCTCACGGGCGCGCGCGCCGCGGCCGGCGTCCGGGGCGGACGCGGCGCGGAGCGCCGGGGGAACTGCCAGGTGCGCGCGGCCCACGGGCCGCGCGGCCGCGGCCGGCACGAGGTGCCAGACGCGGACGCCTTCGAAACGCGGGGCGGACTCGACCGCCCAGTGTGGATCGGGACCCGCGTCCAGCAGCCGGGCGAACACGCCGCGCGGATCCAGATCCTCCGGCCGCGCGAGCATCACCCATGCGCCCGGAGAGCGATCGAGTGTCTCACGAACGTGGGCCTTTAGCC
Organism: Candidatus Eiseniibacteriota bacterium; assembly: GCA_035691845.1. Classification (GTDB taxonomy): domain Bacteria; phylum Eisenbacteria; class RBG-16-71-46; order RBG-16-71-46; family RBG-16-71-46; genus DASSIN01. The sequence goes on along the minus strand of DASSIN010000112.1, from coordinate 719 downwards.
GAGCCGGATCGGCCGACCAGCCGAGCCACACCGGCGCCACGCGCTGCGGGCCGTGATGATAGTAGCCGAGCAGATCCTCGGTGCCGGCGGCGACCAGCACCTCGCCCGGCCGCGCGTGCGTCTCGACGTAGCGCGTGGCGCCGCGCATGTCCTCCTTGCCGTAGCCCGGCGCGAAGTAGAGGTTCTTGAGCGACGCTCCCCACACCAGCGCCAGCGCCACCGCGGCCACGCGCCGCGCGCCGCGTGGCATCCCGGCGAACGCCGCCGCGATCACCAGCAGGAACGCCGGGAAGCAGGCCGCCAGGTAGCGCGGGTGGAACACCTTGAAGTTCTCGAACGCGAACCAGCTGACGACCAGCAGCGGCACGCCCGCCCACACCAGCAGGTCGCCGATTCGGCGGCGGCGCGCCACGGTCTCGAGCCCGGCGATCCCGAGCCAGCCGAACAGCGCCACCGTCACCGCCAGCTCGACCCGGTGCGCGCGCAGCGCGGCCGGCCCGGGCGCGGCCCGCAGCTCGCGCAGCGACGGCCCGAGCGTGTAGCCCACGGCGAACGCGTGCAGCCCGAATGGCACGGCGGCGGGGTGGAACGAGCCCGCCGAGCGCAGCGGCGCGGTGCCGTTCGGGCCTCCGAAGTGGAGCCGGCGGAAGTCGAGCGTGTGCGTCGCCTGCGGGATCCACGGCAGGGCGGCGAGCGCGACCAGCGCCAGCGCCGCGGCC
>DASSIN010000111.1:0-5604 GCA_035691845.1 Candidatus Eiseniibacteriota bacterium | reverse complement strand
TCAGCGCGCCGGCGGCCGGCACGTCGCCCGAATCGGCGATGCGCCCGAAGCTCGCGTAGCGGAACTCGGGCGTGGTCACCAGCATCTCGGCCTCGTCGCCGCCGTCCATGCCCATCGCATGCGTGAGCGCGAACGGCGATTGGCGCAGCAACCGCGCGAACTCGAACAGCGTGTAGCCGCCCTCGCTGGTGAACACGAGCACGTGCCCGCCGGCGTCCTCGGCCACCGCGGTGCGGTTGGCGACGAGCCCGCTCTCGCGCACGCGCGCGCCACGGCGATCGAACAGCATGTACGACTGCGCCACGTCGGGCCAGCGAACAGAATCGGGATCGAGCGGCTCGCGCTCCAGGTCGAGCACGCGCGCGCGCGGATGCCCGGGCCCGGGCGCGGCCACCAGCGCGGCGTGGAACATCGGGTGCGGCCGCGTGAACACCGGCCTGCCGTCGCTGACGAGCAGGCCCATGTAGGAGTAGTCGGGGTAGAACTGGCCGGCGTTGAACACGGCCAGCGCCCCGGTCGCACGCTGCCATTGCACGATCGTCAGCGGCTGATCGGCGTCGGCGCGCGTGTAGTGCAGCACGCGCAGCCGCACGCGCGCGGGATCGAGGCGCAGCACGGCGATCTGCGACGAGCCGTGACGGCAGTAGGGCTCGCCGCGAAACGTGGTGAACTCGAGGCCGCTGCGCAGCTCGCGCCAGTGCGGCTCGCGGCGTGCGTGCAGCACCACCCACGCGCCGACCAGCACCGCGAGCAGCGCGCTCAGACGGGCGACGGGGAGCGGAGGCCGCGCCATGCCGCGAGTCTGTCGGCCGCCCGGCGGCGGCGTCAACCCGCGATCAGAGCGCGGTGCCGAACTGCGCCAGCAGCAGCGCCACGCCGGCCATCAGCGCGCCGGTGAAGTACGCCCACACCGCCACGCGGCGCGGATCGAATCCCACGGTCGGCGCGCACCAGCCCGGTCTTCGCATCACCACGCCGAGCAGCGCCACCAGCGCCGGCCCGCCTGCCTGCGCCGAGATCGTGAGCGCCGCCACCCACGCCTTGCCGCTCACGGCCCACCACAGCAGCCCCGAGAGTCCGTTGACGAGGGTGGTGAATCCGAGCTGGCCGGCGAGCGAGGGCCGCGCGGCCTTGGCGGGCGTGAACAGCTGGCGAATCTCGGCAACCATGCGAATGCCCCTTGCGAGCGGATCGAACGGGAAGTTCGGCGGCCCCTGGCGGAGCACGCACACGCGCGTCGCGCGAAAGCCACGAACGGACGAGGGACGAACAACGTAGCACATCACCGCCGGGCGCCACGAGTTGTATCCCCGCCCCGGCCACGACGTGGGGGCGCAGACATCGGATGAGTCCGCTGGATGGCGGGCGGCGTCAGCCGCTGGCGGCGCCCCAGCGGTTGAGCGCGTCGCGCACGAGCAGCAGGTCGCCCACGTTCTCGAGCGTCAGCAGCCCGACCAGCCGCCCCTGGTGCATCACCGGCACGGCCGTACGCGCTCCGGCCCGCATGCGCGTCACCGCCTGCTCCAGCGGCTCGTGCGCCTCGGCGAACAGCGGATCGGGGTGCAACGCCTCGCGCACGGCGGTTTCGGCGCCGCGCTGCTGGAGCGCGCGCAGCAGATCGGTGCGCGTCAACACGCCCATCAGGTGGCCGGCGTCCATCACCGGGAAGTCCTGCTGCGAGCCGGCCATCAGGTAGTCCACCGCGCGCTGCAGCGGCTCGCCGGCCTCGAGCGCGTGGAAATCGGTCTGCATCGCCGCCCGCACCGGCAGCCCCGACAGGTTCGTGCGCGTCTGCACGATCGCGCGCTCCTCGCCCGCCGCCATGAACACGAACACCGCCACGAGCCCCAGGATCACGTTGCCGTAGTAGAGCGCGATGGCGGCGAACACGATCGCGACGCCCTGCCCGATCGACGACGCGATGCGCGTCGCCTGCGCGTACGGCAGCCGCATCGCCAGCAGCGCGCGCAGCACGCGGCCGCCGTCCATCGGGAACGCCGGCACCAGGTTGAACAGCAGCATCACCACGTTCACCTCGAGCAGCAGCCCGAGCAGCCCCGAGGTGGCGATCGGGATGTGTGCCAGCGCCAGCCAGCCGCCGAACAGCAGCGCCAGCACGACGTTCACCGTCGGCCCGGCGATTGCGACCAGCACCTCCTGCTGCGGCTTGTCGGGCATGCGCTCCAGCCGCGCCACGCCGCCGATCGGCAGCAGGATGATGTCGCGCGTGCGGATGCCGAACCGCCGCGCCGTGAGCGCGTGCCCCAGCTCGTGCAGCACCACGCACGCGAACACCAGCACCAGCATCACCACGGCCAGCAGCGGCCCGTTGCGGGTGCCGCTGACGCCGAACGCGGACGGATTGGCGGCGGCGTAGGCCAGCAGCAGCAGGAACGTGACGTGCATCTCGAGGCGGATGCCGAAGATGCTGCCGATGTGGATGGACCAGCGCACGCGCTACTCCGTCCGCGGCGCCGGCGCCACGCGCACGCGCGTGTCGAGCGCCAGCACCCCCGCGCCGGCCGGCAGCGCGCGCAGCGGGTTCAGCTCCATCTCCAGGATCTCCGGATGGCGCTCGGCCAGCTGCGCCAGCGACAGGATCGCGCGCTCCACCGCCGGCACGTCCACCGCCGGCGCGCCGCGCCAGCCGTCGAGCAGCGGCGCGCTGCGCAGCTCGCGCAGCATCTCGGCCGCGTCGCGGTCGGTGAGCGGCGCCACGCGGAACGCGACGTCCTTCAGCACCTCGACCATGGTGCCGCCCAGGCCCACCATCACCAGCGGGCCGAACGTGGCGTCGCGCGTCATGCCGAGGATCAGGTCCACCCCCTCGCGCACCAGCGGCTGCACCAGCACGCCGCGCATGTCGCGCTCGCGTCCCAGCGCGGCCAGCTTGTCGTGCATGGTGCGCCACGCGGCGCGGACCTCGTCGGCATGACGCACGTCCAGCGCCACACCGCCCACGTCCGACTTGTGCGTGATGGCCGCGGCGTCGAGCTTCACCACCACCGGCCAGCCGATCGCCTCGGCCGCCGCCACCGCCTGGTCCTCGCTCGTCGCCGTGCGCAGGGCGGGCTGCGGCAGCTCGGCCGCCTCGAGCAGCGCCGACACCTCGTCGGGCGCGAGCCAGCCGCCGCCGCGCTCCCCCGCGCGCCGCAGCACCTGGGTGGCGGCCGCGTCGTCGGCCGACACGCTCACGAACCGTCCCTCCTCGCCCGCCAGCCAGCGCCCGTGCGCCACCGCGCGCGACAGCGCGATCGCGGCCGGCTCGGGGAACGCGTACGACGGGATGTGGCCGGCGTGCAGCGTGCGCAGGCCCTCGCGCACCCCGTGCGTGCCCATGAAGCACGACAGCACCGGCTTGGGCGGCTCGCCACGCGCCACCGCCTGCTGCGTGGCCTGCGCCACGCCGCGCACGATCGCCTCGGCCACCTCGAGCGGCGTGGTGACGATCGGCGGCACGTACAGCACCAGCAGCGCGTCCACGTTGGGATCGCCGAGCACGGCGGCCACGCCGCGCTCGAACGACGCGGGCGTGGCCGATGCGATCATGTCCACCGGATTGCGCACCGAGGCCTCGGCCGGCAGGAACGCGCGCAGCGCCTCCAGCGTCGGCGCCGCCAGCACCGGCACCTCGAGCCCGTGCGTCTCGCACGCGTCGGACGCCATGATGCCGGGCCCGCCGGCGTTGGTGACGATGCCGACGCGGGCGCCGCGCGGCACCGGCTGGTTGGCGAGCAGCATGGCGATGTCGAACAGCTCCTCCATCGTGTCGGTGCGGATCACGCCCGACTGCCGGCACAGCGCCTCCACCGCCGCGTCGGCGCCGGCGATCGAGCCGGTGTGCGACGAGGCGGCGCGCTGACCCGCGCGCGTGCGGCCGCTCTTCACCGCCACGATCGGCTTGACGCGCGCCACGCGTCGCGCGATGCGCGTGAACCGCCGCGGATTGCCGAAGCTCTCGAGGTAGAGCAGCACGATCCGGGTGCCGGGGTCCTGCTCCCAGAACTCGAGCAGGTCGTTGCCGGACACGTCCGCCTTGTTGCCGATGCTCACGAACTGCGAGATCCCGATGTGGAGCTGGGCGGCGTACTCGAGGATCGCGAGCCCGAGCGCGCCGCTCTGCGACGAGAACGCCACCGGCCCGGCGGGCGGGAACGTGGGCGCGAACGTGGCGTCGAGCCGGACGCCGGACTCGGTGTTGACCACGCCCAGGCAGTTGGGGCCCACCAGCCGCATGCCCGCGCGGCGCGCGATCTCGGCCAGGCGCTGCTCGGCCTCGCGGCCCTGCTCGCCCGTCTCGCGGAATCCGGCGCTGATCACCACCGCCGCCTTGACGCCCTTGCGCGCGCAGCCCTCCAGCGCCGCGGCCACGTGCGGCGCGGGCACCACGATCAGCGCCAGGTCCACCGGGCCCGGCACCGCGGTGATGTCCTCGTACGCCGCCACCGACTGCACCGTGGTGGCGCGCGGGTTCACGGGATAGACCGGGCCGTGGAACCCGTGCGAGATCAGGTTGTGGAAGATGGCGCCGCCGATCGAGCCGCGATCGCGCGACGCGCCGATCACCGCGACGGAGCGCGGTCGGAACAACGGCTCCAGCGACCGCGCCGCAGCAGGCGCCGACTGGGTGGCCGTGGACATCGTGGTCTCGTGCACGCGAGCCCTCCACGGGCGCGCGTCACCGCCCGACGCCGGCTCGAGACCCGCACCCGCGGCGAGTCTCCCACAGCCCGAACGATAAGGCGACAGCCCCGCCCAAGGCCCGACCGCGGCCGAGCCACCCCGCAGACGACGAGGCCGCCGAGCGTGGGGCAGATGCAAGGCGCGAGGGAGAAGTTCCCGCAGACGTATCGCAAGATACGTCGAGGACAGCTTCGACCGAGCAACGCCGCAGATGCCCCGCGATCGGCGGCCGGTTCAGCCTAAGCGGCCTTGTCCTCGCCCTCGTGGCCTTCCAGGAACGAGGTCAGCGCGTCCAGGTCGCGGCGCGCGTCGCGGTGGCCGGGATGGACCCACAACGCGTGGTGCATCATGCGCAGCGCGGTTTCGATGCCGCCGATCTCGACGCACGCCGCGCCGGCCAGGTACCACAGGTGCGGATGGTGCGGCGCGCACGACAGCCCGCGCAGTGCGTAGGACAGCGCCTCGCGCTCGTCGCCGTCGCGCAGCGCGATCTCGGCCGCGTCCGCGAACGCGCGCGCCGCCTCGGCGTTGGGCGCGGCGTCCAGTCCCGGAATCCACGTCTCCAGTTCGCGCAGCACCAGCCGCAGCGTGCCGGCCACGTACGGCTCGAGCCCCGGCGTGCGCGCGGCCAGCACGCGATCGGCGAGCTGGGCCAGCGTGCGGGTGAGATCGGCGATCTGCGGTCGCGCGGCATCCGACATGGCGCACCTCCCTGTCGCGGCGTCGTGCGGCCGCGAACGGGCGTTCCGGCCGTGGCGCCGTTATCGGCGGAGGACATTGCGTTCTGAACGATTTTTCGCGGGCGGGCGGGATCGTGCGCGGTCAGCGCGCGAAGCGCGGATCGGCGGCGCGCAGGAGCTGCGCCAGCAGCGCGCGGCTCACCTGGCGGCGATAGTCGCGGTCGGAGCGGATGTCGTCGAT
>DASSIN010000110.1:0-8674 GCA_035691845.1 Candidatus Eiseniibacteriota bacterium | reverse complement strand
CGTCGAGATCGGGCGCCGCCGGCCCGCCGGAGTCGGGGGCGATCGCCACCGGCTCGTGACCGAGGAGGCGCACGACGTCCGCCAGCTCCGCCGCGCGCGGCCCCAGGCAGCCGACCCGCGCGCGCGCCGGCAGCCGCGCCGCCGCGAGCGCTTCGCGCACCCACCCCGCCTCGCGCGATTCGTTCACGCGCCGCCCTCCATCGGATTCGGTCGCGGCCCCCGCGCCGGCGCTCGACTCCGCCGCGGGGTGGCCGATAACCCGCATACACTCGGAGCCGCCATCGTGCGGCGCGTGGCGACCGATTGCAATGCACGTGGCGGTCGGCCTACGCTGACTGCGACCATCGTTCCGTCGCGAGGGATCTCGACATGACCGAAACCACCACCCCGGTCCGCGCGCACGCCTCCGAGCAGGAGGCGCGCGCCATCGCCGAGGCCTCGCGCGAGGCGGCGTGGACCGCGCCGTCGTTCGTGCGCGAGCTGTTCCTCGGCCGCCTCGGGCTCGAGCTGATCCATCCCTATCCCGAGCCCGATCCCGACGAGCAGCGTCGCGCCGCGCCGTTCCTGGACCAGCTCGAGCGCTTCCTGCGCGCCGAGGTGGACGCCGAGCGCATCGAGCACGAGGCGCGCATCCCCGACGAGGTGGTGGCGGGGCTCAAGCGCCTGGGCGCGTTCGGCATCAAGATCCCGCGCGAGTACGGCGGCCTCGGGCTGTCGCAGTACACCTATGGCCGGGCGATGGCGATGTGCGGAACGGTGTCGAGCGCGCTCGTCACGCTGCTGTCCGCGCACCAGTCGATCGGCGTGCCGCAACCGCTCAAGCTGTTCGGCACCGAGGAGCAGAAGAACAAGTGGCTGCCGCGGCTCGCGGCCGGCGCCATCTCCGCGTTCGCGCTCACCGAGCCCGACGTGGGGTCCGATCCCGCGCGCATGACCACCACCGCCACGCCCACGCCCGACGGCAGCGGGTTCGTGATCGACGGCGAGAAGCTGTGGTGCACGAACGGCACCATGGCCGAGCTGATGGTGGTGATGGCGCGCACGCCCGGCAAGCCCGGCCGGCCGGGGCCGATCAGCGCGTTCATCGTGGAAGGCGACACGCCCGGCATCGAGGTGATGGGCCGGCTCGAGTTCATGGGGCTGCGCGGGATCGAGAACGCGTGGCTCAGGTTCAAGGGCGTGCGCGTGCCGAAGGAGAACCTGCTGGCGGGCGAGGGCAGGGGCCTGAAGCTCGCGCTCGTCACGCTGAACACCGGACGGCTGACGGTGCCGGCCGGCTGCGCGGCGGCCGGCAAGTGGTGCCTGCAGGTGGCGCGCGAGTTCGCGGCGCAGCGCGTGCAGTGGGGCCGCCCGGTGGGCCAGCACGAGGCGGTGGCGCAGATGCTGACCGAGATCGCCGCCGGCACCTACGCGATGGAGTCGGTGGCCGATCTGTGCTCGCTGCTCGCCGACCGCGGCCGCTCCGACGTCCGGCTCGAGGCGGCGATCGCCAAGCTGTGGAACACCGAGAAGGCGTGGGAGCTGTGCGATCTGGCGGTGCAGGTGTGCGGCGGGCGCGGCTACGAGACCGCCCGCTCGCTCGGCTCGCGCGGCGAGACGCCGGTGCCGCTCGAGCGGCTGCTGCGCGACCTGCGCATCAACCGCATCTTCGAAGGCACGAGCCAGATCATGCGGCTGTTCATCGCGCGCGAGGCGCTGGACGTGCACCTGACGGTGGCGGGCGACGCGGTGATGCCGGGCGTGCCGGCGGGCCGGCGGCTGGCCGGCTTGGCCCGCGCGGGCGCGTTCTACGCGCGCTGGTACCCGTCGCGCTGGCTGGGCGCGGAGGGCGCACGCTACGGCGAATTCGGGCCGCTGGCCGACCACGTGCGCTGGGTGGCGCGCACCGCGCGCCGGCTGGCGCGCGCGCAGTTCCATCTGATGGTGCGGCACGGGCCGGGGCTCGAGAAGCGCCAGGCGCAGCTGTTCCGCTGCGTGGACGTCGGCGCCGAGCTGTTCGCGATGGCGGCGACGTGCGCGCGCGCGCAGCGCGACCGCGCGGCGCGCGCCACCGATGGCTCGAGCGTGGAGCTGGCGGATGTGTTCTGCCGGCTGGCGCGGCGCCGGGTCGAGCGGCTGTTCCAGGCGATCGCATCGAACGACGATCCACGCGTGTACGAGGTGGCGCGCGACACGCTGGACCGCCGCTACGCGTGGCTCGAGGACGGCATCATCGGGCTCGAGGTGTTCGCCGCGGCCGAGACCCGGGGCGCCGCCGAGGCATAGCCGTGAGGGCCCGGGGCGTCGTCGCCGGCTGTGTGGCCGCAGTGGCGCTGGCCGGGTGCGGCCACACCCACAGCACGGCGCCCGCGCTCGTTCCGCATACGGGCACGATGACCGCGAGCGTGAACGACACGGCGTGGGCGGCGCGCGATTCGGTGGGGAACCCCACCGGGGTCGAGGACAACACCGACATCGGCGGTCTCCCCGTGTACGTGATCGCCGGGATCGAGCAGCCGACCCGCACCGACGGCTCGATCCTGCTGCTGCTGGTGCCCGCCGCGCCGAGGGTCGGGCACGTGGACCTGGGCACGATCGGGCAGGGGGCGTTCCTGCGCATCCGGATCGCGGGCGCGGACACGAGCGTGGTGTTCTACGGCACCGACGACACGCACACCGGCACGCTCATCATCTCCGAGGCCGATCCCAACGGCGCGCGCGGCAGCTTCAGCTTCACCGCCGTCGACAGCGCCGGCACGGGGCTCGCGGTGGTGACGAACGGGCAATTCGACGTCGCCCGCGCGGATTCCGCCATCCCGCTCGCGCCCGCGCGAGCCTTGGTCCGGCAGGCGCTTGTGCGCGCCGCTTCACGCGTTGCGGCAGCCTGGGGCCGCCCGGCCGCGGGTCCCGCGCCGGCCCCGGTCGGAGCCCAACGCGGAGCCAAACGGGGCGTTGCCCCGGGGCAACGCCTGTAGGACAATGTCGCCCTGATGCCCGCCAGGGAGGCGGGCGTGCGGGCGTGGCGCACCCTGACGCCGGCCCGCACCGTCGCGCCCCGCCAGACCTCGCGGCGGAGCTCGATGGATGACCCGCAGGGAGGCGTCCCTCCGCGCGTGGCAGCTTCCACGAAGAGACAACGACTGATTCTCGGCGTCCTCCTCACCGCGTTCGCAGGCCTGAGCCTCGCCAGCCTCGCGTCGTGGCAACCGCATCCCGCTGGCGTCCGGCCATGGGCGGTGCCGAATGCGTGCGGCCCGGTGGGGGCGACGCTGGCGCAGCTGCTGGTGCGCGTGTTCGGGCGGCTGGCGGCGTTCGGCGTGCCGGCGCTGTCGGGCGCGTGGGCGTGGAATCGCTTCCGCGGCGGGCGTCCCGCCCCGCTCGCGCTCACCTCGGCGATGAGCGCGCTGCTGCTGTTCGAGGTGTGCATGCTGTTCGGGCTCGCCGGGCTCGATCGCACCGTGCTCGCCGGCGGCTGGGGGTTCGCGGGCGCGCTGGTGCTGCGCTCGGCGCTGGGCGCCGTGGGGTCGTGGATCGTGGCCGGCACGCTGTTCGTGGTGAGCGCGCTCGCCGCGAGCGAGATGGGATTCCACTGGATCGGCCACCTCGCGCACCACGCGCTGGTGCGGCCGGCGGGCACGGTGGGGCGGCTCGGCGTGCTCGGCTGGCACGGCTTCCGCAGCGCGCTGCTGGGTCCCGCGCCGGCGGCGGCGCGCAAGCCCAGGGTGGTGCGCGCGAAACCGGACCATGCGGCGGCCGATGCCGGGCGGGAGCCGGCGGCGGCCCCGCGCGTGATGACGGCGCCCATGGCGCTCGAGCAACTGCCGCTGCCGGCGCCGGTCGGCGGACGCTCCGAGCCCAGGCCGAAGAAGAAGCCCGAGTCGAGGCCGGCGGCCGCCGCCACGAACGGCGCCGAAGGGCCCGCGCTCCCGCCCAGCACCGAACCGTTCCCCGCCCTGAGCCTGTTGTCGATGCCGGTCCAGCAGGAGGACCTGATCACGGCCGAAGAGCTGCGCAGCGAGGCGGACCTGCTGGTGCGCAAGCTGATGGATTTCGACATCGAGGGCCGCGTCACCGAGATCCACCCGGGCCCGGTCGTCACCACGTTCGAGTTCGAGCCGGCGGCCGGGGTCAAGGTCAACCAGATCGTGTCGCGCGAGGACGATCTGGCGCTGGCGCTGCGCGCCCAGCGCATCCGCATCCTGGCGCCGATCCCCGGAAAAGGGGCGGTCGGCGTCGAGATTCCGAACCGGCGACGGCGAACCGTGTATCTCCGTGAGGTGCTGTCCTCGGACGCCTACGCCACCAGCGATGCCGCGCTCAGGGTGCCGCTGGGCGTGGACGTGGTGGGCCAGCCGTTCGTGACCGACATCACGAAGATGCCGCACGTGCTGGTGGCCGGAGCGACCGGTTCTGGCAAGAGCGTGTGCCTGAACGCGATCATCACCGGGCTGCTGTTCCAGCACGGACCGGAGACGCTGCAGATGGTGATGATCGACCCCAAGATGCTCGAGCTGTCCGCATACAACGGCATCCCGCACCTGGTGATGCCGGTGGTGACCGAGCCCAAGCGCGCCAGCCGCGCGCTGCGCTGGGCGGTGTCCGAGATGGAGAAGCGCTACCGGCTGATGGCGACGTGCGGCGCGCGGCACATCGCGGCGTTCAACGAGAAGGTGGCCGCGGGCCAGGTGCCGACCGCGCCCGGCTCCGAGGCGATGCCGGAGCGGCTGTCGTACGTGGTGGTGGTGATCGACGAGCTGGCCGACCTGATGCTCACGGCGCCGGCCGAGATCGAGGAGCCGATCGCGCGGCTGGCGCAGATGGCGCGGGCGGTCGGCATCCATCTCGTGCTCGCCACGCAGCGGCCGTCGGTGGACGTGATCACCGGCGTGATCAAGGCCAACTTCCCGTCGCGGATCGCGTTCCAGGTGGCGTCCAAGACCGATTCGCGCACGGTGCTCGACATGAACGGCGCCGAGAACCTGCTCGGCCACGGCGACATGCTGTTCACCCCGGCCGGCAAGCCCGAGCCGTATCGCGTGCACGGCGCGTTCGTGTCGGAGGAGGAGACCGCGCGCGTGGTGGAGTTCTGGCGCGCCAAGGCGAACCCGGCCGCTCCGCCGCCGCTCGCCACCGATGCCAGCGTGGTGGACAAGGAGGAGGAGGAGGATGCGGCGGGCGGCGACGCCGGCTGCGACGACGAGCTGCTGCAGGAGGCGGCGCGGCTCGTGATCACGCACCAGCAGGGCTCGACCTCGCTGCTGCAGCGGCGGCTCAAGGTGGGCTATTCGCGCGCCGGCCGCCTGATGGACCAGCTCGAGACGATCGGGGTGGTGGGGCCATTCCAGGGAAGCAAGGCCCGGGACGTGCTCGTGGATGAGCGCTGGCTCGAGGACCGCTTCGCCTGATGGGATTGTCCGCGTCACCCACCCTCGCGTTCGTCACGCTCGGCTGCCCCAAGAACACGGTGGACTCCGAGGCGATGCTCGGCCTGCTCGTGCGCGACGGCTTCCGCACGGTCGGCTCGGCCGATGGCGCCGACGTGGCGGTGGTCAACACCTGCGCGTTCCTGCAGAGCGCGGTGCGCGAGTCGAAGGACGTGATCGCCGGGCTGGCCGAGGCCAGGCGCGCGGGACGGCTGAAGGGCCTGATCGTGACCGGCTGCCTGGCGCAGCGCGCGGGGGCCACGCTGCTGGACGAGTTCCCCGAGGTGGACGCCGTGCTCGGCACCGGGCGCTGGGCCCAGGTGGCCTCGGCCGCGCGCCACGTGCTGGAGGGGGGCGCGCGGATCGCCAGCACGGACCAGGCGGGCGGCGCGATCGCGGCGTTCGATCCCGACCAGCCGCGCGCGCTGTCCACGCCGCGACACCTGGCCTACCTCAAGATCTCGGAAGGGTGCGATCACCGCTGCACGTTCTGCATCATTCCCCGGCTGCGCGGCGATCAGACGAGCCGCGCGCTCGAGGACCTGGTGGCCGAAGCGTCGCGGCTGGCGACGCTCGGCGTGCGCGAGCTGAACCTGATCGGCCAGGACACGACCGCGTGGGGCGGCGACCTGCCGGGGCGGCCCGATCTGGCCGATCTGCTCGACGCGCTCGACCGGGTGGAGGGCCTCGAATGGATTCGCGTGCACTACACCTATCCGCGCGAATGGAGCGACCGGCTGATCGAGACCTGGGCGCGCGCGCGGCGCGTGGTGCCGTACGTGGACATGCCGCTGCAGCACATCGCGCCCGACATGCTGCGCCGCATGGCGCGCGGTATGACCGGGCGCGACACGCGCGCGCTGGTGCGCCGCATCAAGGCCGGCATTCCCCGCGTGGCGTTCCGCACCAACTTCATCGTCGGGTTCCCGGGCGAGACCGAGGCCGAGTTCGAGGAGTTGACGCGCTACGTCGAGGACGAGGGCTTCGACGCGCTGGTGGTGTTCGCGTACGAGCGCGAGCCCGGCACGCCGGGCGCCGACATGACGCCGCGCGTGCCGGTGGCGGTGCGCCGGCATCGCCGCGCGGCGCTGCTCGCGCTGCAGCAGCGGCTGTCCGCCGCGCGGCTGCGCGCCCGGATCGGCGAGCGCATGCGGGTGATCGTGGATGGGCCCGCCGGCCGGGGACAGTGGGCCTGCCGCGCGGCCGGGCAGGCGTGGGACGTGGATGGCGGCGTGGTGGTCGAGGGTGAGAATCTCGTGCCGGGGACGCTCGTGGACGTGCGCGTCACCGGCTCGGCGGCCTACGATTGGTTCGCGCGGGTGGAGCCCGCGGACGAGCGGACGCTCGTGTTGCTGAAAGGAACGTGCTGATGTCGCGTGTCGTGCTCGCCGCTCTCGCCGTGCTCGCGTTCGCCGCGCCCGCCGAGGCGAAGAAGTTCCGCTACACCGCCGGACCCAAGCCGGCGCAGGACACCACCTACACCAGCGCCGAGCCGGACCTGGAGCCGATCGTGCGGCCACGCGGGCCGCGCGTGCCGGTCACGAATCTGCAGATGATCGAGCTGGTCGCCAACACCGCGTTCCATCGCGCGCTGGCGCAGGCGCCGATCGACAAGGGCGCGCACGTGGTGCTGGCCCCGGCCGAGAGCCATCCGCTCAACTTCGTGGTCGAGCACGCGCTGCTGCGCGCGCTGGCCGAGAAGGGCGTCACGACCACGGTGCGCCGCTCGCTGATCCCGGACGACAGCCTGGCCACGTTCGCCGATCCCACGGATCCGGTGCTCGAGTACCAGCTCGCCACGGCGCGCGTCTCCTACCTGCGGCTGGTGGGCTGGCTGCCGTTCAGCGGGCGCGTCAAGATCGAGCGCCAGGCGCTGGTGGAAGGCGGGCTCACGCTGCGCGACCCGCGCACCGCGCGCGTGCTGTGGGTGGGCGACGCCAGCTGGAATCTGGTGGACGCGTTCCCGCGCGACCGCGTCTCGCTGGTCGAGGACGCGCGCTTCGGCGAGCTCAAGGACGCGGTGCCGACCCGCAACGTGGACAAGGTGTTCGAGCCGGTGCTGGTGGTGGCGGTGGTGGCCGGGCTCGTGGCGCTGTTCTTCCAGAACCGTCCGTGAGCGCGCCTCCCACGTCGGGCCCGGCCCCGCGCGCCCGGCGCGCCGCGCCGGCGCTGCTGATCGCGCTGCTGGCGGCGGCGCTGGCCGGCTGCGCCGCCGGCACGATGCCGGCCGTGCACTCCGAGGCCGAGCGTCTGTCGCTGGGACGCCAGGCGCTGGCCAACAAGCAGTACAACATCGCCGTCGAGCTGCTGAAGGGCTACGTGCAGAACAACGCCGGCGGCGCCGAGGTGGACCACGCCATCGAGCTGCTGGGCGAGGCCTACCTCAAGCTGCGCGAGTGGACCGACGCGCAGGCGCAGTTCGAGCGCGTGACGCGCGACTTCCCGGAGAGCGACTCGGCCGGATCCGCGGCGTGGCGCCTGGGCGAGGCGATGTGGGGGCAGTCGCGCGGCCCCGATTTCGATCAGGAGAACACGCGCAAGGCGCTGGCGCAGTGGCAGACCTACCTGCGCGACTACCCTGGCCACTGGGCCAACGCCCTGGCGCAGGCGCGCGTGGCGCAGGCGCGCACGCGGCTCGCGGACCAGTACGTCGACCACGCGCGCCTGTATCTGAAGAACGGGATCCTGGGACCGGCCCGCATGTGGTTCCAGCGCACGATCGACGAGTATGGCGACACGCCGCGGCGCGCGGACGCCGAGCTCGGACTGGCGACGGTGATGGCGAAGCAGGGCCACCGCAGCGACGCGCTGGCGGCGCTGCGCGCGGTGGAGACGCAGTATCCCGGCACGGCCACGGCCCACGAGGCCGCCGAGCAGCGGCACCATCTCGAGCACGACGACTGACGTGCGCCAGCGCGACCGCGACCGCGCCCGGGCGCGCGCCGTGCGGCTGGCGGTGTTCGGCGGCACGTTCGATCCTCCCCACGTCGGCCACCTGGCGCTGGCCGAGCGCGCGGCCGACGCGCTGGCGCTCGACCGCGTGCTGTTCGTGCCCGCGCGCGTGCCGCCGCACAAGCGCCACGCGGCCATGACGCCGGCGCGCCACCGGCTGGCGATGGTGCGGCTCGCGGTGCGCGGCAACCCGCGCTTCGCCGTGTCCACGCTCGAGCTCGTGCGCCCGGGCCCGTCGTACACGGTGGACACGCTGCGCGCGCTGGGGCGAAGGCATCCGCGCGCGGAGCTGTTCCTGCTGATCGGCGCCGACAGCCTGG
>DASSIN010000109.1:0-13248 GCA_035691845.1 Candidatus Eiseniibacteriota bacterium | reverse complement strand
CCGGCGCACCGCCGGCCGGCGCGCCGTGCCCGGCCGCGCCGCGACCGCCCCGGAGCGTGACGCGTGCTGATCCGCGAGAGCGTCGCCATTGCCCTCGGCGCGCTGCGCGCCAACAAGCTGCGGTCGTTCCTGACGCTGGTGGGCGTGATCGTCGGCGTGTCGTCGGTGATCGCCGTGATGTCGCTGGTGCAGGGGCTGAACCACTACGTCGCCACGCAGCTCACCGCCGCCGGCTCCAACGTGTTCACGGTGGGCAAGGTCGGCGTCGAGTTCGACATCACCAAGATCACCGACAAGCTCAAGCGCCGCGACCTGACCGCCGACGACGCGGCCGCGGTCGCGCGCTCCGCGGCCCACGTCGAGGCGGCCGTGGCCGAGCGCGCCGACCAGGTGTCGGTGCGCCGCGGCGAGCACTCGCTCGAGCGCGTGGAGATGCGCGGCGTCGAACCCGGCTACATGGACGTCAACGACCTGCCGGTGGCGCGCGGGCGGCCGCTGGAGGACGTGGACCGGCGCACGCGCGCGCTGAACTGCGTGATCGGCAGCGACGTGGCCGAGCAGCTGTTCGGCGTGCTCGATCCGCTCGGCCGCGAGATCCGGGTCGGCGACTTCGGCTTCACCGTGGTCGGCGTGGGCGAGCACAAGGGCTCGTCGTTCGGCCAGAGCCGCGACATGTACGTGCTGATCCCGCTGCCGGCGTTCGACCGCATGGAAGGCCGCACCGGCTCGGTGAGCATCTCGGTGCGCTCGCGCGGGCAGGCCACGTTCGCCGAGGCCCAGGACGAGACCCGCGCCATCCTGCGGCTGCGCCGGCACGTGCGGCCCGACCAGCCCGACGACTTCGAGATCGTCACCCCCGACATGTACATGAACCTGTGGCGCAACCTGTCGGGCGCGATCTTCGTCGTGATCATCGGCGTGTCGGCGATCTCGCTGGTGGTGGGCGGGATCGTGATCATGAACATCATGCTGGTGTCGGTGACCGAGCGGACGCGCGAGATCGGGATCCGCAAGGCGCTGGGCGCGCGCCGGCGCGACATCCTGGGGCAGTTCCTGGTGGAGGCGGTGACGCTGTCGGCGGCCGGGGGGATGATCGGGCTCGCGCTGGGCGTGGCAGGCGCGGTGCTGATCGGGCTCGTGTCGCCGCTGCCGATCTACGTGAGCCCCACCGCGGTCTTGCTGGGGCTCGTGGTGTCGGGCCTGGTGGGCGTGTTCTTCGGGGCGTGGCCCGCCTCGCGCGCCGCGCGCCAGGATCCGATCGAGGCGCTGCGCTACGAATGAGCGTCCGACTCCGCGCGTTGCTGCCCTCGATCGGCGCCATGGCGCTCGGGTCGTTGCGCGCCAACCGGCTGCGCTCGCTGCTCACCACGCTGGGCGTGGTGATCGGCGTGGCGACGGTGGTGGCGATGGCCAGCATCATCCAGGGTTTCAACCGCACCGTCGCCAACTCCATCAGCGCGTTCGGGGCGCACACCATCTACGTGCGCAAGTTCAGGCCGTCGGTGTTCGCCGGCGGGCTGCCCGACAGCCTGCGCCACCGCCACGCGTTCACCGTCGAGGATGCGGAGGCGATCCGGCGGCTGTGCCCCGACGTGCGCGAGGTGTCGATCATCGGCTTCCTGGATGCCGTGACGCTCGGCTACCGCGGGCGCGCGAGCCGCGGCATCCAGATCATCGGCACCGATCCCCAGATCCAGGAGGTGAACGCCTACGATCCGTGGATGGGCCGGTTCTTCACCGACGAGGAGGTGCAGCACAAGGCGCAGGTGGTGGTGATCGGCAAGACCATCCAGGACGAGCTGATGGGCGGCGCGCCGCCGATCGGCAGGACGCTGCACATCGAGGGCGTGCCGTTCACGATCGTGGGCGAGCTGGAGCCGAAGGGCAAGTCGCTGTTCTTCAATCCCGACGAGATCGTGAACGTGCCGTACACCACGCTCACCAAGTTCTTCCCGCCGCCGCCCGACGCGCCGTTCTACATTCCGGCGCGCGGCGAGTACTACCTGAACGCCGTGGCGGTGAGCCCGCAGCGCACGGCCGCCGCGGTGGACCAGATCGGCGAGGTGCTGCGCCGCCGCCGGCGGCTGAGCGCGCGCCAGACCGACGACTTCGCGGTGTTCACCGAGGACGCGCTGGCGCAGCTCTACAACCAGCTCACCGGCGCGACCTACGCGGTGATGATCCTGATTTCCTCGATCGCGCTGATCGTGGGCGGCATCGGCGTGATGAACATCATGCTGGTGGCCGTGACCGAGCGCACCCGTGAGATCGGGCTGCGCAAGGCGGTGGGCGCGCCGCGCGCCAGCGTGCTGGTGCAGTTCCTGCTCGAGGCCATGACGCTGACCGGCTTCGGCGGCCTGATCGGCATCGGGCTCGGCGCCGGCGTGGCGCAGCTCGTGCGGCTCGCGTCCGGGCTGCCCGCGTTCACGCCGTGGTGGTCGGTGATCGTGGCGTTCCTGTTCTCGGTGCTGGTGGGGGTGTTCTTCGGCATGGTGCCCGCCGTGCGCGCCAGCCGCCTGGACGCCGTCGAGGCGCTGCGCTGGGAGTGATCCCGTCCCGCACTCACGGGCGCGTTGCGCCCCGTGCTACGCTGGATCGGCATTCCCGCGCCCCGTGATCCAGCCGAGGTCCAGCCCCGATCATGTCCACCCGCACCGAACGCCCCGCCAGCCCGGCGCACGCCCACAAGCCCCATACCGACACCCCGCGCCAGCCCGCGCGCGGGCTGTCCGACATCGTCATCCACGGGGCGCGCGAGCACAACCTGCAGAACCTGTCGCTGCGGCTGCCGCGGCAGAGCCTGATCGTGATGACGGGCGTGTCGGGGTCGGGCAAGTCGTCGCTGGCGTTCGACACGCTGTACGCCGAGGGTCAACGGCGCTACGTCGAGTCGCTGTCGGCCTACGCGCGGCAGTTCCTGGGGCAGATGGAGAAACCGGACGTGGACGCGATCGAGGGGCTGTCGCCGGCGATCGCGATCGAGCAGCGCAGCGCGGGCTCGAACCCGCGCTCGACGGTGGCGACCATCACCGAGATCTACGACTACCTGCGGCTGCTGTTCGCGCGGCTGGGCGTGCAGCATTGCCCCAACTGCGGCACGCCAACGCGGCGGCAGAGCGTGCAGGAGATGCTCGACACGCTGCTGGCGCAGATGGCGGGCAGCCGCGTCGCGCTGCTGGCGCCGGTGGTGCGCGGGCGCAAGGGCGAGTACCGCAAGGAGCTGGAGCAGTGGCGCCGGCAGGGCTACCTGCGGGCGCGCATCGACGGCGCGTGGGTCGAGCTGGACGACGCGCCGAAGCTGCAGAAGACGAAGCGCCACGACATCGCGATCGTGGTGGATCGCGTGACGGTGGAGGAGAAGTCGCGCGCGCGACTCGCCGACTCGCTGGAGGCGGCGCTCAAGCTGGCCGAGGGGCTGGCGGCGGTGGCGCGCGAGGGCGATGACGACGTGCTGTTCAGCCAGGGCTCGGCGTGCCCCACGTGCGGCACCAGCGTGACCGAGCTCGAGCCGCGCAGCTTCTCGTTCAACTCGCCCTACGGGGCATGCCCGGCGTGCGACGGGCTCGGCACGCGACTCGAGGTGGATCCCGACCGCGTCGTGCCGGACAAGGACACCAGCATCAATGGTGGCGCGGTGGTGGCGTGGGGGGACGCGGCCGGCACGTGGACGGGCGGCACGTTGAAGGCGCTGGCGAGGCGCTTCGCGTTCTCGCTCGACACGCCGTGGAAGAAGCTGCCGGCGAAGGTGCAGAAGCTGATCCTGCACGGCTCGAACGGCGAGGAGCTGCGGTTCGAGTACCGCACGAAGCGGGGCTCGGCGTTCACCCACAAGGCGGCGTGGGAGGGCGTGATCCCGAATCTCGAGCGGCGCTACAAGAGCAGCACCAGCGAGGCCGTGCGGCGCTGGATCGGGAGCCTGATGAATCCGACGCCGTGCCCGGCGTGCGGGGGCCGGCGGCTCAAGCCCGAGAGCCTCGCGGTCACGATCGCCGGGCGCAACATCGCCGAGTGGACGGCGGAGTCGGTGACGGCCAGCCGCGCGCGGCTGGCATCGCTGGCGTTCGACGGCGCGGCGCGCACGATCGCGCAGCCGATCGTCAAGGAGATCGGAAACCGGCTCGGGTTCCTCGAGGACGTGGGGCTCGGCTACCTGACGCTCGAGCGCTCCGCGGGCTCGCTGGCGGGCGGCGAGGCGCAGCGGATCCGGCTCGCCACCCAGATCGGCTCGCAGCTGACGGGCGTGCTGTACATCCTCGACGAGCCATCGATCGGGCTCCACCATCGCGACAACCAGCGGCTGCTGGCCACGCTGCTCAAGCTGCGCGACATCGGCAACACCGTGGTGGTGGTGGAACACGACCGCGACACGATGGTGGCGGCCGACTGGCTCGTCGACCTGGGGCCGGGAGCGGGCCGGCACGGCGGGCGCCTGGTGGCGGCGGGCACGCCGGCGGCGGTGATGGCGCAGCGCGATTCGCTCACCGGCCAGTACCTGTCGGGCGCGCGCGAGATTCCGACGCCGCTGCTGCGCCGCACGGGCCACGGCCACGCGCTCGACGTGCGCGGCGCGCACGCCCACAACTTGAAGAACGTGGACGTGCGCTTCCCGCTCGGCACGCTCACGTGCGTGACGGGCGTGTCCGGTTCCGGGAAGAGCACGCTCGTCAACGACATCCTGCTCGCCGCGCTGACGCGCCGGCTGGGTGGCGCGGGGCCCGTGCCCGGCGCGCACCGCGCGCTCGAGGGCGTTGAGCACGTGGACAAGGTGGTGGCGATCGACCAGAGCCCGATCGGCCGCACGCCGCGTTCGAACCCCGCCACCTACACCGGGGTGTTCACGTTCATCCGCGACCTGTTCGCGCAGCTGCCCGACTCGAAAGTGCGTGGCTACGGGCCCGGGCGGTTCTCGTTCAACGTCAAGGGCGGGCGCTGCGAGGCGTGCCAGGGCGACGGCCTGCGCAAGATCGAGATGCACTTCCTGCCCGACGTGTTCGTGAAGTGCGACCTGTGCCACGGTCGGCGCTACAACCGCGAGACGCTCGAGGTCACCTATCGCGGCCGCTCGATCGCCGACGTGCTGGAGATGACGGTGGAGGAGGGACTGGAGCTGCTCGGGCCCGTGCCGCCGATCCGGCGCAAGCTGGAGACGCTGCGCAACGTGGGGCTCGGCTACATCCACCTGGGCCAGTCGGCCACCACGCTGTCGGGCGGCGAGGCGCAGCGCGTCAAGCTGGCCACCGAGCTTTCGCGGGTGGCCACGGGCCGGACGCTGTACATTCTGGACGAGCCGACGACCGGGCTGCACTTCGAGGACGTGCGCGTGCTGCTCGAGGTGCTGCACTCGCTCGTCGAACGCGGCAACACCGTGGTGGTGATCGAGCACAACCTGGACGTGATCCGCAGCGCCGATTGGCTGATCGACCTGGGCCCCGAGGGCGGGGATTCGGGCGGCGCCGTCGTGGCGGCGGGTACGCCCGAGTCCCTGGCCGCCGAGCGCGCGTCGCACACGGGCGCCGCGTTGCGAGAGGAATTCGCCAGATGAATCCGACCCCCGCGACCACCGAGGAGCCCCGAACGTCCACGCCGGCGGCGACCCTGCCGCGCACCATGCGCGCGGTGGTGAAGGCCGCGGCCGGCCCGGGCGCCGAGATCCGCGACGTGACGGTGCCGAGCGCGGCCCCCGGCGAGCTGCTGCTGCAGGTGCTGCGCGCCGGCGTGTGCGGCACCGATCTGCACATCTTCGAGTGGGACCGCTGGTCGCAGGGGCGGTTGAAGCCGCCGGTGACGCTCGGTCACGAGTTCGTGGGCGAGATCGTCGCGCTCGGCGCGGGCGTCACCGAGTTCCGCGAGGGCGAGCGCGTGTCGTGCGAGAGCCACATCGTCTGCGGGCACTGCATCGCGTGCCGCACCGGCAAGGGACACGTGTGCGAGAACACGCGCATCCTGGGCGTGGACGTGAACGGTGGGTTCGCGCAGTACGTGGCGGTGCCGGCGATGAACGCGTGGCGCGCGCCCGCCAACGTGCCGATCGAGGTGGCGGCGGTGATGGAGCCGCTCGGCAATGCCGTGCACACCGCGTTCGCGGGTCCGCTGTCGGCGTGCAACATCGCCGTGACGGGGTGCGGGCCGATCGGGCTGTTCGCGATCGGCGTGGCGCGCGCCGCCGGCGCGGCGCGCGTGTTCGCGAGCGACGTTTCGCCATACCGGCTGGAGCTCGCGCGCCGCATGCAGGCTGACGCGGTGATCGACGTGTCGCGCGAGGACTTCCCGGCGCGCATCGCCGAGCTGACGCACGGCCGCGGGCTCGACGGCGTGCTGGAGATGTCGGGCAGCCCCCAGGCGATGCGCGACGGCCTCGCCGCGCTGCGCAACGGCGGCCGCATGTCGCTGCTCGGGCTCCCCAAGGAGCCGTTCGAGCTGGACTGGAACCGGCTCGTGATCTTCAAGGGCGTGACGCTGCACGGCATCATCGGCCGGCGCATGCTCGAGACGTGGTACCAGATGGACAACCTGCTCGGCTCGGGCCGGCTCGACATCCGCCCCGCCATCACGCACGTGATGCCGATGGAGCGGTTCGCCGAGGCCATCGCGCTGCTGCGCTCTGGCGAAGCGGGCAAGGTCGTGCTGGTGCCGTGGGGTCTGGAGACGAAGGAGGCGCGCGATGTTCGATCGGGTGCGTGATGCGCTCCGGCAGGAGCTGGAGGGCATTCGCGAGGCGGGGCTGTGGAAGGACGAGCGCGTGCTCGCCTCGCCGCAGGGCCCGGTGGTCACGCTGGCGGACGGCCGCCAGGTGCTGGTGTTCTGCGCCAACAACTACCTCGGGCTCTCCAGCCATCCAGACCTGATCGCGGCCGCGCACCGCGCGCTGGACGAGCGCGGCTACGGGCTGTCGAGCGTGCGGTTCATCTGCGGCACGCAGGACCTGCACACGGCGCTCGAGCGCACCATCGCCGGGTTCCTGGGGCTGGACGACGCGATCCTGTACGCGGCGTGCTTCGACGCCAACGGCGGGCTGTTCGAGCCACTGCTGGACGAGCGCGACGCCATCATCTCGGACGCGCTCAATCACGCCTCGATCATCGACGGCGTGCGGCTGTGCAAGGCGCAGCGCTGGCGCTACGCCAACGACGACATGGCCGACCTGGCGCGCTGTCTGGAGGAGGCGGACGCCAAGGGGTGCCGGCGCAAGCTGGTCGCCACCGACGGCGTGTTCAGCATGGACGGCACGGTCGCCAACCTGCGCGCGATCTGCGACCTGGCCGATGCGCACGGCGCGATGGTGATGGTGGACGACTCGCACGCCACGGGATTCATGGGCCGGACGGGGCGCGGCACGCCGGAGCACTGCGGCGTGCAGGGACGCGTCGACATCCTGACCAGCACGCTGGGGAAGGCCATGGGCGGCGCGATCGGCGGCTTCACCGCCGGCCGCGCGGAGATCGTGGCGATGCTGCGCCAGCGCTCGCGGCCATACCTGTTCTCGAACACGCTGCCGCCGATGGTGGTGGGCGCGAGCCTGGCGGCGTTCGAGATGCTCGCGCGCACCACCGCGCTGCGCGACCGGCTGGAGCGGAACACGCGCCGGTTCCGCGAGGCGATGACGGCCGCGGGGTTCGAGATCAAGCCGGGCACGCACCCGATCGTGCCGATCATGCTGTACGACGAGAAGCTGGCGCACGCCATGGCGCGCCGGCTGCTCGAGCTCGGCATCTACGTGATCGGGTTCTCGTATCCGGTGGTGCCGAAGGGGCAGGCGCGCATCCGCGTGCAGCTGTCGGCGGCGCACGAGGCCGAGCACCTCGATCGCGCCGTGGCCGCATTCACGCAGGTCGGGCAGGAGTTGGGCGTCCTCAAGACCGCGGCGCGGTAGCGGCGCGACAACGGGACGAGAACGGCGCGTGCGCGCGCCGGCATCCGCCGTTCGCTCGCTTCGCTCACGGCGGCGCGGCGTTGCGCCCGCGCGGCGGCGGCGGCTTGCCCTCGCCGCGCGCATTCGTTAACGTGCCTCGCTCATCCCATCACGCCGTGGCCGGGCGCCGCGCGCACCCCGCAGGCCCGGAACATCTCGACGAGGAACCGGTTTGCAGCCCACCGTCGCGCTCAAGCGCACGCCGTTCTACGAGTTCCACCGTCAGCTGGGCGCGAAGCTGGTCGAGTTCGCCGGGTTCGAGATGCCGCTGCGCTACACTGGCGACCAGCGCGAGCACCTCGCGGTCCGGAACGCGGCCGGCCTGTTCGACATCTCGCACATGGGCGAGTTCCGCGTGCGCGGCCGCCAGGCGGGGGCGTTCCTGCAGCGCATGGTGACCAACGACGTGCTCGGCGCCGAGGTGGGCCAGGCGGTGTACAGCCCGATGTGCCGCCCGGACGGCGGGATCGTCGACGACCTGATCGTGTACCGGTTCGCCGACCACTGGATGGTGGTGGTGAACGCCTCGACCACCGCCAAGGACTTCGCGTGGCTGAAGGAGCACGTGCCCGCCGAGGTCTCGATCGACGACGATTCCGACGACACGGCGCTGCTGGCGGTGCAGGGCCCGCGCGCGGCCGAGATGCTGCGCGGACACATCCCCGACGCCGCGCTCGCGCTCGGCACCTATCGTTTCCTGGAGGGCCGGCTGTTCGGCGCCCCGGCGATCGTGTCGCGCACCGGCTACACCGGCGAGGACGGCTTCGAGCTGTACTTCGACCGCGCCCACGCCGCGCCGGTGTGGGAGGGCCTGATGGCGGCCGGTGGGGCCGTGGGGCTCGAGCCGGTGGGGCTCGGGGCGCGCGACACGCTGCGGCTGGAGATGGGCTACATGCTCTACGGCAACGACATCGACGACACCACCACGCCGATCGAGGCGGGGCTCGGCTGGACGGTGAAGTTCGACGCGGGTGATTTTCTCGGGCGCGACGCGCTGCTGGCCCAGAAGCAGCACGGCACGCTGCGCAAGCTGGTGGGGTTCGCGCTCGAGGGCCGGCGCGTGCCGCGGCACGACATGGTGATCGAGGCCGAGGGCCGGCCGGTGGGCGTGGTCACGAGCGGCAGCTTCAGCCCCAGCCTGAAGCAGGGGATCGGCATGGGGTACGTGGAGCCGGCGTATGCCAGGCTCGGCACGCCGCTCGAGATCGCGGCCAACGGTGCGCGGCTCGATGCGAAGGTGGTCAAGCGGCCGTTCTGGACGCACGGCAGCCGGCGATCGTGAGGAGGATGCGGTGAGCTTTCCCGAGGACCTGCGGTACACGGCGGAGCACGAGTGGGCGCGCCTCGAGGACGGCGTGGTCACGGTCGGCATCACGAGCTACGCCACGGACCAGCTGGGCGACGTGGTGTTCGTGGAGCTGCCCGAGGTCGGCCGCAAGCTGGAGGCGATGAAGCCGTTCGGCGTGGTGGAGGCGGTGAAGACGGTGAGCGACCTGTTCGCGCCGGTGGCGGGCGAGGTGGTGGCCGTCAACGACGCGCTGTCCGACAACCCCGCGCTCGTGAACCAGGAACCGTTCGGCGGCGGCTGGATGATCCGCATCCGGCCCGCCGACGCCGGCGCGTTCGCGAAGCTGATGTCGAGCGACGACTACTCCCGTCACGTCGAGGAGCAGCACGCGTGAGTTTCGTGGGCAGAACGGTGGACGAGGAGCGGCGCATGCTGGAGACGATCGGCGTGCGCGCGTTCGAGGACCTGCTGGGCGCGATTCCGGCCGAGGTGCGGCTGCGCGACCCGCTGCCGGTCGATGGCCCGCTGTCCGAGATCGAGATCCGCCGCACGTTCGGAGCGTGGGCGGCCGAGGATCGCGCCGCGCACGCGGCCTCGTTCGCGGGCGGCGGCATCTACGATCACTGGATCCCGGCCGCGGTGAACGCGATCGCCATGCGTTCGGAGTTCGCGACGGCCTACACCCCCTATCAGCCCGAGGTGGCGCAGGGCACGCTCACCGTGATCTTCGAGTTCCAGAGCATGATCGCGGAGCTGACCGGGTGCGACGTGGCCAACGCCTCGATGTACGACGGTGCGACGGCGATGGTGGAGGCGGCGCTGCTCGCGCGCCACCACACCGGCCGCGCGCGCGTGGTGGTGGCGGGCGCCGTGCATCCGCGCTTCGTGGACGTGCTGCGCGGCTACCTCGACGCGAGCGACGTCGTCACCGTGGCGGAGACCGGCGGCCAGTGCGCGCCCGAGAACCTGCGCGCGGCGCTGTCGAGCGACGTCGCGGCCGTCGTCTATCAGCACCCCAACTTCTTCGGCATCCTCGAGAGCCCGCAGGCGCTGCACGCGCTGGCGCACGAGGCGGGCGCGCTGGCGATCGCGGTGTGCGATCCGGTGTCGCTCGCGCTGCTCGAGCCGCCGGGCCGCTCGGGCGCCGATCTGGTGGTGGGCGAGGGGCAGCCGCTCGGCAATCCGCCCTCGTTCGGCGGACCGCTGCTCGGGTTCTTCGCCTGCCGGCAGCAGCTGGTGCGGCGCATGCCGGGCCGACTCGCGGCCGAGACCGTGGACCGCGACGGCCGGCGCGGGTTCGTGCTGACGCTGCAGACGCGCGAGCAGCACATCCGCCGCGAGCGCGCCACCTCGAACATCTGCACCAACCAGGGGCTGCTGGCGACGCGCGCCACGATCTACCTGGGCCTGCTCGGGCGCGAAGGGCTGCGCGAGGTGGCGAACCTGTGCGTGCAGAAGACCCACCACGCCGCGCGGCTCGCCACGCACACGCCGGGCGTCCGGCTGGCGTTCGACGCGCCGTTCTTCCGCGAGTTCGTGCTGGAGTGTCCGGTCGATGCCGCCGACGTCGTGCGCGCCGGGCTCGAGCACGGGCTGCTGATGGGCGTGGACCTCGGCCGGTTCCGGCCCGAGTGGCGGCGCCGACTGCTGGTCGCGGTCACCGAGCAGCGCAGCCGCCAGGAGATCGAGTCCTGGGCGCAGGTGCTGGCGGACACGGGGAGGCACGCGTGAGCTTCCCGCGCCGGCTGCTGATCGAACAGGGCGGCCCCGGCCACCGCGGGCCCGCGCTGCCGGCGTGCGACGTGCCGGAGCGGCCGCTCGGCGAGCTGCTGCCGGGCGCGCAGCTGCGGGACACGCTGCGGCTGCCGCAGGTGAGCGAGCCCGAGGTGGTGCGGCACTTCATCGAGCTGTCCACGCTCAACCACCACATCGACAAGGGGCTCTATCCGCTCGGCTCGTGCACGATGAAGCACAATCCCAAGCTCAACGACGAGATCGCCTCACTGCCGGGGTTCGCGCTGGCGCATCCGCTCGCGCCGGACGAGGCCAGCCAGGGCGCGCTGGCGGTGCTGCACGCGCTGCAGCACACGCTGGCCGCGATCACCGGGTTCGCCGCGGTGACGACGCAGCCGGCGGCCGGTGCGCAGGGCGAGCTGACGGGCCTGCTGATGATCCGCGCCTGGCACCGGTCGCGCGGCGAGGGCGTGCGGCGCACGCGCGTGATCGTTCCCGACTCGGCGCACGGCACCAATCCGGCGAGCGTTCACCTGGTGGGCTGGGAGACGGTGACGGTCCCCTCGGGCGAACACGCCACCGTCAACCTCGACGCGCTGGATCAAGCACTGGACGAGCGCGCCGCGGCGGTGATGCTGACGGTGCCGAACACGCTCGGGCTGTTCGAGCCGCGCATCCTCGAGGTCACGAAGCTCGCGCATCGCCATGGCGCCCAGGTGTACCTGGACGGGGCCAACCTGAACGCGCTGGTGGGGCTGGTGCGCCCCGGCGACCTCGGTTTCGACCTGATGCACATCAACGTGCACAAGACGTTCTCGACCCCGCACGGGGGCGGCGGCCCGGGCGCGGGCCCCGTGGCGGTGGCGGCGCACCTCGAGCCGTTCCTGCCGGTGCCGGTGATCGAGGAGCGGGGCGGCCGCCTGGTGACGGTCGAGGATCGCCCGCACTCGGTCGGCCGCGTGCACGGCTACCATGGCAACTTCGGCATTCTGGTGCGCGCGCTCACCTACATCCTCACGCTCGGGCCGCCGGGGCTCGCCGAGGTCAGTCGCACGGCGATCCTGAACGCCAACTACCTGATGCGCCGGCTGGCGCGGGCATACGAGCTGCCGCATCCGGAACCGTGCATGCACGAGTTCGTGCTGTCGGGCCGGAATCTTCGCCGCCACGGCGTGAAGACGCTGGACGTGGCCAAGCGTCTGCTCGATTTCGGCGTGCACGCGCCCACGGTCTACTTCCCGCTGATCGTGGAGGAGGCGCTGATGATCGAGCCCACCGAGACCGAGACGCTCGACCGGCTCGAGCACTTCGCCTCGGCGATGGAGCAGATCGCGCGCGAGGCCGCGCAGCACCCCGAGCTGCTGCACGAGGCGCCGCACGACACGCCGGTGCGCCGGCTGGACGAAGGCCGCGCCGCGCGCGAGCTCAAGCTGCGTTGGACGCCGCCCGCGACCCCGGCCGCGCACGCCGAGCGCGAGCCGGCGGCGCGCCGATGAGCGCCGCCATCGGCGACCGGGCGGCCGACGATCTCGTCATTCGTTCCGATGCCGCGGCCGCGCCCGCGGCCGGCGCCGAACCCGCGCTCGCGTGGCGCCTGAACCCGTGGCGGGAGAACCTGCCCGGCGCGCTGCTGTTGTGCATCGTGGAACTCGCCATCGTCGGCACGCAGGTGAGACTGCTGCCGCCGCTCACGTGGATCGCGCTCATCATCGCGTTCAACCTGCTGGTCGGGCCGGCGGTGCTGGTGCGGCGGTACCGTGTGGACGCCGGCGGCCTCGCCAAGCGCACGCTGATCGGCTGGGAGCGCCTGCCATGGGAGCGCATCCGTCGCGCCCACCCCACCCCGTGGGGATGGTTCGCGTCGCCCGATCCGCGCGCCTCGCGGCTCGACGTGTTCCGCGCGTTCCATCTGGACGTGCCGCGCTCGCTCCCCAACCGCGCCGAGGTGCTGCGCGAGCTGCGCCACCGCTTCGCCCTGCATGGCTTCTGAGCTCGGCCCCGAGGACCTGGCGCTGCTCGAACGCGTGGCGGCGCGGGTGATCGAGCTCGGCATGGAGGTTCCGGCGCTGCTCACGCTCGAGAGCGGGCGGCCGCTGTCGCTGCTGGCCGGCCAGGCGATGGTGTTCTTCGAGCCGTTCGTGCAGGCGCTGTTCCGCATGCCGGACTACCGGCGGTTCGCCGCGTTGATCGAGCGCCGCGACACGGTCGAGACGCTGATCGGGATGATCGAGCGGCGCGCGGAGGCGGCCGACGCCGGGCGGCGCGAGCAGCGCCGGCGCCGCAAGGCGGCGCGCGCCGCGGATCACGGCCGGCCCGC
>DASSIN010000108.1:0-5758 GCA_035691845.1 Candidatus Eiseniibacteriota bacterium | reverse complement strand
GCGCGGGCGCGGCGCCGCCGCGCCCGCCGCCGGCCCGGCGCGCGCGTTCCGCTGGACGCTCGGCCGCGTGTCGCTGGTGCTCGCGGTGCTGCTGCTCGCGTTCTTCCACGAGGTCGCGCTCGAGGGCAAGACGTTCGTGTCGCCGGACACCACGCAGCCCGCCGGGTTCGTGCGTGTGGGCGAGCACGCGCTCTACCACGACCACGTGTATCCGCTGTGGAATCCGTACGTGTTCCTCGGCATGCCGTCGTTCGGGAGCGGGGCCTACAACCCGCTGATCTACCCGCCCGACTGGCCGGTGGCGCTGGTGCAGAAGGCGCTGCCGTTCCTGCCCGACATGACGTGGATGCTGATCTACTACTTCCTCGCCGGGCTGTTCCTGTACCTGCTGGCGCGCGACTGGGGGGCGCGCCCCGAGGGGGCGCTGCTCGGGGCGGTGGTGTTCGTGTACGCGCCGAACCTGGTGGCGGTCGGCTCGCACGGGCACGGCAGCCAGCTGGTGGATTCCGCGTACGTGCCGCTGATGGTGTGGCTCGCGTCGCGCTGGCTGAACCGCGGCGGCCTGCACCATCTGGCGTGGCTCGCGCTGGCGGGCGGGTTCCAGCTGCTGCGCGGCCACGTGCAGATCTGCTTCTACACCTGGCTGGCCGTGGCGCTGTACGCGCTCGTGGTGTGGGTCGCGACCGCGATCAAGCGGCGCGAGCAGCTGGCGGGCATGACCGGGCGCGCGCTGGCGGTCGCGGGCGCCGCGGCGCTGGCGTTCGGGCTGGCCGGGTTCTACAACATGCCGTTGCGCGACTACGCGCAGTGGTCGATCCGCGGCTCCGAGCCGAACGGCGGCGTGGCGCTCGACTACGCCACGTCGTGGAGCATGGCGCCCTGGGAGCTGCCGTCGATCCTGGTGTCGTGGTGGGCGGGGTTCGGCAGCGCCACCTACTGGGGCGCGATGCCGTTCACCGACTATCCCAACTACTACGTCGGCCTGGTGGCCGCGGCGCTGGCGGTGCCCGCGTTCTTCGCCAACGGCCCGGCGCGCGTGTTCGCGCTGCTCGCCGCAGTGGTCGCGGTGCTGATCGGGCTCGGCAAGTTCGGCCCCGTGTACCACTTCCTCTACCTGCACGCGCCGCTGTTCAACAAGTTCCGCATCCCGGTGATGATCGTGATCCTGTTCGAGCTGGCGGCCGCGCTGGCGGTGGCGTGGGGGTGGAGCGCGATCCTGACCGCGGGCGACGAGGCGCGGCGCGCGCGCCGCGTGAGCCGGGCGATCGCCGTGCTGGCGGCGGTGATCGCGGTGGTGCTCGTGGCCGGCGTGATGGGCCAGCAGGGATTCCAGCGTGCGTACATGACCACCGCGGTGCAGCACCGGCTGGCGGTGACCTCGCTCACCACGCACATGTACGACGCCACCGCGGCGGCCGAGGCGTACCGGCGCTTCGTTCCCGATCTCGCCCGCGCGTGCGTGCTGGCGCTGCTGGCGCTCGGGATCGCGTGGCTCGCGCGCCGCGGCCGCCTGCCGGCCGTGATCGCCACGGCGGGCGTGCTCGTGCTGCTGCTGTTCGATCTGTGGCACGTGAGCGCATCGGTGATGGGCCCGGCGGTGGGCCCCGCGGTGGCGCGCAACCTCGACGTCGGCCGCGACGACGTCGTGGACTTCCTCGAGAAGGCGGGGCCGCCCGGCAGCTTCCGCGTGTTCAGCCTCGACCCGCAGGAATTCCAGAGCAACCGCTACGCCGGCTTCGGCATCGCCACGCTGGGCGGCTACCAGGCGGCGAAGCCCAAGCTGTACCAGCACCTGCTCGACAAGACGCACGGCGGCAACCTGGTGTGGCACCGCGTGCTCAACATCCGCTACATCGTCGCGCCGCAGGCGTTCGAGCGCACGCCGCCGTTCCTGAAGCCCGTCTACCAGGGGCCTTCCGGATTCGTGTACCAGAACCTGGATGCGCTGCCGCGCGCCATGGTGTTCGGGCAGTACCACGTGGTGCAGCCG
The DNA here is from genome assembly GCA_035691845.1 of Candidatus Eiseniibacteriota bacterium. Classification (GTDB taxonomy): domain Bacteria; phylum Eisenbacteria; class RBG-16-71-46; order RBG-16-71-46; family RBG-16-71-46; genus DASSIN01. The sequence goes on along the minus strand of DASSIN010000108.1, from coordinate 3,768 downwards.
AACGAGTCGATCCTCGACTCGATCGACGTGCGCGGCGATTCGCTCGGCATGGCCGAGGTGGGGCAGTTCGTGTTCCTCGATCACGACCCGCACCTGAAGCTCGGGACCGTGACGGGCGCGACCGCCACGATCACGCACTACGGCCTGAACGACGTCTCGATCGACGTGAACACGCCGGGCGCTGGCCTGCTGCAGCTGGCGGACGCGTGGTATCCGGACTGGGTCGCGACCGTGGACGGCAGGCCCACCGAGGTGCTGCGCTCCGACTACCTGCTGCGCGCGGTGGCCGTGCCCGCCGGGCGGCACCAGGTCGTGTTCCGGTTCCAGTCGCGTGCGGTGCGGCAGGGCCTGATGCTCACGATCGGCAGCCTGCTCGTGATCCTCGCGCTGTTCGCGGCCGCGTGGCTGCGCCGCCCGCGCCCGCAGGCGCCCGCCGCGCCGGCGCGCGAAGCGGCCTGACCTCCGGGAACTCGGGCCGTGGACACCGTGGTGATCGTTCCGACCTACAACGAAGCCGAGAACATCGACGCGCTGATCGGGCGAGTGCTGGCGCTGCCGGGCGAGCTGCACGTGCTGGTCGTGGACGACGGCTCGCCGGATGGCACGGGCGCGATCGTGCGCAAGCGCATGGACGGGTGCCAGCGCGTGCACCTGATCGAGCGCGCCGGCAAGCGCGGGCTGGGCTCGGCGTACATCGAGGGGTTCCGCTGGGCGCTGGAACGCGGCGCGCAGTTCCTGTTCGAGATGGACGCCGATTTCTCGCACGATCCGGACGCGATCCCGCAGTTCCTGGAGGCGGCGAAGGACGCAGACGTGGTGCTGGGGTCGCGCTATCTGAACGGCAAGGTCACGGTCGTCAACTGGCCGCTCAAGCGGTTGATCCTGTCGTACGCCGCCAACGTGTACACGCGCGTGATCACCGGGCTGCCGCTGTGGGACGCGACCGGCGGGTTCAAGTGCTTCCGGCGCCACGCGCTCGAGGCGCTGCGGCTCGACCGCGTGCAGTCCGACGGCTACGCGTTCCAGATCGAGATGTCGTTCAAGTGCTGGAAGCGCAGGTTGAGGCTGCGGGAGATCCCGATCACGTTCGTGGACCGGCGGGCCGGCACGTCGAAGATGAATCGGCGTATCATCTGGGAGGCCGCCGGCATGGTGTGGCGGCTGCGCCTGCTGGACCTGTTCGGCCGCGTGGAGTGAGCCTGATGAGGTGGTGTCTCACGCGCCGGGCCACCGCCCGGCTCGTGGCCGCGCTCGCCGTGCCGGCCCTGGCGCTGCTCGCCCCGGCCGCCGCCCGCGCCGACGGCGCGTGGCAGACGTGGATCCGGCCCTACGGCTTCAGCGGCATGGCCGTGCGCGGCGACACCGTGTGGGCGGCCTCGCGCGAGGCGGGCCTGCTGCGCTACGTGCGTTCGACCGATGCCGTCACGCGCACCACGCGCGACCCGGTCGGACTCGCCAGCGACGCGCTCACCGCGCTGGCGTTCGACCGTTCCGGCCGGTTGTGGCTCGGCACCGCCGACGCCGGCGTGAGCCGGCGCTCGGCGGACGGGCGGCGCTGGGACGTGGTGAGCGCGCTCGACGGCCTGCCGGGCGGCGCCGTCACCGTGCTGCGCGCGGTGGCCGACACGATGTGGATCGGCACCGAGCAGGGGCTCGCGCTGTGGAACGGGTTCGAGGTGGCGGGCGCGCTCCCGGACGGCGTCAATCCCTCGCCGTTCGCGGACAACCACGTCACCGGCATCGTGGCGGTCGGCGATTCGGTGTGGGTGTCCACGCTCGGCGGCGTGTACGTGAGCCACCTGTCCACCCAGCTCACCGAGTGGCGGCCCGTCAACACCGGGCTCAGTTCGGGGCCGACGGCGCTCGCGTGGGACGGCCGCACGCTGATGGCGGTGGCGGGCGAGCAGAGCTACTTCTACAACCCGGGTGACGGTCGATGGCACGCGTTGAGCGGCATCGGCTCGGTCGAGTCGCTCACCGACTGGGGCGGGGCGATCTTCGCATCGACGCTCGACAACGGCGGCGCGCAGGGCCTGTACCGCTGGGACGGGTTCACGTGGCGGCTGGTGTCGCCGGACCTCGGCTCGCGCACCGACTGCGCGCCGCTGTACGAGCCGTGCATCGGCGTGCGCGTCGCCGCCACCGACCCCGCGGGCGACGTGTGGGTGGCGGGCAAGGACGGCCTGCACGAGCGCCGGGCGGGCGATGCGCTGTGGACGGTGCACCCGTTCGACACTCCGCCCGGCAACGACCTGCAGAACGTCCTGATCGACGGCGCGACCGTGTACGTGGACGGGTTCCAGAGCGGCGTCGGCCGCCTCGACGGCGCCCACTGGCGCAACTGGCCGTTCCAGGCGTGCGCCTCGGGCTGCGACACCACGTTCCTGGCCGCCGCCTACACGTTCGCGATGCTGGCGGATCGCGACGGGCACAAGTGGGTGGCCGACTGGAGCACGGCGATCGAGCGGTTCGACGACTCGAGCTCGCCGCCCTCGTTCGTGCACGAGACGCCTTCCGACAGCTTCCCGGCCGACAAGCACACGTTCGCGTGGTCGGCGGTGGTGGATGCCCACAACGGGCACTGGTTCGGCATGGACAGCAACGGCCTCGACCCGAATCCCGATCCGATCGGGATCGAGTACTACGATTCGGCCGGCGTGTACCGCGCCAACTACAACCCGCGCAGCATCGCGACCATGAACGGCATCCAGGTGCGCGCGCTCGCGCTCGACCGGCTGAACCGGCTGTGGGTGGGCTACGGCCGGGCGGGGATCGACGTGTTCCAGCTGCCGGACACCGTGGCCGGCCCGCTGGTCCAGGTTTCGAACGGCGACCTGAGCCACACGCTCGACGTGTTCGGGATCGCGATGTACGGGGATTCGGTGTGGGTGATGACCACGCAGGACATCCGCCGCTACTTCCCCGGCAACCTCCCGCAGGCGCCGCAGCTGCTCGAGTTGCCCGCCAATCCCGCACCGCGCGGCGCGTGCCATCCGCTCGACGTCGGTCCAGACGGCTCGGTGTGGGTGGGGACGACCGCCGGGCTGCGCGTCTATCGGCCGAACGGCACGCAGCAGGACTTCACCAGCCAGAACTCGCCGATCGCCAACGACGAGGTGCGCACGGTGCGCGTGGATCCGGCCACCGGCGTGGTGTGGCTCGCGACCTCGACCGGGCTGTCCCGCTACGATCCGCACTACGTCGCGCCGCCGCCGTCGCTGCCGGCCGGGCTGTCGGTGTCGTTGTACCCGAACCCCGCGCGCATCACGGCGCTGGGCATCGGGCTGCGCGTGTCGGGCAACGCCGCGAGCTACCACGGCGCGATCGTGGACGTGGCCGGGCGCGTGGTGCACCGCTTCGACGCCGCCGACGGCGCGCAGGTGTGGGACGGGCGCGACACGCACGGCGCGCTCGTCAAGCCCGGCGTCTACTTCGTGCGTCTGGAGAGCGCCGGCCGCGCCGTGACGGCGCGCGTGGTGCTGCTGCACTGATCGCGCGCTTCGTCGAGCACGTCCCGTGCGGATGGGACGGGCTCGTGGCCGCCGATCCCGCCGCCGGCCCCACGCATCGCGCGGGGCTGCCGGCGGCGATCGCCGCCGTGCTGCCCGGCCACCGCGCGGGGTGCGTGGTGGTGGAAGACGACGCCGGGCTCGTGGCCGGCGCGCCGGTGATGGTGGTGCGGCGCGGGCCGTTCGCGTGGATCGCGGCGCTGCCGTGGGTGCTGCCCGCCGCGCCACTGCTGCGCGCCGAGGTCGCCGCCGATCCCGC
>DASSIN010000107.1:0-5195 GCA_035691845.1 Candidatus Eiseniibacteriota bacterium | reverse complement strand
CGCGACCAGGGGCCGGCGCCAGGTGAGGGTGCTCGTCATCCCCTCGTGGTGGCCGCACCGCTGCTACCCGTGGGAGGGCGTGTTCATCCAGGAGCAGGTGCGGGCGATCTCCGAGCTGCGTCCGGACTGGAGCATCGCCGTCGCGCTGTGGGGCCAGGGCGAAGGGTTCGTCTCCAGCGCCCACTTCCGACATTCGCCGCGCTGCCTGTTCGACGCGCTGGCGCTGCGCCCGAGCGAGCGCGCCACCGCCGCCAACGTCACCGAGATCATGACGCCCGCGCTGTGGTGGCCGGAGCGCGCGCTGGGCGGCAACAAGCGCGCGCTGCTGGCATCGTGCCGCGAGACGCTGCGGCGCGCGCGCCACGTGATGGGCGGCGTGGACGTGATCCACGCCCACGGCAGCTATCCGGCCGGCTGGCTCGCGATGGGGCTGTCGCACGAGACCGGCATCCCCTACGTGATCACCGAGCACATGGGGCCGTTCCCGCTGCCCGTGTACGCGCGCCTCGACGGCCGGCTCAAGCCGATCCTGGCCGAGCCGCTCGCGCGCGCCGGCGCGCGCATCGCCGTCTCCCCCGCGCTGGCGGAACGGATCGCGTCGTTCGGGCTGCCGGCGCCCGAAGTGATCCCGAACCTGGTGGACGAGCGGCGCTATCCGCTCGCGTCGCATCCGGCGCGCGACACGTTCGAGTTCTACACGCTGGCGTGGATCGATCCGTCGAAGGGGATCGGCGACCTGCTGGAGGCGATCGCGCTGCTGGCCGCGCGGCTCCCGCCCGCCGAGCGCGCGCGGCTCAAGTTCCGGATCGCGGGCGGCGGCCCGGCGCTGGAACGGTTCCGCGCCCGGGCGCGCGCGCTGGCGATCGCGGATCTGGCCGAGTTCCCGGGCCAGCTCGAGCGCGACGCCGCGCGCGCGGGGTTCGCCCGATGCGACGCGTTCGTGCTGCCGAGCCGGCACGAATCGTTCGGCATCGTCTACGTCGAGGCGCTCGTGTGCGGGCGGCCGGTGGTGGCCACGCGCTGCGGCGGACCGGAGTGGATCGTGACGCCCGACGCCGGCGTGCTGGTGCCGGTGCGCGACGCGCCGGCGCTGGCCGACGCGCTCGATTTCGTGCGCGGGAACGCCAGGTCGTACGATGCCGCCGCCATCCGCCGCCACGCGATCGAGCGCTTCGGGCGCGAGGCGGTGGTGTCCGCGATCGAATCCATCTACCGGCGGGTCGCCGCGCGCGCGGCGCCGGCCGCCTGACAGGAGACGCTGTTGGCAGCCACGAACTCGTTCGACGTCACGACCGGCGTGGACTTCATGGAGGTCACGAACGCCGTCGACCAGGCCACCAAGGAGATCACGCAGCGCTACGACTTCAAGGGCGCCAGGGTCGCGATCGAGCTGTCGCAGAAGGACAAGACCATCACGCTGTCGGCGCCCGACGACTACAAGCTGAGGGCGATGTGGGACGTGCTGCAGAGCAAGATGGTGCGCCGCAGCGTGCCGCTCAAGAACCTGACGCCGGGCGACGTGCAGCCCGCGGCGGGCGCCACCGTGCGGCAGGTGGTGGCGATCCAGGACGGCCTCACGGCCGACATGGCGCGCGACGTGGCGCGCACCATCAAGGACGCCAAGCTCAAGAAGGTGCAGGCCGCGATCCAGGGCGACACCGTGCGCGTGTCGTCGCCCGACAAGGACGCGCTGCAGGGCGTGATCGTGCTGCTCAAGCAGCAGGACTACGGCGTCGAGCTCAAGTTCGGCAACTACCGCAGCAACTGACCGCCGCGCTCCGGGATCACCGCACAGTTCGCCGCCCCGGGTGCTCCCGCAGGAGCGAACGCGCACTCGCCCGATCGCTCCGCCACGGCCGCGCCCGCCAGGCGTAATGCGCGCGCGGCAGGCGGTTGCGCGACCAGGCACAGCCTTGGCCGCCCGTGGCATGGCGGCTGCATTGCTCTGCCCCGCGAACCGACTCCATCTGCCGAACGGCCGTGCGGCAAACGTGGGGCGCGAGCAGCGGCAATGCGCCGCGGCTGAGCGCTCCCGGGTCGTTCCGAGGAGAAATCACATGAACGGCATTCAGCGCGTGTGGAAGTACGCCGCGGGCGGCGCCGTCGCCGTGGCGCTGGCGCTGGCGGTCAGCATGACGAGCGCGCACGCGGACGGCTTGCGCGTCTCGCTGCAGTTCGGCGACCCGGGCTACTACGGCTACAGCCACGGCACGTACGGCGACCGCCAGTACCCGCACCGGCGCTTCCGCAAGCAGCGCGAGCTGCGCGGCGGGCGTGACGGCTGGAACGGCGACCGCAGCTTCGATCGCAACCGCGGGTTCGACGGCGACCGCAACGGCTCGGATCAGCGCTGGAACGACGGCGGACGGCGGTCCCACGATCGCAACCGCAACCGCGATGGATCGCGCGGCGGTGACGGCAGCTGGAACCAGGGCGGCTGGGACGGTCGCTCGAACAGCTGACGCAGGCACGGACGGCAAACGAACGCGGCTCCCCGGCTTCCGGGGAGCCGCTTCGCTTGCGGGCGGACCTCAGCGCGCGACGGGCGCCGCCACCGGCTCGGGCTCGGCCGCACGCGCGAGTTCCAGCTCGTACTCGGGCGCCGGCTGGCCGAGCAGCAGGTGATCGAAGAACCGGCGAATGTGCTGCTGGTTCTGCACGCGATGGGACGGCGTGCCGCTGCGCGACAGCTCGTGGCTCTCGCCCGGGAACCGCACCATCACGGTGCGCTTGCCCTGGTGCTTGAGCGTGCGGAACATCGCCTCGCCCTGCGCGATCGGCGTGCGCCAGTCCTCCTCGCTGTGGATCACCATCAGCGGCGTCTCGATCCGGTCCGCATAGGTCACGGGCGAGCGCGCCAGGTAGTCCTGCATGTCCTGGAACGGCGCCCCGCGGAACCAGAACGGCTGGAACATGGCGAAGTCGCACGCGTAGTACATCGACGCCCAGTCGGCCACGCAGCGCTGCGTGATCGCGGCGGCGAAGCGCCTGGTCTTCGTCACGATCCAGTTGGTCAGCAGCCCGCCGCCGCTCCCGCCCGTCACGCCCAGGCGCGATTCGTCAACGCCTCCGCGCGCGATCACCGCGTCCACGCCAGCCATCAGATCGTCGTAGTCCTCGCCCGGATACTTGTACTGGATGCAGTTGCCGAACTCGGCGCCGTAGGTCGTGCTGCCGCGCGGGTTGGTGTACAGCACCAGGTAGCCGGCCTCGGCCAGCACGTGGAACTCGTGGAAGAATCCGACGCCGTAGGCGGTGTGCGGCCCGCCGTGGATCTCGAGCACCAGCGGATGCTTGCGCGCGGGATCGAAGCCCGGCGGCTTCACCAGCCACGCCTGGATGCGCTGGCCGTCGAAGCTCGGATACCAGAACGACTCGACGCTGCCGAGCACGGCGTTCTCCAGCAGCTCGGCGTTCGGGTCCCACAGCGTGCGCAGCGTGCGCGCGGCGCCGTCCCACAGCGCGAGCACGCCCGGGTTGCGCACGCTGCCGAGCGTCACGGCCACGCGCGTGCCGTCCGCCGACACCGAGCCGCACGCCACCTCGTGCTGGTCGTCGGTCAGCGTCTCGAGCACGCCGCTCGCCACGTCCACGCGCGCCAGCATCGCGGCCCCGTGCTTCGCCGCCACCGTCAGCACCGCGCGGCCGCCGTCCGCGAACGCGAGCGGCATCGCGCCGCCGCCGCGCGGCGGGTGCTGGTCGGAGTTGATGCCGTCGCCGATCTCGAATCCCCACTGCTTGGTCAGCACGCGCGGCGCGCGGCGCGGCAGCGGTCCCGGCTCGAACAGCAGCACGTCGTTGGAATTGCACGAGCGCGGCTGCTCGGGCCAGATCCCGCCCACCGCCGCGTACGCGCCGTCCTCGCGCTCGACGAACGCGCGGATGGGGCCGTGCACGGACGCCACGAGCTCGAGCGCCTCGCCCGTCGTCGGCTGCGCCAGCCCGGGCGACACCGCGTACAGCGCGGCGTGATCGGGACCGAACCACGGCTCCTCGCGGCGGTCCGACAGGAACAGCACCGCGCGACCATCGCGCGACCAGCGCGGGGATGCCTCCTCGAACCGCGTGCCGGTGGTGAGCGCCCTGGGCTCGCCGCCCCGGGCGTCGATCACCCACACGTGATCGAGATGCTCGGGGTCGCGGAAGCCCTTGTCGTTCATCCGGAACTCGGGCCGCGTCACGACGCGCGCGGGCTCGTGCTTCGGCTTCTTGTTCTCGGACGAGTCCAGCTGCGGATTCGTGCCCGACAGGAACGCGATGCGCGCGCCGTCCGGCGACCACGCGGGCTCGCTCGCGCCCTTGGCGAGCGTGGTGAGCACGCGCGCCTCGCCGCCTTCCAGCGGCAGCACCGCCAGCTGCCCGGGCTGCTTCGGACCCGGCGAGCGGATGAACGCCACGCGGCGGCCGTCCGGCGACCAGCGCGGCTGCGAATCGCCGCGCCCGTAGGTGAGCGCGCGCACCTCGTCGTGCTCGACGTCGGCGAGCCACACGCTCGTCACGTACTCGTCGGCATCGGCGTCCACGGCCACGCGCGTGAACAGCACGCGCGATCCGTCGGGGGAGATCTGCGGGTCGGCGACCCACACGAGCTTCAACAGGTCCTGTTCACGCATGACGGCTCCGGAGGCTGGCGGTGGGGGACACCCGGGGGTCCGGGCTCAACGCCACGAGCCTACCGCAACCCGCCCCCCGGTCGCCGCCGTGCGGGCCGCGCCCGTCGCGCCGGCCACCGCGGTCAGCGCGGTTCGAGCACGATGCGCGGATGGTGCAGCGCCCCGCTCGAGCAGTCGAACAGTCCGAGCGCCTCGGGCGAGGTCACCCGGAACCGCCGCCGGGAGAGGATCTCCACGTTCAGCCGGTGCTGCCCGCACGGCAGCCCTCGCAGCATGAACGGCCGCGGCGAACCCATGAACAGTTCGACCGTGTCCGCCAACGCGGGATGCTGCTCCACCGACACCCGCACGCGCAGCGGATCGGCCAGCGGCCGGCTGGAGCGGACCTCGATCGTGCCCTGCACGATGCAGCCGCAGTCGCCCGCTGGCTCCCGCCGCGCCTCGCCGCCAGGGATCGTGCGCCCGCCCCACACGCGCACCGCGCTCGAGCGCTGGTCGTCGTCACCCGCGCCGCCGGCCTCGTGCACGCTGACCGCGCCGCGCGGATCGGCGGCGGGCGGCGCGCTCGGGCGCGACGGCGGC
>DASSIN010000106.1:0-5454 GCA_035691845.1 Candidatus Eiseniibacteriota bacterium | reverse complement strand
GGCGGAGCGCGGGATCGCGGCCGGGGTCGCCGACCGCGCGAGCGCGGCCGTGCGGCGCGCGTTCGCCGCGGCGGTGGCGCGCATCTGGTGGGGCGGCGCGGGCATCGTGTTCGTGGCCGCACTCGTCGTCCTGTTCGGGCTGCCCGAGCTGAAGCTGCGCACCAGCAACGCGCCCGAGGCGTTCCGCGCGCTCGAGGAGCACGGCGCGCCGTGAGCCAGGCGGCGACCGCGCGCGCGTCCTCATCCGGCCCCGGCGCGCGCGACGCGGCCGCGCCGCCCGCGCGCGATCGGCTGTGGATCGCATTCGCGGCGCTGGCGCTGGTCGCGAGCGTGCTGCTCGCCGGCATCGGTCCGCTGCTCGATCCGGACGAGGGCCGGAACGCCGAGGTCGCGCGCGAGATGCTCCAAGGCGGCGACTGGCAGGTGCCGCACCTGGCCGGCATGGCCTATCTCGACAAGCCGCCCGCGCTGTTCTGGGCCGAGTCGGCCGCGATGTCGGTCGCGGGCGTGAACCGGCGGGCCGCGCGGCTGCCGGCGGCGCTGGCCGGCTTCGCGCTGCTGCTCGCGTTCGGCGCGCTCGCCGCGCGGCGGCGCGATCCGGCGTTCGCGCGCGCGGTGGTGGCGCTGGCGGCCGCGGCGCCGCTCTACGCGGTGCTGTCGGCGTACGTCATCTTCGACATGCCGCTCGCGCTGTGCGTGGGGCTCGTGATCGTGGGGCTGGTGGACGAGCTCGAGTCCGGTCCGTCCTTCGCGCGCCGGCTGGCGATGTTCGCGGCGGTCGCGGCCGGCGTGCTGGTCAAGGGCCCGGTGATGCTGGCGTGGGCGGCGGGCGGGTCGCTGGCGGCGGCGCTGCTCGTGCGCACGCGCGCGCCGCTCGCATGGCTGGCGTGGTGGCCGGGCTGGCTCGTGGCGCTCGGCGTTCCGGGCGCGTGGTTCGCGCTCGCCACCCGGCGCTTTCCCGAATACCCGCACTACGCGTTCCTCGAGGAGTCGCTCGAGCGCATGGCGACCGGCCACTTCCATCGCGGCCACGGGTGGTGGTTCGTGCCGGCGGTGCTGGTGGCCGGCGCGCTGCCGTGGTCGCTCGCCACGCCGTGGGCGCGGCTGCGCGCGCCGGACCGTGCCGACCGCGTGATGCTCGGGTTCGTGGCGTTCGCGGCCGTGTTCTTCACGCTGTCGCAGTCGAAGCTCGTCACATACCTGCTGCCGGTGGTGCCGCCGCTCGCGTGGCTGGCCGCGCGCGCGGGCGCCGGACGGCGCGGCTTCCTGCGCATCGGGTACGCGCCGGCGTTCACGGTGGCGCTGCTGATCGCGGGCGGGCCATGGCTGCTGCGCTACGCGCGCTCGCAATCCGGCGAGCCGCTGGCCGCGGCGATCCACGCGCGCGCGCCCGGGGCCGCCGTCGTGTTCGAGGACTGCTGGAGTCCGGGCACCGACTTCGCGCTCGGGCGCTCGTCGGCCATCGTCGCCGCCGATCCGCACGTGACCACGAGCACCTACCAGGCCCGCTATCGGGAGGCGCTGGAACGTCGCGGGCAGTGGACCCTGCGCGCGGCCGCCGCGCCCGGTGGGCCCGGAGCGCCCGCGGCCGGCGCGCCCGCGGCCGCTCCGGCCGGCTCCGGGGCGCGTGATAGCATGGTCGTTCTCGTCACCCCGGCGCGGTCCCCCGGCCGGACGGGGATTCCCATCTTCACGGACGGCCGCTTCCACGCCGCCCTCGTTCGAGCCTGTTCCGTCCCGGAGTAGCAGGCATGTGCGGCATCGCGGGATTGTGGGCGCCGGATCTCGCCGGGCCCGAGCGGCTGGAGCTCGTGCACGCCATGCTGGCGCGGCTCGCGTACCGCGGGCCCGACGGCGTGGCGGTGTCGGACGCCGATGGCGTCGCGATCGGCGTGGCGCGGCTCGCGATCGTGGCGCCGCACCTGCCGGTGCGGGTGCCCGAGGACGGCCACGGCCGCGTGCGCGCGGTCGTGAACGGCGAGATCTACAACCATCGCGCGCTGGCGGCCGACCTGCACGTGCGCGGCGCGCGCATTCCCGACGGCCCCGACACCGCGCTCGTGCCCGAGCTGTACCGCGTGCACGGCCCCGAGTTCGCGCGCGAGCTGGACGGCATGTTCGCGGCCGCGGTGTGGGATCCCGAGCGGACGCTGCTGGTGCTGGCGCGCGACCGCGCCGGCGAGAAGCCGCTGTTCTTCTGCCAGGGCGAGGGCCGGGTGGCGTTCGCATCGGAGCCCGGGCCGTTGCTGGCGCTGCCGTGGGTGGCGCGCGTGCCCGACCCCGCCGCGCTGGCGCGCTACCTCGTGCACGGCTGCTTCGCCCACGCGGACACCGGCTGGCGCGACGTCCACGTGGTGCCGCCCGGGCACACGGCGCAGTTCGAGGCGCCGCGGCGCGCGCCGCACGTGGCGTGCTGGTGGCGCGCGTGGGACGCGGTGGATCCCGCCGCCGCCCACGTGCGCGACGACGCGCGGCAGGTGGCGCTCACGCGCGAGGTGCTGTCGGACGCCGTCAACTCGCGCGTCCCCTCCGACGTCGCGTGCGGCGTGCTGCTGTCGGGCGGCGTGGACTCGGGCCTGATCGCGGCGCTGCTCGCGCGCGAGGGGCACCGCGTGCCGGCGTTCAGCCTCAAGGTCGAGGGCCCGGGCTACGACGAGTCCGAGGCCGCGCGCGCCACCGCGCGCCACCTCGGGTTCGAGCACCACGTGTGGGAGTTCGGCGCGGCCGAAGGCGCCGAGGCGCTGGAGCGGTTCGCGGCCGGCATGGATCAGCCGCTCGGCGATCCGAGCGTGCTGCCGACGTGGGCGCTGGCGCGCCACGCCGCGCGCCACGTGAAGGTGGTGCTCACCGGCGAAGGCGGCGACGAGCTGTTCGCGGGCTACCCCACCTACCTCGGCCACCGCTGGGCGCCGATCGCCCAGGCGCTGCCGGCGCCGCTCGCGGCCGCGGCCCGCGCGTGGGCGCATCGGCGGCCGGCGTCGCACCACGCCAGCCTGCCGGTGCTGATCGACCGCTTCCTCGCCACGCGCGACCTGCCGCCGTTCGAGCGCCACGTGGCGTGGTTCGGCACCGCCACGCCGCGCGACGCGCTCTCCCTGCTGTCACCGGCGCTGCGCGCCGGGCTCGCGCCCGACACCGCCACGCGCCACCTGGCGCAGGCCGCGCGCGCGCTGGCCGGCACGCCCCACGGCGGCACCGCCGCCGATCCCAGCCTGGCCGCCTATCAGGTGCTCGACTTCGAGGTGTACTTGGGCGGCGGACTGCTCACCAAGGTCGACCGCTGCACCATGGCGCACGGGCTCGAGTCGCGCGCGCCATTCCTGCGTGGCTCGCTGGTGGGCTGGGCGCTCGGGCTGCCCGAGCGCGCGCGGCTGCGCGGCAGCCACGGCAAGTGGGTGCTGAAGGAGATCGCGCGCGGGCTGCTGCCGGCCGATGTGGTGCGGCGCCGGAAGCAGGGGTTCTCGCCGCCGTTCTCGGCGTGGGCGCGCGGGCCGTGGCGCGAGCGCGTCGGCGACGCGCTGGGTCGGGCGCGGATCGAGCGCGCGGGCGTGCTCGATCCGGGCGCGGTCGAGGCGGTGCTGCAGTCGCATCTCGGCGGCCACGCCGAGCGCGGGCGCACGCTGTGGGCGATCCTGTCGCTCCAGATGTGGGCGGAGCGCTGGGTGCTGGGAACGCCGGCTGCGCTCGTCCCGGCCGCGCGCATGGCGGTCCCGGCCGAGGAGAGCGTGGTCCGCGGCTGATCGAGGCGCGGCGTTCCGGCGCGATCGCGGACGCACGGGCGCACGAAGCGCCGCTGTGGCAGTGTGGGGGGCGCGGCCGTTCGAACGCGCGGGGCGGAAAATCCGCATCCCGGAGAACGTTCGAGGAGACCAGCCTCGAAACGCCTCCGGGCGGGATCTGCCTCGCCCGGCAACCGCCTCCGAAGCTTCGCGCCCGCGCACGCAGGACGGGGGAATTTCGCCGGAGACCAGTCTTCCGAGCGCTTGATGCGGCCATCCGAGGGTAGCGCCGGGGCTATTCGGTCAGCCCTGGATGCATGTGCCTCGACGCGAACCAGCACGGACGGCCGGTTTGCAGGGAGCCTTCGGACCGATGATTCGGACAGGGGGGACCCGATTTCTCCTTGCGACGTGACAGGTGGCGGCAGCCCCACGCCTGATACATCCCGCGTCGGCCGGCTCCATCCGGGCGGCCTCGTCGGTATCGGCGCGCCGCGCTCCCGCCATCCCGCCGGTCCCGGCGCCGTCCCGGCGCACGCGCGGCGGGTCTCGTGAGCGAGCCGCCCGTGTTCGACCCCGGCCGCGACGCCGAGCTGGTGGACCGCTGCCTCGCCGGCGACGCGCGCGCCTGGGACGAGCTGCTCTCCCGCCACCACCGGCTGGTGTACTCGGTGATCCGGAGCTGGCGGCTGTCCGACGAGGACGGCGCGGACGTGTTCCAGGACGTGTTCGCCGCGCTCGTGCGCGGGCTGCCGCGCCTGCGCGACGCGCGCTCGCTGGTGCGCTGGCTCGCGAGCACGACCGACCGCATCGCACGCGCCGTGGCGCTGCGCCGGCGGCGCGAGCAGGCGCTGTCGGGCGGGCCGGCGCCGCTCGAAACACTCGCCGCCGACGCGCCCGCGCTGGGCGACGACCTGGAGGCGCTGGAGCAGCAGGCGATGGTGCGGCTGGCGCTGGAGGAGCTGCCGGAGGGCTGCCGGCGCCTGCTGCAGGCGCTCTACTACGATGACCCGACCCCCTCCTACGCCGCGGTGGCGCTGCGGCTCGGCGTCCCGGTCGGCTCGCTCGGCCCCACCCGGGCGCGCTGCATGGCCCGGCTCAAGCGCGCGCTCGAGCGGCTGGAAGGTATCAGGGCCCCCGCCGGTCCCACCTTTCCCGATGACGGATCCCATCCGTCGCGCTCATCCCCCCGTCGCGTCGCAACCGAGGAGACCCGATGACGGAGCGCAGGCCGGACGCTGCTCCGCAGCACCTCGACGCCGCCGAGGCGCTCGATTATCTCGAGGGCCGGCTCGCGGCTGCCCGCGAGGCCTGGGTCGAGGCGCATCTGGCCACCGCATGCACGACCTGCCGCGAGCGCCTCGCCGCGCTCGCGGCGCTGGTCGGCACCATGCGGGCCGATCGTTCCGCGCCGGCGCCCGCCGCGTGGGTGGCCCGCGCGCGCGGGCTCCACTCCCCGGCGCGGGGGACGGACACGGGGGCGGGCGTGATCGAACGCGTGGCGCGGCTGCTGTTCGATTCGTGGACGGCGCCGCTGCAGCCGGCCGTGCGCCGCGCGCTCGGCGAAACGCGCCGGCTCAAGTTCCAGCTCGACGCGCAGCGGCTGGAACTCGAGATCGAGCCCGAGGGCGACGGACTCGCCAGCGTGCGCGGCGTGCTGGCCGCCTCCGACGCGCCGCTGTGGCGGCTGACGCTCGAGGCGGGCGACGCCCCGCTCCCGTCCGCGCCCGACGCG
>DASSIN010000105.1:0-2965 GCA_035691845.1 Candidatus Eiseniibacteriota bacterium | reverse complement strand
AAGGCCGCGCGCAAGGCGCCGGCGCGCAAGCGCGCGCCGGCCGCGCCGGCGGAGGTCGACGGCCGCGGCAGGTCGCTCGTCATCGTCGAGTCGCCGACCAAATCCAAGACGCTCAAGAAGTTCCTCGGGCGCGGATTCGAGGTGCTGGCCTCGAACGGCCACATCATGGATCTGCCCAAGAGCAAGCTGGGGGTGGATCTCGAGCACGACTTCGAGCCAGAGTACGTGCCGATCCGCACCAAGAACCAGGCGCTGGCGAAGCTCAAGGCCGCGGCGCAGACGGTGTCCTCGATCTACCTGGCGCCCGACCCCGACCGCGAGGGCGAGGCGATCGCCTGGCACCTGTCCAACGCGCTCGGCGGCGCGCGCCGGCCGCTGCGCCGACTCACGTTCAACGAGATCACCGAGCGCGCCGTGCGCTCGGCGCTCGAGCACCCGCGCGACATCGACATGAACCTCGTCAACGCGCAGCAGGCGCGTCGCGTGCTCGACCGTCTGGTGGGTTACAAGGTGAGCCCGTTCGTGTGGCGCAAGGTGCGCTACGGGCTGTCGGCCGGGCGCGTGCAGAGCGTGGCGCTGCGACTGATCTGCGAGCGCGAGGACGAGATCACCGCGTTCGTGCCGATCGAGTACTGGACGCTGGAGGCCGACTACGAGCCGGAGGGCGGCGCGGCGGTGGCGGCGCCCGAAGGCGGCGACGCGCGCTTCACCGCGCGGCTGGTGCGCGTGGGCGAACAGGAGCTGGAGCACGGGCAGCTGCGCGGCGACGACGCCGCGGCGCGCGTTGCGACGCTGGCCGAAGAGCTGGCGCGCACGCCGGCGCGCGTCGCCACCGTGCAGACGCGGCCGGCGCAGGTGCATCCCAAGGCGCCGTTCATCACCAGCACGCTGCAGCAGACCGCATACAACCGGCTCGGCTTCACCGCGCAGCGCACGATGAAGATCGCGCAGCAGCTGTACGAGGGCGTGAACCTGCGCGACCAGGGCACGGTCGGCCTCATCACCTACATGCGCACCGATTCGCCGCGGCTGGCGGGCGAGGCGATCGCCGAGATGCGCGAGTGGCTGACGACCACGCTCGGCGCCGAGTACGTGCCCGAGGCGCCGCGCCAGCACAAGGGCCGCAAGGGCGCGCAGGAGGCGCACGAGGCGATCCGCCCGACGTCGGTGGCGCGCACGCCCGATGCCATCCGCGACCACCTCACCGATGAGCAGTTCAAGCTCTACGACCTGGTGTGGAAGCGCGCGGTGGCATCGCAGGCGTCGTCGGCCGAGTACCTCGCCACCACCGTCGAGGTGGAGGCGGGCCGGCTCGGGCTGCGCGCCAGCGGGCGGGTGCTCAAGTTCGCCGGGTTCCAGAAGCTGTACGGGCTCGACGAGGAGGACGACGGCAACGAATCGCGCCTGCCCGAGCTGGCGGTGGACACGCGGCTCGCGATCGCGCGCGTGCCGCTGGCCGAGGCGAAGGAGGAAGCGGTCGAGCCGGTGCGCCCGGTGCGTCCGGAGCAGCACTTCACCCAGCCGCCGCCGCGCTACACCGAGGCCTCGCTGGTGCGGAAGCTGGAGGAGGAGAACATCGGCCGGCCCAGCACCTACGCCACCATCGTCGGCACCATCACCGGGCGCGACTACGTCGAGCGCGACGGCCGCCAGCTCAAGCCGACCGATCTCGGCATGACCGTCAACCGGCTGCTGGTGGAGTCGTTCCCGGACGTGTTCGACGTCGGGTTCACGGCGCGCATGGAGGACGAGCTGGACGGCATCGAGGAGGGCGAGCAGGAGTGGCACCAGGTGGTGCGCGACCTGTGGGGGCCGCTGTCGCAGGATCTGGAGCGCGCCGGGAAGGACAAGGGCAAGGTCGAGGAGCAGACCGACATCCCGTGCGAGAACTGCGGGCGGATGCTGGTCAAGAAGTTCGGCCGGCGCGGCGCGTTCCTGGCGTGCCCGGGCTATCCGGAGTGCAAGTACACGCGGCCGGTCAACGAGGCGGAGCTGCCGGTGCCGGTGGAGGGCACGTGCCCCGAGTGCGGCTCGGCGCTGGTGGCCCGCAACGGCCCGTACGGGCGGTTCATCTCGTGCGTGCGCCGGCCGGACTGCAAGTTCACGAAGCCGTTCACGCTCGGCATCACCTGCCCGCAGTGCGGCCAGGGCGAGATCGCCGAGCGCCGCTCGCGGCGCGGCAAGATCTTCTACGGCTGCACGCGCTATCCGGAGTGCGACTTCGCCGTGTGGGACAAGCCGCGCCTGACGCCGTGCCCGCAGTGCGGGGCCCCATTCCTGGTCGAGAAGCAGACCCGCAAGGGCGCGACGCTGCGCTGCCTGACGTGCAAGTCGAGCTTCCCGGCGGAAACGATCGGTGCGTGAGGCGCTCGAGCGCTTCCTGAGCGAACTCGAGGCGCAGCGCCGCGCCTCGCCGCACACCGTCGCGGCGTATCGCCGCGACATCACCCGGCTGCTGGATGCCGCGGCCGGCCCCGGCCGGCCGCTCGATCCGCGCCACTTCGATCGCGAGCTGATCGAGCGCGCGCTGCGGCTCGAGTTCCGGCGCGGGAAGTCGGCCGCGAGCGCCGCGCGCGCGCTGGCGGCGTGGCGCTCGTTCTCGCGCTTCCTCGCGCGCCGCGGCGTGATCGCGCACGACGTGGCGCGCGGCGTGGCACCGCCCCGGCTGCCGAAGCGGCTGCCGCGCACGCTGCCCTCGGCCGATCTCGCGCACGCGCTCGACGCGCTGGCGGGCGACGATGCCACCGCGCGGCGCGACCGCGCGCTGCTCGAGCTGGCGTATTCGTCGGGCCTGCGGCTGTCGGAGCTGGTGGGCTTGAACCACGGCGACCTCGATCGCGGCAGCCAGATGCTGCGCGTGCGCGGCAAGGGCCGGCGCGAGCGCGTGGTGCCGGTGGGGGCGCCGGCGCTCGCCGCGCTCGACCGCCATCTGGCGTCCGCGCCGCCGGCGGACGCGCGCCGAGAC
>DASSIN010000104.1:0-8453 GCA_035691845.1 Candidatus Eiseniibacteriota bacterium | reverse complement strand
GGCGCCGCCGATGGCAAGCCCTGGCGCGCCGCGGCCAGCAGCGTGCCCAAGCTGCCGGCGTTCGCAGGCGGGCATCAGGCCGAGCCCGGGCCCGCGCGTGTCACGGCGGACGACGACGAGGCGACGCCGATGCGCGATCTGCCGGATGACGTCCGGTCGCCGATTCCGGCGGGCGGGACGTCGCGCCCGCATGGCAAGGGCTCGCCCGCCACCGTGCTGCCCCCGCTGGCCGAACCGTGGTGGATGGTGGCGGCCGATGCGGTGCGCACGCAGCGGCGCGCGCAGGTGATCGCCGCGGCCGTGGTGCTGGGCGCGATCGGGCTCGTGATCATGCTGCAGCAGGCGCCGCAGGGCACGCCGCTGTCCCACATCCGGCGCGAGCCGGCGGCGTGGGACGGCCGCACGGTGACGGTGAGCGGGCGCGTGGACCAGGCGTTCCCGCTGGCCGGCGGCTGGGCGTTCTTCCTGGTGCAGGGCCGCGACACGATGGTCACGTTCACGCGCTCGCGCACGCCCGTCCCGGGTGAGCGCGTGGTCGTGACCGGCCAGATCAACACCGGGTTCCTCGATGGGATCCCGCGCCAGGCGCTGTTCGAGCAGGCCCCCAAGCCCACCAACTAGCCCCAATCCCGCTCCCCGCCGGCCCGGCCCCCCGTCACGTGGGCGGCCGGGTTTTCGCTGCCCGGCCGACTTGACATCGGGACGGTTTCAGGGCAACTTGGCGACGCCTAGCGGCGAGCGCCAAAGCATGCGTGCCATTCAGGCAAAGTCGGCGACAGCAGCACCCCGTGAGCCGGCTTCACTCCGGTCGCAACCCGTTGATCTTGCGAAAACTATGGCCGGAGCAGCCGAATCGTGCCGCATCGCGCGCGCAACGCCGCATCGCACCCCGCAGCACCGCCGTTCAAGCGCGGCGGAGCGCCGCGGGACAACACATCGCTCGAGCGCCGCGAGGCGCATTCAGGAGGAAGCATGAACGTCAGGCCTCTCGCGGACCGCATCCTGGTTCGCCGGATCGAGGAGAAGGAGACGATCAAGGGCGGGATCATCATCCCCGACACCGCCAAGGAGAAGCCGCAGGAGGGCGAGGTCGTCGCCGTCGGCCCCGGTCGCAAGACCGAGGAGGGCAAGCTCATTCCGCTCGACGTGAAGAAGGGCGATCGCGTGCTGATCGGCAAGTACAGCGGCACCGACGTCAAGATCGACGGCACGGAGTACGTGATCCTGCGCGAGGACGACGTCCTCGGCGTGCTCAACGACAAGTAATCGGGCGCGCGGCGACCGCCAGGCGCGTCGCCAGCGCTCCTAAGGAGGCAGTTCATGGCAGCCAAGCAGTTGCTGTTCAGCGAGCAGGCCAGGGCCAAGATCCTCGAGGGCGTCGAACAGCTCGCGAAGGCGGTCAAGGTCACGCTCGGGCCGCGCGGTCGCAACGTGGTGCTCGACAAGAAGTGGGGCTCGCCCACGGTCACCAAGGACGGCGTCACGGTGGCCAAGGAGATCGAGCTCGACGATCCGTATCTCAACATGGGCGCGCAGATGGTGCGCGAGGTGGCGTCGAAGACGTCCGACGTGGCCGGCGACGGCACCACGACGGCGACGGTTCTGGCCGAGGCGATCTTCCGCGAGGGCATCAAGAACATCACCGCCGGCGCGGCGCCGATGGGCGTCAAGCGCGGCATCGACCAGGCGGTCAACGTCGTGGTCGAGGAGCTGAAGAAGCTGTCGCGCCCGGTCAAGGAGAACAAGGAGATCGAGCAGGTCGCCACGATTTCCGCCAACTCCGACACCATCATCGGCAAGATGATCGCCGACGCGATGGACAAGGTGGGCAAGGACGGCACCATCACCGTCGAAGAGGCCCGCTCGGTGGACACCACGCTCGACGTGGTCGAGGGCATGCAGTTCGACAAGGGCTACATCTCGCCCTACTTCGTGACCGAGAAGGAAGCGATGGAGGCGATCCTCGAGGACGCCTACATCCTGCTGTACGAGAAGAAGCTCTCGAACATGAAGGATCTGCTGCCGGTGCTCGAGAAGATCGCGCAGCGCGGCAAGCCGCTGCTGATCGTCTCCGAGGACGTCGAGGGCGAGGCGCTGGCCACGCTGGTGGTCAACAAGCTGCGCGGCACGCTGGCGGTGTGCGCGGTGAAGGCGCCGGGCTTCGGCGATCGCCGCAAGGCGATGATGGAAGACATCGCCGTGCTGACCGGCGGCAAGGTGATCAGCGAGGATCTCGGCATCAAGCTCGAGAACGTGCGGATCGAGGACCTGGGGCGCGCCAAGCGGCTGGTCGTGGACAAGGAGAACACCACGATCGTCGAGGGTGCCGGCAAGAAGGCCGACATCCAGGGCCGCATCGGTCAGATCAAGCGCGAGATCGACGAGACCACGTCCGACTACGATCGCGAGAAGCTGCAGGAGCGGCTGGCGAAGCTGGCGGGCGGCGTGGCGGTGATCAACGTCGGCGCCGCGACCGAGACCGAGATGAAGGAGAAGAAGGCCCGCGTCGAGGACGCGCTGCACGCCACGCGCGCGGCGGTCGAGGAGGGCATCGTGCCGGGCGGCGGCGTGGCCTACATCCGCAGCCTGCCCGCGCTCGACAAGCTGGCGGGCACGGTCGAGGGCGACGTCAAGGTGGGCGTGCAGATCGTGCGGCGCGCGCTGGAGCAGCCGCTGCGCACGCTGTGCCAGAACGCGGGCGCCGAGGGTTCGCTGGTGGTCGAGAAGGTGAAGAGCGGCAAGAAGGACTACGGCTACAACGTCGACACCGAGGACTACGTGGAGATGTTCGAGGCCGGCATCATCGACCCGACCAAGGTGAGCCGCACCGCGCTGCAGAACGCGGCCAGCGTGGCGAGCCTGCTGCTGACGACCGAGGCGCTGGTGACCGAGATCCCCGAGAAGAAGAAGGCGCCGGCGGCCCCTCCGGGCGGCGGCGGCTACGGCGAGGATTTCTAGTCCGACCAGGCACAACCGAACGCGGACGGCCCGGAGCGAGCGCTCCGGGCCGTTTCGTTTGGTGGCGATGGGCAGCGCCTGGCAGCCTCTGCACGCAGCGTTTCGGGTGGAATCGCGCGGCGGTTGTTCCGGCTGCGTTCGGTGTAAACGCTTACCGCAACGTCGCTCGTGAATTCGGCGTCAACGCGCATCAGGGCTGTGAACCCCGTGCCCATCGGGGCATCTCAAGCCCCGCTGAACGCGACCGAATGCCCAGTCTCGGCCAGAAGTTCAGCACCTCAACCTTCGGTGAGCGGTGGACTCTGGGGACGTGGCTTCGCACCTGCCCCCGGACCACCGCCCGGGGGATCCCGGCCAAGGCTACGGCCCCGGCCGGGTTTTTTGCGGCCCCGCGCGGGCTCGCCGCGCGTCGGCGGGCCGCGCATGCCGCCCGCCTGTGGGGTCAAAAGCCGCGCCGGTCAAGCGGGTGACAATCGCGATGGCGCGCGCGCCTATCCTGCGTGCGCTCATTCTGCTGCGCAGGCTGATCGCCCGCGCGGCGCGCCGGGCCAGGGACTTTGGCCCTGCTCTCCAACCGGAGGTTCGATCCATGTCGCGTCATGCGTTCGTTCGTTGCTGGCCATCACGTGCGCGGCGCTGTGGAGTCACGCGGCGCTCGCGGCGGGCTCCCCGCCCGGCGGCGGGCACGGGGCGCAGGCGGCAGGCGCCGCGCCGGCCATGGCCGCGCCCGACAAGCCCTACGGCGACTGGAAGAAGCTCACGACCGGCGCCGACGCGCAGCATGGCTTCTTCAACGTCTACAAGAAGCGCGAGAGCCTGTACCTCGAGCTGACGCCGGAGCAGATGAAGCAGCCGGTGCTGTGCATCGTGAGCTACGCGCACGGCATCGGCTCCAACTTCCTGCTCGGCGGGCTGCCGCTCGGCGACCACCTGCTCGAGTTCCAGCGCGCCGGCGATCACGTGCTCGTGATCGAGAAGAACACGCGCTTCGTGGCGTCGAACAACGACCCGATGGCGAAGGCGGTGGATCTGTCCACCGGCAGCTCGGTGCTGGCTTCGCTCAAGGTGGAGAGCGAGGACGACGGCAAGGTGCTGGTCGACCTGGCGCCGTTCGTGGTCAGCGACCTGCCCGATCTGGCGGAGCAGATGCGATTCGCGCTCGCCGGGCCGTTGGGCCCGCGCTCGATGCGGTTCGACAAGGACCGCTCGGCGCTCGGGAAGATCAAGGTGTTCCCGGAGAACGCCGAGGTCGAGGCGCTGCTCACCTATTCGCCCAACGACCGCACGGGACTCGACGTGAGCGCGGTGTCGGACGAGCGCTTCATCCCGATCACCGTGCACTACTCGTTCTCCAAGCTGCCCGAGCACCCGATGCAGCCGCGCATCGCGGACGACCGCGTGGGCTACTTCCTGACCGCGGTCAAGGACTTCAGCAAGGACGACAACGAGAGCTTCTGGGTGCGCTACGTCAACCGCTGGCGGCTGGAGAAGAAGGACCCGACCGCGGCGGTGTCGGAGCCGGTCAAGCCGATCGTGTACTACATCGATCGCACCGTGCCGGTGCAGTACCGGCCGTACGTGAAGAAGGGGATCGAGAACTGGCAGAAGGCATTCGAGGCCGCCGGCTTCAAGAACGCCATCATCGCCAAGGACGCGCCCGACGATCCCGACTGGGATCCCGAGGACGTGCGCTACAGCACCATCCGCTGGATCACCTCGAGCGAGCCGGCGTTCGGCGCGATCGGGCCCTCGCGCGTGGATCCGCGCACGGGCGAGATCCTGGACGCCGACATCCTGGTCGAGGCCTCGATCGTGCAGGGCTACCGCAACATCTATCGCCGCTACGCCGGCCCGGACGCGATCGCCGAGAACGCGGTGCCGTGGATGCAGGCGCAGCACTGGCCCAGCTTCCTGCCGCTCGACCTGCGCTGCGACATGCAGCAGGGGATCGCCGACGGCGGCGCGCTGATGAACATCGGCATGCTGGCCGATGGCTCGCTGCCGCCCGGCAGCCCGGTGCCCGAGGAGTACATCGGCCAGGCCATCACCGAAGTGACGATGCACGAGGTCGGCCACACGCTCGGCCTGCGCCACAACTTCCGCTCCAGCACCTCGACGCCGCTCGACAAGCTGTCGGACGTGGCGTGGACGTCGCAGCACGGCCTCACCTCGTCGGTGATGGACTACCCGACGCCCAACATCTCCGCCGACCGCAGCAAGCAGGGCCAGTACTTCACCAGCACGGTGGGCGACTGCGACGACTGGGTGATCCGCTACGGCTACACGCCGACCGGCGAGAGCGATCCGCAGAAGGACCGTGCCGCGATCGAGAAGATCGCCGACGAATCCACGAACAACGGACACGAGTACTCGACCGACGAGGACACCTACCCGGCCGACGCGCTCGATCCGCGCAGCAACATCTTCGATCTCGGCAACGATCCGCTCGGCTTCGCCAAGGACCGCACCGCCTACATCCAGAGCCTGTGGCGCAACGGCAAGCTGCCGGAGCGCATCCTGGGCAAGGAGGGCGACTACCCGACGCTGCGCCGCGCGATGGACACGCTGCTGGCGCAGTACGCGACCGCGCTCGGCATGGCGGTGAAGTACGTGGGCGGCCAGTACAACAACCGCCTGCACCACAACCAGGACGGCGCGCCGCTGGTGCCGGTGCCGGCGGCGCGGCAGCGCGACGCGATCGACTTCCTGGCGCGGCGCGCGTTCGCGGCCGACGCGTTCTCGGCCTCGCCGCAGCTGCTGAACGAGCTGGCGCCGGATCGCTGGTCGCACTGGGGGATGCCGAGCGCGTTCGGCAGCGGGCCCGCATCGCGGCTCGACTACAACTACAACGACCGCGTGCTGGCGATTCAGTCCGCGCTGCTCGGCGCGCTCACGGCGCCGAACCTGATGGCGCGCGTGCGCGAGGCCGAGTCGCACGTCTCGAACCCGTTCCGGCTGTCGGACGAGTTCGAGCTGCTGACGCACGCGGTGTGGGGCGAGGTCGGCGCGCCCGGGCTCGCCATGAAGGCGCTGGAGGGCCCGAGCACGCGGCGCGAGCTGCAGCGCGCGTACGTGGACCGGCTGTCGGCGATGGTCACGAGCCCCGCGCCGGGGACGCCGGACGACGCGCGGGCGCTGGCGCGGCTCCAGCTCACCAAGATCGACCAGCGCATCACGCGCGCGATGGCGGCGGGCGCCACGCTCGGCGACTACGCGCGCGCCCACCTGCTCGAGACGCGCGCCCGCATCCGTCGCACGCTGGACGCGCGACGGCTGGCGGACGTGCCGGGGCCGGCCGGCCCCGGGCGGTTCGCCTCGCCGGTGTCGCAGCCGTAGCGCACGCGCCCCAACGCGCACGCCCCCGCGGGCCACGTCCGCGGGGGCGTCGCGTTTGCGGGTCGATCCCCGTTCCGGCACAATCGTTCGCCGCGCAAAGCATCGGGAGGCCCCTGCGTTCGGAGTCGAGGTGGGGGACACCCTCGCATCACGCAGAGCCTTCGGGAGGACCCATGATCGCCGCGACCCAGCTCAAGGTCGGCAACGTCATCATGCACAACGGCAAGCCGCACCGGGTGACGAACGTGCTGCACGTCACCCCCGGCAACTGGCGCGGCATGGTGCAGACCCGGCTCGTCAACATCGAGACCGGCAGCAACACGGAGCACCGCTTCCGCTCCGAGGACAAGGTCGAGCGCGCCAACCTGGAGACGCACAACCTGCAGTTCTCCTATCGCGCCGCCGACGAGTTCCACTTCATGAACACCGAGAGCTACGAGATGGTCGCGCTGCACAAGGACGTGCTGGGCGAGGCGACCGGCTACCTGATCGAAGGCATGATGCTCGAGGCCCAGTACTTCGAGGGGCGCGTGGTGGGCGTCGAGGTGCCGATGTTCGTCGAGCTCGAGGTCAGGGAGACGACGCCCAACATCAAGGGCGCGGCGGTGCAGAACACGTCCAAGCCCGCGATCCTCGAGACCGGCCTCGAGATCAAGGTGCCGCCCTACATCGAGATCGGCAACCGCGTGAAGATCGACACCCGCACCGGGGATTTCGTCGAGCGCGTGTGACCGGCGGCCCCGGCCGCAACGGCAACGCCCCGCCGGCTTCGCGCCGGCGGGGCGTCGTCATGAAAAGAACAAGGGAGGCGGAATCACGGGCCCGGGGGCCGCACCCGGGTGATCCGCAACCCACACCTCCCAAAACATTGGGAGGCTCCCGCGGGCCCGGGGGCCGCACCCGGGTGGTCGCAAAGACACCTCCCAAACAATCGGGAGAGTCGCTCGTGGACTCGAGGGCCGCACTCGAGATGCCCCGAACGGCCTCTCCCAAGGTTGGGTCTGGGAGAAGAGTTCTCGTTTCGAGGGCCGCACTCGAAGTCTCGAACGCCCTCTCCCAAACGCATCACTCTAGATGCGGGGGTGTCCCTGGCGATTCGATTCGATGATCGGCCGCAACGCTCGAGTTCGCTGCAGCGCGAGCCGCGAACGTGATGGCGCGCTGCGCGCTGCGGTCACGCGCTGCGCGGTCACCCGGCGGCTCAACTCTTCAACAGTTCGAAAATTTCCTGGTTCGTCTTCCACTTGTGCAGCAGCTCGAGCAGCTTCGTCATCGCCTCCTGCGGGTGGAGTCCGGCGAGGAAACGGCGCAGCAGGTGGAGCTTGGGCACCACCTCGGCCGGGTACAGCTTCTCCTCCTTGCGCGTGCCGCTCTTCGGGATGTCGATGGCGGGGAAGATGCGCCGTTCGGCCAACTCGCGCGACAGGTAGATCTCGCTGTTTCCGGTGCCCTTGAACTCCTCGAAGATCACCTGGTCCATGCGCGAGCCGGTGTCGATCAGCGCGGTGCCGATGATGGTGAGCGAACCCGAGTCCTCGATCTTGCGCGCGGCACCGAAGATCTGGCGCGGCGACTGCATCGCCTGCGAGTCGAGCCCGCCCGACATCGTGCGGCCCGAGCCGTCGCCGCCCGCGTTGTAGGCGCGCGCCAGGCGCGTGATCGAGTCGAGCAGCAGCATCACGTCGCGCCCCTGCATCACGAGCCCGGCCACCACCTCCATGGCGTACTCGGCCGTCTCGATGTGCTCCTGGATCGACATGTCGCTCGAGGCGGCGATCACCTCGGCCGGCGTGTTGCGCTTGAAGTCGGTGACCTCCTCGGGCCGCTCGTCCACCAGCAGCGCGTAGATCGCGACGTCGGGGTGGTTGTGTGCCACCGAGGCGGCGATGCTCTGCAGGATGCGGGTCTTGCCGGCCTTGGGCGGCGACACGATCAGGCAGCGCTGGCCGCGGCCGAGTGGCGCGATCAGGTCGATGGCGCGCCCGGTGACGCGGTCGCCGTAGGGCGGATTGCCCTGGCCGGGCGGCAGCTCGAGGATCAGCCGCTCGGTGGGATCGAGCGCGACGCCGGCCTGCTGCATGTCGCGCAGGATCTCGAGCCCGCGGCGGCGCTCGGAGCGCCCGTCGCGGCTCCGGCTGCGGCGCCGCGGCGGGCCCTGC
>DASSIN010000103.1:0-3602 GCA_035691845.1 Candidatus Eiseniibacteriota bacterium | reverse complement strand
CGTCGGGCGCCGCCGGACGCGTCGCACCGAATCCGCGCTCGCCGGCGCCGCCGCCCGTCGCCGGAATCACGCCCGCGCCGCCATCCAGCCGCTGCTCCAGCGCCTCCAGCCGATCGAGCAGCTCCGCCAGCAGCTCGCCCGGCTCGAGTGTGGCCATCTGCAGCACGGCGGCCTCGAGGTGGACCAGCGGCTGCGGGCTGTCGCGCATCGGGCCCGTCGCCTCGGCGGCGATCCGCAGCAGCCGCAGCAGGTCGTTCTCGCTCCAGCCCTCGCCCTGGGCGCGCAGCCGGTCCAGGTCCTCACGCCCGAGCGCCACCAGGTCGGTCGCGTCCGGATCCACCTTCAGCACCAGCACGTGGCGGAAGTGCTCGGCCAGCCCCTCGGCCAGCTCGCGCGGGTCCAATCCCTTCTCGAACGCGCGATGCAGCGCCTGCAGCACCTGCCTGGGATCGTGCGCCACGATCGCGCCGGCGATGGCGAAGAACGCCTCGCGATCCGCGAGCCCCAGCACGCGCCGCACCAGCTCGGCCGTCACCTGCGGCTCGCCCGCCGACACCACCTGATCGAGCGCGCTGACGGCGTCGCGCAGCGAGCCCTCGCCCTCGTGCGCCAGCAGCAGCGCCGCGTCGTCGTCGAGCGTGAACCGGCAGCCGTTCGGGTCCGCCTGCTCGCGGCGCGCGATCTCGAGCAGCCGGTCCGCCACCTTGCGCACCGGCACGCGCGCGAAGTCGAAGCGCTGCGTGCGCGACCGGATCGTGTCCGGCAGCTTCTGCGGATCGGTGGTGGCGAAGATGAACACCAGATGCGGCGGCGGCTCCTCCAGCGTCTTCAGCAGCGCCGCGAACGCGTCGTTCGAGAGCTGGTGCACCTCGTCGATGATCACCACGCGCCAGTGGCCGCCGGCCGGCGAGAACCGCACCTTCTCGCGCAGCGCCTGCACGTCGGCGATGCCGCGGTTCGAGGCGCCGTCGATCTCGAGCACGTCGAGCGACACGCCGTTGGTGATCTCGACGCAGCTCGAGCACGTGTTGCAGGGATCGGGCCCCGGCTGCTCGCCGCTCGCCCGCTGCTCGCAGTTGAGCGCCTTGGCCAGGATGCGCGCGGTGGTGGTCTTGCCCACCCCGCGCGCGCCCGTGAACAGGTAGGCCTGCGCGATGCGGCCGGTCTCGAGCGCCCGCACGAGCACGCGCGACACGTGCTCCTGCCCGATCATGTCGGTGAACGTCTGCGGGCGGTACTTGAGGGTGAGGGCGCGAGAGCTCACGGGCGCATCCCAGGAGAAAGGGCCAGGGTGACCAGCGGCACACCCGAAGGATTGCTTACCGCTGCTACCTTCCGGTCCTGACGGGGTTCACAAGTCCGGGTTGCGCTGGGCCTGGCCCACGTGACGTCCGGTCCGGCCGCTGCGAAGCGCGCCGGCCCGGTCGTAAAGATGGTGGAGATGAGCGGATTCGAACCGCCGACCCCCTCGTTGCGAACGAGGTGCTCTCCCAGCTGAGCTACATCCCCACGGAAGTCGGGAGACCGCCCGGGGCCCCCGGACGATCGGACGCGGCATTGTATCAGCGAGGGGACCGAACGCAAGCCGGGCGCGACGGTTGCGCCGATGCGCGCGTGGCCCGAAGCGCCTGCGCGCAGCGCGGCGGCGGAGATGGCGGAGAGAGAGGGATTCGAACCCTCGAGGCGGGTTTAGCGCCTACACGATTTCCAATCGTGCTCCTTCAACCGCTCGGACATCTCTCCGCATGGCGTTCCGGCGCGCGGGGACTCTAGCGGCCGGCCGCCTGGCCGACAACTGGTGCGGTCACGAAGCGCGCGACTCGCTCAACTCCGCGGTCGCGTACAGCGCCAGCATGTCGGCTTCGGCAGGCGGCTGGAGCAGCTCCTTCGCGGACTCGGCGGCGCCGGGGTCGGTGGTGCTGCGGAACGCTTCGGCGGCGGCGGCCAGGTCGTAATCGGTGCGGCGCGGCTCGACGCCGGGGCCGAGCAGCAGCCAGTAGGCGCCGGGGGCGCCGAACGGCGCGCCCACGCTGCCGGCGTTGACCACGCGCGTGGCGCCCACCATGCGGTCGAACGGCATGTGCGTGTGGCCACATACCGCGACCGACGCGCCGAGCCCGTCGAGCACGGGCTTCAGCTTCTGCTCCGCGGTCTGCTTGCTGAACACCTCGGTCTCGCTGCGCGGCGTGCCGTGGCAGAACAACACCGTGCCCAAGCCCGCCACTTCGATGCGCTCGGTGCGCGGCCAGCCCGCGATCGCGCGCTCGTGCTCGGACGTGAGCTGGCGCGCGGCCCACTCCATCGGCTCGCGATGCGGGCTCTGCAGCGGGCGCCCGGAAGTGGTGCCCCAGTACGAAACGGGCGCGCCGGTGCGCATGGACTCGCGCAGCGCGAGCACGGCCAGCTCGCAGTTGCCATGGATGAATCGCACCGGCAGGTCGAGGTTCAGCAGGCGGTCGAGGCATTCGCGCGACATGGGGCCCGGCATCACGTCGCCGCCGACGACCACCAGATCCACGCCAGCGCGCCGCGCCTCGCCCAGCACCGCCTCCAGCGCCGGCAGGTTGCCGTGCACGTCGTAGAGGCAGGCCACGCGCGCGAACGTCACGCCGCGCTCCGCAGCGTGCGCGTGCGGTCGATCCAGATGAACCACGCGAGCATGACCGGCAGCATCAGCGTGGACACCACCTTGACCGCGCCCGCGCTCGGCGGCGGCGTGCCGTGCACGGTGCCGGCGTACAGCACCGCGAGCAGGGCGACGAGCGACCACAGCGAGACGTGACCCGCCCAGCCCCGCGCGCGCGTGGTGCGCAGGTAGACGATCAGCCCGAGCACGAACATGGTGATCTCGGTGAGCGCCGTGCCGAACACGGAATTCCACAGCCCGAGCCCCGCGCGCGCCTCGCCGTGCGGCGTGATCGGCAGGTCGGGGCGATGCGAGACCCAGTCCAGCACCCAGTGGCTGAACACGCACAGCCCGATCCACAGCGCGCCGATCGCGTAGCGCGTGCGCGCGCGGTACAGCCCGGCCAGCACGATCGCCCACAGCAGCGCCATCACCAGGCTGTGCGACCAGGGGTAGTTGACGAACCTAAGCGGCGTGAACGCGGTGTCGCCGGGCGAGATCTCGACGCGCTCGATCCCGAGCCACAGGAAGATCGGCCACAGGATGTCGAGGAACAGCGCGCTCGCGAGCAGCGCGGTGACCGACGTGCGCCGCGCGGCCCCCTTGGCCGCGAATCCGACGGCGAAGTGTCCGATGAACATGCGGCCTCCCCGGTGGCGGATGGACAAGCGGGAGAACGCCTTGTGGTACCGCACGCGCGGCAAACCGGCAAGCGCCGGGGTGGGACCCGTGCCCCCCAAACGCGCGCGCCGCCGATCCCGGTCGGATGCGGCGGCGGCGCGATGGCGGAGCGCGGGCCTAGGCGGCGTGCGCTCCGAAGGTGGCGATGGCCTCGGCCTCGGTGCTGCGCACGGCCAGCACGGCATCGAGCCCGGTGACGTGCAGCACCCAGCGCTGCGCGTCGTCGGCGGCGCACACGACCAGCGCGCCGCCCGCGCGCGCCGCCTCGCCCGCGGCGTGCGCCAGCACGCCGAGC
>DASSIN010000102.1:0-11377 GCA_035691845.1 Candidatus Eiseniibacteriota bacterium | reverse complement strand
ACACGCGCACCGAGCCGGCATCCACCTGCGGCAGCGCGCGCAGCGCGCGCGCCGCGCGCGCGGCGGGCGCGGATATGCCCCCCACCGGCCGCAGGAAGATCACCAGATGCCCGCGGCCGGTCGCGCGCGCCACCAGCGCGTGATCGTAGACCGAGGCGACGGCGTCGTCGTCGCAGATGCCGCACGCCCGCAGCGCCGGCGGCGCGAGCAGCAGCGCGCCCGCCAGCACGAGCGCCGCCAGCGCCACGACGCCCGCGCGCGACGCCACGCCCGGCGCCGCGCTCATCGCTTCGCCTTCAACGTGTCGGGCGCCTGCGGCGCGCCCGTGGCGCGCACCCAATGGAAGTACGAGATCAGCCGCTTGATCTCGTCCGGAGACAGGTTCTGGTTCGGCATCGGGATGGTGAAGCGCGCGAGCAGCGCCTTGGCGGTGTCGTCGGTCGCCAGCATGTGCTCGGGCGAGGTGAGCCAGTGCGTGATCCACACGTCGTTCCGGCGCTGCGCCACGAGCTTGAGGTCGGGTCCGATCTTGGGGCCCTGGCCGAGGGTGTGGCAGGCGAGGCATTTGCTCTCGAACTGCAGCTTGCCCTGCTGCGTGGCCGGATCGGCCGGCGTGGCCTGCACGGCCGGGATGTTGTGGTGCTCGAGCGAGCCCGGCTCGGGCGTGCCGCCGGTGGCGTCGATCACCCCGATCGCGCCCTGCGAAGCGTTGGCGAAATGGTGATCCACCATCACGTACTTGCCGGCCTCGGGAACCTGGAACTCCAGGATCGCGCTGCTGCTCGAGCCCAGCAGCACGGTCTGCATCCCGTGCAGGATGTTGGCGGGATTGCCGTCCAGGTACACGCGGTCCAAGATCTCGCCAACGATGTGGAAGCTCGAGGTGTTGCTCGGCCCGACGTTCAGCAGGAACAGCCGCACGCGCTCGCCGGGCTTCGCCACCAGCGGATGGTCCACCATGCCGTTGTAGCGCCCGTTGAACACCGTGTAGGTGGATTCCTTGGTGCGCACCCTGCCGCTGTCGAGCACGTACAGCGGGGCGCCGTTCACCCTGCGCTGGTCGGGATCGAGCCGCGCGTAGATCTCGCTCTGGATGATGGTGTACTCGCGGTCGCAGTGCGTGGGATACCCCTCGCGCGGCTCCACCACCACCATGCCGTACATGCCCGAGGCGATGTGCTCGAGGATCATCGGCGTGCCGCAGTGGTACATGAACACGCCCGGGTAGTTGAGCGTGAACTCGAACGAGATCGTCCGGCCGGGCGGGATCGAGCGGTACTTGTCGGTGGGCGACACCATCGCGGCATGGAAGTCCATCGAGTGCATCATCGGCATCTGGAGCTTGACGCCGCCCGGCACCGGCTCGTCGCTGCGATTGGTCATCGAGAACCGGATGCGGTCGCCGACGCGCGCGCGCACGGTGGGCCCCGGCACCTGGCCGCCGAACGTCCACGCCAGGAACTGGACCCCGGGCGCGACCTCGATCACGCGATCCACGACGTCGAGCTGGATGGTCTTGACCGGCGCGGGATCGAGCGGCTTGATCACGGGATCGAACGACAGCGCGCTGCCCGAGGCGTATGGCCCGGCGTGGCGCACGGTGTCCACCGTGGCGGGCGGCCCGCCGTAGACCATCTGCTGCCCCCCGCCCGCGCGCTGGCCGCGCGAACAGCCGAACGTCACGAGCGTGATGGCGACGAGCGCCGGCAGCGATCGGCGCAGCGGGCGAAGCGGACAGCGGATGTCGGCCATGCGGGGGATCCTCCCTGGCGCGCGCGCACACGCGGCGCGCGCATGTTACACCGGACGCGGCGCGTCCTGCGACCGTGGGCCCGCCGGCGCGGGCGCCACGATGCGCGGCACGGCGCGCGCGGCCCACACGATCCACGCCACGGTCCACAACGCGCCGCTCGTCGCCCACGCGTGCCCGGGAGCGGCCAGGAATTCCGCCGCGATCCGCAGCGCGAGTGACAGCCCCAGCGCCACGAGCGCAGGCGCGCCGAGCAGCGCCGGCTCGTCCGCGATCCCGAACCCGCCGTGCGTGAGCACCACGCGCGTCGCGATCCCCATCGTCAGCAGCCCGAAACCGGCGACGAACACGACGTGCTCGCCCAGCAGCGGATGGGCCGGCAGCAGCGCGGCGAGCCACAGCCCCGCGACGATGGCGTGCCCCGCCCCGCGCAGCACGCGCGTGAGCCGCGCGACACGGCCGGCGGTGCGGAGCCTCCAGCCCGCCACGATCACCGCCGTCGCGGCGAGCGCGCGCGCGACGGCCGCCCACTCCGGATGCCCGACCCCGTCCAGCGCGAGCGCCCCCGCCAGCATCAGCGCCGCGATCGGGTAGAGCACGTCACGCCGCTCGTAATCCGGCTTCCGCAGCGACATCACCAGCTGCTGCCGCGCGCCCGTGAACGTCGGCACCAGGATCGTGCCAACACCCACCACCAGCGTGAGCACCTCGCCCAGCGCCACCACGCGGCGCCCTGCGATCTCCCACCCCGTCGCCGGCCGGAGCGCGCCCGCCAGCATCAGCGCACCGCCGAGGAGCCCGAGCAGCAGCGCGGTGATGATGAAGATCGCCTCCGGCATCAGGTGGCCGCCGCGGCGGCCGCGCGCGAGACGCGTGACCAACACCACGATCAGAACGATCAGCCCGAACAGGAAGCAGCCGTGGGCGACCGCGCGCGCGCCGGCGAACGCCGCGATCCCGAACCCGAGCTGCGCCGCCACCAGCAGCGCGGCGTGCGCCGGGCGGCTCGGGCCGCCGTGCGTCAGCCCGCCCACCGCGGTCAGCAGGAAGCCGGCGACGAAGCTCTGCTCGAACCCCTCGATCATCAGCAGCGGGTGCAGGATCGCGGCATCGGGCCAGAGCCCGAACGCCGCGACGACCCACAGCAGCGCGCCCGCGAGCGCGTAGGCGATCCCGATCAGGAACAGCGGCCGGTATGGCGCGATCCTCATCGCCGCGCCGCCGCTGCGGGCCGCAGCCGCACCAGCGTCGCGCCCCAGTGCCCGCGCTCGGCCGGGGCGTCGGAGAAGCTCTCGACCGCCGGGTGCACGGCCAGCGCCGCGCGCACGCGCTCGCGCTGGACCCCGATCCCCTTGCCGTGCACGATCCGCACCTCGCGGAACCCGCGCGCCTGCGCCGCGTCCAGGTAATCGCGCACCACGTCCGGCACGTCGCGCGGCCGGAACGCGTGCAGGTCGATCGCGTCCTCGATCGGCAGCGCGTGCGGCGGCAGCGCGTCGTCCGCGCCGCGCTCCGGATCCGGATCCCGTTTCATCCCCGGCAGCATGCCATCATCTCGGGATCGATGCGATCCGGCCGCCCCACGACGACAGCCGCA
Source organism: Candidatus Eiseniibacteriota bacterium (assembly GCA_035691845.1). Lineage (GTDB taxonomy): Bacteria > Eisenbacteria > RBG-16-71-46 > RBG-16-71-46 > RBG-16-71-46 > DASSIN01. The sequence continues at coordinate 8,030 of DASSIN010000102.1, read as the reverse complement.
GTTCCGTTCCTGCCTTCAGTCGAGGCGCAGGATCGTCTCCTCGATCTCCTGACCGCGACCGGGTGCGAAGTCACGGTTGACGCCAACGCGCCGGAACCCGGCTTTCTCCAGCACTCGCAGCGAGCCGACGTTGTCCGAGGCCGCCCGCGCATACAGTGGACGCTCGACGGTCTCGGCAACAACGATCTGCAGCGCGGCGCTCGCGATGCCTTGTCCCCAGAGCGCTCGGTCCACCCAGTAGGTCACCTCGAGCTGATCGTCGATTCGGAACGATCCGATCGTTCCGGCGATTGCTCCGTCGACATCGATGACCCGGCACGAGACGCTCGTGTCGGCCCGCAGCCGCGACATCCGGTCGAGAAACGCGCGGCGATCGGCCTGATCCTGGGCGGTGAAGGCGGCCATTCGGATCGCCTCCGGATCCGTCACCTGCCGATAGATCGTGTCGAGATCCCGGTCCTCGAGCGGCCTCAGCGAGACGTTCATCCGGGCGATGCCAACGGTGTCGTGGCCGGGCTCACCGCAGCCACACGATCCGTGCGGAGAGCTCCACGCCCGCGCCCACCTCGGCGCGCGCGAAATAGACGCCGCTCGGGAGGCCGAGCGTCGCCAGCGCCACGCGGTGACGGCCGGCGGCGAGCGCGCCCGAGAGCGGCTGCGCCACGCGGCGGCCGCTCACGTCGTAGAGCGCGACGCGCACGTCGGCGGCGGCGGGCAGGTCCAGCTCGAGCGCGGCGGCGGCGGGCGTGCCGGCGGCGGCGAATCGCAGCGCCGGCGGCGCGGCGGCGGACGGCTGATGTGGCACGCCGGTGGTGGAGTGCAGGATCACGACCTTGACGCTCGTGGCCGAGTAGATCGGCTGCACCACCGACGGCGCGTTCACGCTGTCGATCGTGACGGCGGCGAACGTGCCGGTGATGGCGGGCGCGGTGATCAGCGTGAGCGTGTCCCCCACCTGCGGCGGCGCGGGCTTCCACGTGCGCAGATCGAGCGTGCCGTTGAGCGTGACGGGCTGCGAGAGCGCGAGCGTGTCCTGCACGTGGCTCGCCCTGGAGCCGATGCGCATCGTGACCGCGGCGGTGGGCAGCAGCGTGAGCGTGGAGGACAGGTTCAGGTGCCAGGGCGTGGGACCCATGTCGAGCCGGCCGCCGATCCGGAGCGTGCCGGACTGGTTGCCACGCACGGACAGCTCGCTGCCGGGCAGGCCATTGAGATACGAGCCCGTGATCGCGCCGGCGAGGCAGGTGACGTGACCCGCGACGTCGATCGCGCCCGACGGATGGATCAGCCCGTCGTCCAGGATGTCGCCATCGATGCGGCCGGCCGTGCCCTCGAGCACGTCCTGGGCGCGCACGTGACCGCCCTGCGGCACGCGCAGCGTGCCGCCGCCGAGCGTCACGTGGCCGAGCGGCGCCACGCCCTTGTTGAGCAGCACGAGCGTGTCCTGCTCCACGTCCACGGTGCCGGCGTTGGTGAAGCCATCGGTCGCGGCGGTGTCGCCGGCCGCGAGCGTGCCACCCGCGGGATCGCTGCCGAGAATCGCGAGCGACGCGGTGGAGTCGGCGAGCTGGATGCGCCCGAGCAGCGTGCCGGTGCCGTGGATCTGGCCGGTGTCGAAGATCCGGATCGGGCCGCGCACGCCGGGCGACGTATAGGTCGAGAGCGAGGCCGAGCTGAGGCTGACCGAGCCGCTGCACAACACGCTGTCCGCGGTGGAGACGGTGCGGGTCTTGAGCGCCAGCAGCCCGCCCCCCTTCCACACGCGCACCATGCCGCCCACCTCGCCCATGGTCGCGCTGGAATCCACCGTCACGCTCGCGGCGCCGGGGATCGCGCCCGCCAGGGTGCCGCCCACCGCCAGGCCTCCGAAGTATCCGGCCGACAGCGAGTCGCTGATCAGCACCGCCGCGCCGGTCGAGGCGCCGCCGACGATGTCCGTCTCCCCGCTCACCTGGATCGCGCTGCCGCGCCGCACCTGGATCGAGGCGTTGCCGGGGCCGGCGGTGAGCGTGCCGCCGATGTCGAGCCCGCTCGCGGTGTCGGCCACCATCGTGCCCGTGCCCGCCAGCGAGTCGGCGATGACGACGCCGCCCGAGATCGAGAAGAATCGGTCGCCGGGGTAGCCGTCGCCGATCGCGCGGAACGTTCCGCCCGCGTTGCGACCGAGCGACATGGACACGGCGGAGGCGGTGGTGAGGCTCGTGGTCGGGATTTCGAGCGGCCCGCCGAAGCCGCCGGAGTAGACCGTCAGCGTGGGCGAGCCCGACAGCGTGAGCGGGCCCGCCTGCTCGATGTCCACGCCGTCCGGCGTCAGGTAGAACGGGTTGCCCAGCGTCATCGTGCCGCCGCGCAGATCGAGCACCTCCAAGTCGTCCGGATGCATGCGCAGCCCGGCGAACACCCACAGGATGCCGCCGTTCATGCGCACGGTGTCCGGCATGCTGCCGTCGTCGTCGCCCATGACGATGTCGTCGGTGCGCGCGAGCCCGGCGTCGATCACGAGCGTGCCCGAGCCCGCCGACGTGAACGTGGTGTTCTGGCCGAGGTAGAGCAGCCGCGAGTACAGCGTGGGCACCGAGGCGCGGATGTTGTTGCGGAACATGTGCAGCCTGCCGTAGCCGTTGCCGCCCAGGATCGCCCAGTTGTCCACGCTGACGTTGCCGCCGTTGCTCAACTCCAGGTCGCCAACGCCCTGGTTGCCGACCCAGATCACGCCCGTGCCGTACACGCCGCTCTGGTCCACGAGGTGCAGGTTCCCCCCCGCGCCCGCCACGTTCAGCGTGCCGACGATGCTGTTGAACTCGGGCACGTAGATCAGCGGGGCCTGGAACCCGGCGCCGCTGATGTTCACGGTGGTGTTGAAGCCGATCGAGTTGCCGAAGTAGGTCGAGGCGCTGGGGTTGGTGGCCGCCACTTCGGTGCCGGCGCCGGTGATGGTGAACGTGCCGGGACCGACCGTGAACCAGCCGGCGCGGGCGAACCCGCCGATGATGCTGGCGGTGCTGCCGCCGTCGACCGTGAACTGGTTGCGCACGCGCAGCGGATCGGAGCACGAGAACTGCGGATGTCCGCCGCCACTCGCCCACGCGGTGGCGAACGTGTCGGCCGGTGACGCCGTGGTGATGGTGTAGGTGACGGACGACTGCCAGAAGCGCGTGTCGTCGTTCGCGCCCGGCACGCCCGCAGGCGACCAGTTGACGCTGGTGTTGGTCAGCCCGCCGGCGGCCGGGGCCCACGTGTAGATCGTGGCCCACGCGGGCGCGACGGACTGGAGCAGAACGAGCAGCGCGAGGGCGAGCGCGCGCAGGACGCGGTCGGGGCATGCGGGGGGTCGCATCACGGCCACCTCAGGTTGTCGGGTGTCTGGTTGGCCGGACGATGGTAGAGCGCGCCGGCTGCGCGGGCCACGGAAATCTCGCGGCCGCGAGCTCGACGCGGCGGGCGGGTCGCGTGCCGCGCGCGGCCCGCCCGTCCGACATGCGGTCAGCGCAGCACGACCACGCGCGTGGTCAGCACCTGGCCAGATGCGCTGCGGGCGCGCGCGAACACGACCCCGGAGCCCGGCACCGCGCCGCCCTGCACCGTGAACGCCAGCGACCGCGCCGCCGCGGCGCGGAACGGCGCGCTCCACAGCATGCGGCCCGCCACGTCGAACAGTTCGAGCGCCCCTTCATCGGCGCGTGGCACGTCGAGCGCCAGCTCCAGCACTCCGGCGCGGAACGCGGCGCGCAACTCCCAGGCGCGCGGCCCGGCGCCATCGCCCACGGCGGCCGTTCCCGCCGGCAGCACCAGCGCGGTGGGTCCCAGGTTGCCGTGCACGTCGCGCGCGCCGATGCGATACCAGGCCGGCCCGTACACGTCGGTGTAGGTGACGCCCGAGGTCGTTCCGATGCGGGTGGCCGGCGAGGCCACGAAGTCCGGCGAGCTGCCGCGGAACACGTCGTAGCAGCACAGGTCGGGCGCGGACGAGCCGCCCCAGTACAACGTGGTCGAGTTCTGCGCAGCGGCGTAGTAGCCGGCCGCCGAAGACGGCGCCGGTGGCGCCAGGTTGTCCACCGAGTGCCCGGTGAGCGGCGTCGACCACCAGATGTGGCTCGAATCGTCGTACGCCTCGATCATGAACGACTCGTCGGCGTTGGAGGCGACGGTCGAATCCTGCCCGGTCGGCACGGTGAGCGCGTACGAGGCCAGCTCAGCCGCGGGCTCCTCGCCCACCATCTCCCAATACGCATCGGCGTGCGCCAGCAGCGTGCGGCCCTGGAACGCGAACGTCCCCGCCGCGGATGTCGGATGCACGCGCGCGAGCCGCGCGGCCATCGTGCCGGGAACCGAGCGCCACGCCCGATAGCCCGTGACCACGCCGATCGCGGGGAAATCGTTGGACCCCGCGTTCCAGTCGGCGCGCACGAGCCCGCCCTGATCGGCGGGCGCATCCTTCACCGAGGCGAGCGAGGGCAGCTCCGCGTCGTCCCACAGCGGGTTGCCGGCGGCGTCGAACGCCTGCCCGAACACCGCGAAGTTCGCGCTGCCGTCGTGGGTGTAGCGCGCGTCCGTGAATCCGAGCATCGTCACCGACGCGAGCGCCACCGCGCCGCCCGGGTACACACCGAGGCTGCCGTCGTCGCGGCCGACGGTGACACCCGCTCCCGCGAACTGCGGCGTGCCGTCGTACGCGTAGCGCTGCAGCAGCCCGTGCACGTGTGCGGAGCCGGGAGTGTTCAGGATCGTCTGAACGGCCACGCCGTTGCCGAGATCGTTGACGCCGAACTGATAGACGAAATCGCCGATGTCCTCGCCGTTGCCGCGCAGCAACACGCCGTTCGAAGCGATCTGCTGCCTGACGGCGTAGCCGCCGTAGGTGCCGTAGTTGCCAACGCCGAACACGAAGCAGCCTCCGGATCCGTCGCGCACCGGCACGAGCGAGAAATTGGTGCCCACGCCCGTCATGTCGAGCGCGAGGCCCACGGTCGCAAAGCCCAATGCGCCCGCCGCGGTCACGTGCTGGATGTAGGGATAGGCGGTCGGGAACGGCGCGTAATGGGAGTAGGTGACGTATGCGCCGCCGGTGCCGTCGGCGGCGATCGCCTGCCGGTCGTCTTGCGAGGCTCCGAACTCCACCCCGTTCGCACCCCAGACGAGCACCCCGGCGCTGTTCACGCGCTGCGCGCGTGGCGTGCGGGTGCCGTCGGGAACCCACGACAGCAAGAGGCCACCCGACAGGTCGGCGTCGATGGCGGGATCGCCGCCATTGCCGTACCCGCCGTTCTCGTAATAGGCGGCCGCGGTGATGCGCAGCCCGTTCGCGACCCACTGCGGCGCCCCGGCGACCGTCAGCCGCTGGGCGTAGATGTCGGATCCGCCGAGCGCGTTGCGATCGTCCTTCCACACCACGTAGTAGGACCCGCTCGGGCCTGCGGCGAGCTGGGGCTCGCCCTGGTTGCCCGGAGCGTTGCACACCATGAGCCCGCCGGCGCCGTAACCGAGGCTGCCGTCGGCCAACACGCGCTGCACCTTGACGTCCTCGGCGGTGACGCCGCCCGGCACGTCCCACGCGATCAGACATCCCCCACTGCCATCCGGGATCGCGTGGCTGAAGAACCCCTGCGTCCCGAGCGTGGCCACGAGCAGGCCGCCCGATCCCCACAGCGGATGGCCGTGGCGGTCCAGCCGCTGCGCATAGATCGCGGTGGTGTTGTTGCGGGTGTCGACCGCGATCATCAGCGCTCCGGAGTCCGGCTCGGGCACGGTGCCGAGCTGGATCCGCATCCCCGAGGCGCACAGGATGGCCGCCGCCCCGCCGTTCGAGGCGTGGACGGGAACCGCGAGCGTGATCGACAGGGCGGCCGCCAGGCAGGCGGGCAGGAACAGGGACGTGCGCACGGCAGCCTCCGTGGCAGGGGGGACGTCGATGGGGTGAGGTTCGCACGAGTCGGCGCGCTCCGCATGCTACCCGCGGCGGCCCGCGGCGGGCCACGGATTTTCGCTGTGCGAGCGCGGCAACCGCGCGCTCGCGCGCCCGGTCAGCGCGTGTCGCCCACCAGCACGAACCCCGACCAGTACGCGGGGTGCGCGTACGGGTGGCTGCCGTCGGGCGCGCGCCACTCGCGCAGCGTGTCGGCCGCCTCGCTCAGCGCCTGGGCCGCGTCCATCGGGCGCGTGGGGTCGGCCAGCCGGGCGTAGAACGCGCGCATCAGCAGCGCGGTGGCGTCGTCGTCCACGGGCCAGATCGCGACCAGCAGCGAGCGAGCGCCGGCCGCGAGGAACGCCTGGTTCAGCCCCATGAACCCTTCCGTGGCCGAGCCCACGCCCTCGATGCCGCGGCACGCCGCGAGCGACACCAGATCGGCGTCGAGCCTCCACGTGGATGCGATCTCGCGCGCGGTGAGCCGCGAGCTGGTGGCGGCGCCGGGCGCATCGGGCGCCAGCACCAGCGCCGATTCCATCACCCGCTCGGGCTCGATCGCGGCATGCGCGGCGATGTGCACCACGCGGTAGCGCGCGAGTGCCCCCGACTGCGACAGCGCGCGCAGCGACGCGGCCGAAGCCCGGTCGCCGGTGAGCGTGGTGGCCGACGGGAACCGCGTGGCGAGATCGCGGATCTCCGCGGCCGAGCCCGGCAGCGCGCCCCAGCCGGGCTCGGCCGCCGGATAGTGCGGATCGCCCACCAGCAGCGCCGGTCCCGCGCCGCGCGCCGGGACGCGCGCGCCGTTGGCCGCGCGCGAGTGCGCGAACCACAGCGCCGAGGGCGCGTAGGAAATCGTGAACCGGTCGGACAGGAAGCGTCCGCGATCGTCGCGCAGCACGCCGAGCGGACCGCCTGCCAGCAGATCGGGCGAGCACACGATCAGGTGCCGCACGCCGGCGAGCGCCGGCTCGAGCGGCGCGAACCACTCGCTCCACATGCGGTGCGCCTCCTCGTTCACGGCCTGGACGTCGGTCACGCGCCCGGGCCAGCCCGAGGCCGCGCGCAGCTCCGCGAACAGCGCGCTGCGCACCGAGCCGAGCCCGTGATACCAGGGCGAGCGCTGCTCGAGCCGCACCCACTGCACCGGCCCATGCGAGCGCACGATGCACGCGTACATCGGATAGTCGGCGACGAACACGGTAGTGCCGCTCGCCTGCGGCCATTCGACCAGCGCCTCGTCGGGCGCGAGGGCGCGCTGCACGCGCGCCAGCAGCCCGCGCCACGGATCGCCGGCGCCGGCCGCGCCGGTCAGGGCGCGCTCCGCCGTGTCCGCCGGCGCCGCGAGGGTGCGCGCCGAGCCGCGCTCCAGCTCCTCGAACGCCTCGTCGCCGCGGCCGAGGCCCGCCAGCGCGAGTGCGAGGTCGCGATGCAGCCCGAGCCCCGAGAACACGGTGCTGCCCGGGTCGCGCGCGGTGCGCGCCCAGCTCGCCTCGCGCAGCGCCACCGCCTGGCGCAGCACGCGCGCCGCCTCGGCGTTCCGCCCCATGCGCCGCAGCATCTGCCCCTGCAGCCCGAGCCGCAGCGCGAACGCATCGGTGCTGGCACCGTCGCCGGCGGGCGTGGCGGCCTGCGCGCGCCGCGCCAGCGCCTCGGCCTCGGGCCAGCGCCCCTCGCCCGCGCGCAGGAACGCCATCGCGCCCAGCACCGAGGCCACGTCCTCGCCCCGTGCGCCGTGCGCCAGCCGGATGTCGAGCGCGGTCGAGAACAGCCGGTACGCGGCGGCCGGCCGGCGCGACAGCCGCTCCAGGTTGCCGATGTCCTGCCAGGTGGCGGCGACCGGGTCGGCGTGCGGACCCAGACACGCGAGCCGGATGCGCAGCGCCGCGTGGTAGTGCGCGATCGCCGTGGCATAGGCGTGCGAGCCGCCGTAGTTCTTGGCGATCATCCCGAGCAGCTCCTCGGCATCGGCGACGCGCGGGCTCGCGGGCCCGAGCGCGGCCGCGAACGCACCGCGCGCGGCGCCGGCCAGCGAATCGGCCTCGCCCGGATGACCCACCCAGAACTCGCGCGCGGCCAGCTCCGCGGCCGCGGCGGCGGTGGCGACGTCGGCCGGCCCGAGCCATGC
>DASSIN010000101.1:0-11757 GCA_035691845.1 Candidatus Eiseniibacteriota bacterium | reverse complement strand
GACCTCCGCGACGGGATCGCGCCACGGGCGCCTAGTACGATTCCCGATCGCTCGGGAAGCGGTGCGCCTTGATGTCGGCCACGTAGCGCTCGAACGCCTCGCGGATCGTGTCGGCCAGCGCGGCGTAGTGGCGCACGAACTTCGGCGTCCGGCCGAGGTAGAGCCCGAGCAGGTCGTGGCTCACCAGCACCTGTCCGTCGCACTGCAGCCCGGCGCCGATGCCGATCGTCGGAATCTCGAGCGCGCGCGTGACCGCGGCGCCGAGCCGCGCGGGAATGCCCTCGAGCACGAGCGAGAAGCAGCCCACCGCCTGCAGCCGCTGCGCCTCGGCCAGCAGCCGCTCCTGATCGCCCTCGCCGCGCGCCTGCACCTTGTAGCCGCCGAACTTGAGCACCGACTGGGGCGTGAGCCCGAGATGGCCCATCACCGGAATGCCGATCTCGACGATGCGCCGCACCGCCTCGGCCACGCGCTCGCCGCCTTCCAGCTTGACCGCGTCGGCGCCGCCCTCCTGCACCAGGCGGCCGGCGTTGCGCACCGCGTCCTCGACGCTCGCCTGGTACGACATGAACGGCATGTCCGCCACCACCATCGCCGAGGTCCTGGCCCGCACCACGGCGCGCGTGTGGTGGAGGATGTCCTCCATCGTGACCGGCAGCGTGCTGTCGTAGCCGAGCACGGTGGTGCCCACGCTGTCACCCACGAGCAGGATCTCGATCCCGGCCTGATCCGCCAGCCGCGCGGTCGGGAAGTCGTACGCCGTGACCACGGTGATCGGCTCGGCGCGGCGCTTCATGTCGAGAATGGCCGGCGCGGTGATCTTGGCGCGTGGCGACTTGCCGGCGCCGACGGCGGGGGTCTCGCTCACGTCGTGCTCCCGCGTTCGAGTGGGGCGTAGTACACCGTGCCCGCGCGATGGGCGACGATGCGCTTCAACAGATCCTCGAAGTCCTCGGCGTGATTCACGAAATCGATCCCGTTGGTGTTCACCACCAGCAGCGGCGCCTCGACGTAGTGGAAGAAGTAGTGATTGTACGCCTCGACGAGCTGGCGGATGTAGTCGCGCTCCATGTCGCGCTCGAACGTCCGGCCACGGCGCGCGATGCGCTCCATCAGCACCTCGGGGCTCGCCTGCAGGTACACGACCACGTCGGGCTTCAGCACGTCCAGCTCGAGCCAGCCCACCAGCCGCTCGTACAGCACCAGCTCGCGCTCCGACAGGTTGAGTCCCGCGAAGATGCGGTCCTTCTGGAACAGATAATCCGCCACCAACCGCTCGCCCGCGAACAGCTCGGTCTGCCGCAGGTTGCGCTGCTGCTGGTAGCGGCTGAACAGGAAGTGCATCTGCGTCTGAAACGCGTAGCGCGCGCGATCGCGGTAGAAGTCCTTGAGGAACGGGTTGTCCTCGACCTCCTCGAGCACGAGCTGCGCCTGCAGGCGCTCCGACAGCAGCTTGGCGAGGCTGGTCTTGCCGACGCCGATCACGCCCTCGACCACGACGTACCGGTTCTCCATCACCCGCGCGGCCCCGGGAGCTTCAGAGCCGGCTGCCCTTCTTGAGCGGCGGTCGCGTCTCGAGGCGCGACAGGTGCTGGAGCAGCGTCTGACCGGTGACCGGGTGCACCAGCAGCGGGTCGATCTCGACCAGCGGCACCAGCACGAACGAGCGACGGGTCAGCTCGGGGTGCGGCACCACCAGATCGGGCTCGTCCACCACCAGGTCGCCGTACATCAGCAGGTCGAGGTCGATGGTGCGCGGGCCCCAGCGCTGCGTGCGCACCCGCCCGAGCCGCTTCTCGATCAGCAGCAGGTTCCACAGCAGCTGTCGGGCGGTGAGCTCGGTGTCGAGCTGGACGACGGCGTTGAGGAAATTGGGCTGCTCCACCTCGCCCACCGGCGCGGTGTCGTACAGCGACGAAGCGCGCGCCAGCCGGGTGCCCGGCAGCCGCGCCAGATCGTCCAGCGCGAGCCGGATCATCGCTTCGCGCTCGCCCAGGTTGGAGCCCAGCCCCACGTACGCCTTCATGGCCTCGTCACTCCTCGCGCTGTCTCACGACTTCGATGATGGCGCGGCCGCCCGTGGTCCACCCCAGGTTCTGCTTGGCGATGCGCACGCGCACGCGCCGCACCCGAAACCGCTCCAGGATGAGCTCGGCGGTGGCGGCGGCCAGCGCCTCGAGCAGGTGGAAGCTGCGGCCCTCGACCGTCTCCCGCACCGCCTGGTAGAGCGCGTCGTAGTCGACCGCGTCCGCCAGCCGGTCGGAGTGCTCGGCGCGCGCATCCAGCGGCTCCAGCTCGAGATCCACCTCCAGCCGCTGCCCGGCCTCCTTTTCGTAGGGCCGCGCGCCGTGATGCCCGAACACCGACAGCCCTTCCAGCCGGATCACGGCCACCTGCGGAACCCCCCGATGAACGTCGCTGCGCGGCTCGGACGCGTGTGCGGAACGAGGCGGCGGCGAGTCTAGGAGCGCGCTCGCGAGCGGGTCAAGGTCCCGACCCTCGCTCATACCGGCACGCCGAATTCCCGCAGCGCCTGGTTGAGCGAGGTCTTGTGGTCGGTCGAGGCGCGGCGCTCGCCGATCACGAGCGCGCACGGCACGCCGAAGCTGCCGGCCGGGAATTTTCTTGGCCGATAGCCGGGAATCACCACCGCGCGTGCCGGCACGCGGCCGCGATGCTCGACGGGTTCGCGCTGACGCACGTCCACGATCGGCGTGGAGGCGGTGATCACGATCCCGGCGCCGAGCACGGCGCCCTCCTCGACGCACACGCCCTCGACCACGATCGCGCGCGAGCCGACGAAGCAGTCGTCCTCGACGATCACCGGCCGGCTCTGCGGCGGCTCGAGCACGCCGCCGATGCCGACGCCGCCCGACAGGTGCACGCGCCGGCCGATCTGCGCGCACGAGCCCACCGTGGCCCACGTGTCCACCATCGTGCCCTCGCCCACGCGCGCGCCGATGTTGACGTAGCCCGGCATCAGGATCACGCCCGGCTCGAGGAACGCGCCACGCCGCGCCACGCCGGGCGGCACCACGCGCACGCCGGCCGCGGCGAGATCGTGCTTGAGCGGGATCTTGTCGTGGAACTCGAACGGGCCGACCTCGAGCGTCTCGGACACGCGCGTGCGGAAGTACAGCGCGATCGCCTGCTGGATCCAGCCGTGGGTGATCCATTCGCCGGACAGCTTCTCCGCCACGCGCAGATGACCCGCGTCGAGCGCCGCCAGGGTGCCCTCGACCGCGCCGCGCAGCTCGGGCGCATCGAGCGCGAGCGCGCCGGCGTAGCCGCGCGCCACCGCCTCCTGCCAGCGGTCGATCGGGTAGCCCAGCGCGGCCGCCGCCGCCAGCGTTCCGGACGCGGGTTCCGGCGCGGCGGGCGGCGCCGCCGGACGGGCCTCGTGGCGCGCGGTCAGCCGTCCAGCTCCCGGCCCGCCGCCTCGATGCGCGCGCACGCCTCGGCGCACTGCTCGACCGTCGGCACCAGCGCGACGCGCACGAACCCGCGCCCCGCCTCGCCCATGTACGAGCCCGGCAACGCCACGATCCCGAGCTTCATCAGCCGCTCGACGAACGCCACGTCGTCGCCGCCCGGCGCCGCGGTCCACAGGTAGAACGTGGCCTCGCTGCCCTCGATGCGCCAGCCGCGGCGCGCGAACGTGGCCAGCAGCAGCGCGCGCTTCTCGGCGTAGATCCGGCGCTGCGCCTCGGCGTGCGCGTCGTCGTTCCACGCCGCGATCGCCCCCCGCTGCACGAACTCGGGGGTGGCGACGCCCACGTTCGGCCGCAGCCGGCGCAGCGCCTCGATCAGCCGCGGATCGCCGGCGATGAACCCCGAGCGGTAGCCGGTCATGGCCGAGCGCTTGGACAGCGTGTGCAGCACGCCGACGTGCTCGAGCCCGCTCTGCAGCAACGACGGCGGCGCGTGGTCGAACCACACGTCCACGTACGCCTCGTCCGCGATCACCCAGAACCCGTGCCGGCGCGCGAGCGCGGCGATCCGGTCCAGCGCCGCGCGATCGAGCACCGAGCCGGTCGGGTTGTGAGGCGTGTTGAGCCACAGCATCGCGGTCTTCGCCCATACGGCGTCCGGCACGCGCGCGGGATCGAAGCGCCAGCCGGTGCGCGATTCGAGCGGCGTCAGGTAGGGCTCGCCACCCGCCAGCCGCACCGACGGCTCGTACACCGGATATGCCGGCGTCGGGATCACCACCACGTCGCGCGGCGCGCCGGGGCCGAGCACGGCGAACGGCATCAGGAACACCGCCTCCTTGGTGCCGTTGGCCGGCAGCACGTGCGTCTCGGGATCGAGCGTCACGCCGAACCGTCGCCGCGCCCAGCCGGCGTACGCCCGCCGCAGCTCGGGCAGCCCGGGCACGGTCGGATAGCTCGACACCTCGGGCAGGCCCTCGCGCACCGCGTCGCGGATGAACTCCGGCGTGCGCTCGCGCGGGTCGCCGATCGAGAAGTTGATGCGTGTGACGCCGGGCGGGACCAGCGCGCGCGCCTGCGCCTCCAACTTCACGAACGGATAGTCGCGCACGGCGGTGAGCAGCGGATTGAGCGGCGGCGCCACGCCGAGCGAGGCGGGATTCATGCGGTCTCCGCGAGGAATTCGGCCAGCCACCTGTGCGCGCGGCCCAGGTTCGCGATCGGGCAGTACTCGCCCGCCTGGTGCGCCTGCTCCGGGATGCCGGGGCCGAAGTTGAACGCCGGGATGCCGGCGGCGGTGAACTGGGCCACGTCGGTCCAGCCCTGCTTGCCGCCCACGGACACGCCGAAGCGGGCCACGAACTCGCGCACCAGCGGATCGTCCGCGCACACCCGCCCGGGCGGCGAGCGGTCCACGACGCGCGCCTCGAACTCCGCCGGAATCAGCCCGCGCAGCCGTGACTCGGCCGCCTCCGGCGTGCGATCGGGCGGAAAGCGGTAGTTCAAGTTCAGCACCAGCTCGTCGGGCACCACGTTGCGCGCGCGTCCGGCGGATAGCGTCGTCACCTGCAGCGTCTCGCGGTATTCGATGCCGAGCACGGCGTGCGGCGTCACCGGGAAGCGCGTGATCTCGGCCAGCCACGGGGCCGCGCGCTCGACCGCGTTGACGCCGAGCCACGGTCGCGCGCTGTGCGCGGCCTTCCCGGTCACGCGCACCTCGACGTTCATCGCGCCGCTGCAGCCCAGCTCGCACGCCAGGCTCGTGGGCTCGAGCAGCACGGCCAGCCGCGCGTCGCGCAGCCAAGGCATCTCGCCCAGCAGTCGGGTGAGCCCGTTGCGCGCCAGCGGCCCCTCCTCCGCCTCGTAGAACACGCACGCCAGGTCGAAGCGCAGCGCCGCGGGATCGAGCGCATCCAGCAGCGCCAGCATCACCGCCACGCCGGCCTTCATGTCGCTGGCGCCGAGCCCGAACAGCCGGTCGCCCTCGATGCGCGCGCGGGCGTTGCCGTTGGCGGGCACGGTATCGAGGTGTCCGGCCAGCACCATCAGCGACCGCCCGCGGCGCGGTCCGCGCCACACCACGCAGTGGCCCGAGCGCATCAGCTCGCCCCCGCCGCGCGCCCCCACGCGCCGCGCCACCCACTCGGCGATCGCGGCCTCGTGGCCGGTTTCGCTCGGGATGTCGACCAGCGCCGCGAGCAGCTCGGCGAGCGCCTGGTCGGTGATGGCGGCGGTGGGCATCGGGGACTCCATGACGAGGGGACGGACGTGCGGCGCATTCGGACCGTAGCATCCGCACGCGCGGCGCGCCACGCGCGGGGGTGCCCGGCGCGGCGGCGGAGGCAGCTTCCCGCCGCCGCGCCGGCGCCGGCGCCCGCAACGGGTTGCGCAGCGCAGGGCGCACGCCTAGCGTCGGAGACATGGAAGCGCTCCATGAGCCCGCGGGCGCGGTCGGGCCCGGATCGACGCTGCTGCGGCTGGAAGGGCCGGATGCGTTGCCCGTGCTGCACCGCATCTCGACCGCGTTCCTCGAGGACCTGGTCCCCGGCCAGGCGCGCGCCACGCTGTTCTGCGACTTCCGCGCCCGCCTGCTGCACCGCGCGATCGTCGCCGTCGCCTCGGACGGCGCGGTGTGGCTGCTGCGCGACGACGCGCCGGGGTTCACGCTCGCCGACCACGTGATGCGCCACGTGTTCCGCGAGCGCGTCACCGTGACCGACCGCGGCGCTGGGCGCTGCGTGCGCGCCGTGCCGGGCGGCGTGTCGCTGGCGTGGGGCACGCTGCGCGAGGCGGACGGCGTGCCGCTGGCGGTGCAGGTCGAAGCGGGCGACGCGCTGTCGGTGGACCTGGGGCCGGTGATCGAGCCGGACGACGCCATGGAGCGCGCGCGCATCGTGGCCGGCCGCCCACGCCACGGCCACGAGATCGCGCCGGAGTTCACGCCGTTCGAGATCAACCGCGCCGCCGAAGTACACCTGTCCAAGGGCTGCTACACCGGCCAGGAGGCGCTGCAGCGGCTCGTCACCTACCACAGCGTGCGCCGGCGGCTGGCGGTGGTGGGCGGCGAGGGCGAGGCGCCCGCGACGCCGGCCGACGTGCACGCGATCGGCGGCGATCCCGCGCACGCGCGCGCCGGCCGGCTCACCAGCGCCGTGGCCGAGCCGCTCGGCGGCTGGATCGGGCTCGCCGTGCTGCGCCACGAGGCGTGCGAGCCGGGGGCGGCGCTGCAGGCGAACAGCGGCAGGCTCGTGCAGGTGATCCCGTTTCCGCTGGAGCGTCCGCAAGGGCTGCCATGAGCGCGCGCCGCGCGGTCAGCGTGCGCGCGGGTGGCGGCCGGCGCGCCGGCCGGGCCCACGCGTGACGCGGGATCCGCTGTTCGTGTTCTATGACGGTGGCTGCGACCTGTGCGCCGGCGCGTTGGCGTGGGCGCTGCGGCGGGACGCGCTCGGCCTGGTGCGGCCGGTGGCGGTGCCGTCACCGGAAGCCGAACGTGTGCTCGGACCAAGCACCGTGCATGCGCTCGAGGCGCTGCACGCGTGGTCCGAGCACAGTGGGCTCGTCACCGGCCCCGATGCGGTGGCGGCGTTGCTCGCGCGGCTGCCGCGCTGGGGATGGGCCGGCGCGCTGCTCGGCGCGCCGCTGGTGCGGTCGCTCGCACGACCGGCCTACCGGATGGTCGCGCGCCACCGGTATGCGTTCGATCGCCCGGGCTGCGCGCTGCCGCGACGGTGAGCCCGGCTACTCCGCTTCGGGCGGCTGCTCCTCGTCGTCGTCCGCGCCGGACTCCTCGTCGTCCTCGGTCTCGACCACGATCGCGTCGGTGGTGAGCACCATCGCGGCGATGCTGGCCGCGTGCTGCAGCGCGGTGCGCGTCACGAGCACCGGATCGCAGATGCCGGCGGCGTCCAGGTCCGCGAACGTGCCGGTGAGCGCGTCGTAGCCGAACGCGCCCGTGCCTTCGCGGATGCGCGCCACCACGCGGTTCGGATCTTCGCCCGCGTTGAGCGCGATCTGCCGCACCGGCTCCTCCAGCGCCGCCAGCACC
Source organism: Candidatus Eiseniibacteriota bacterium (assembly GCA_035691845.1). Classification (GTDB taxonomy): domain Bacteria; phylum Eisenbacteria; class RBG-16-71-46; order RBG-16-71-46; family RBG-16-71-46; genus DASSIN01. The sequence continues at coordinate 4,281 of DASSIN010000101.1, read as the reverse complement.
AGGTCGCGCCCGAGCGCCTCGTCGCCCGGCAGCTCGAGCGCGCGCACCGCGGACTGCGCGCGCAGCAGCGCCACGCCGCCGCCCGGCACCACGCCTTCGGCGACCGCGGCCTGCGTGGCGGCCAGCGCGTCCTCGAACCGCGCGCGCCGCTCGGAGCGCTCGAACTCGGTGGCGCCGCCGACGCGGATCACGGCGATGCCGCCGTGCAGGCGCGCCAGCCGCTCGCGCAGCGCATCGCGGTCGAACTCGGCGTCGGCGTGCTCGAGCTGCTTCTCGAGCAGCCCGATGCGCTCGCGGATCGCGCGCGGATCGCCGCCGCCTTCGATCACCGCGGTGCTGTCACGATCCACCACCACCCGGCGCGCGCGGCCGAAGTCGGCGGGCGTCACCTGCTCGAACGGGCGGCCCAGCTCGCGCGACAGGAACGTGCCACCGGTGAGCACGGCCAGGTCGTCCAGCACCGCGCGGCGCTTCTCGCCCGCCATCGGCAGCCGCACCGCGACCGAGCTGACCGCGCCACGCAGGCGGTTGACCACCAGCGTGGCGAGCGCCTCCGACTCGATCTCGTTCGCGACCAGCAGCAGCGGCCGCCCGCTGTGCGCAACGTGCTCGAGCGGCACCAGCAGCTCGCGCGCGCCCACCACCGGCATGTCGGTCAGCATCACCAGCGGATGGTCGAGCGCCACTTCCATGCTGCCGGGATCGGTGACGAAGTAGGGCGACAGGTAGCCGCCCTCGACGCGCACGCCCTCGACCACCTCGAGCGTGGTCTCGAACCCGTGCCCCTCCTCCACCGCGACCACGCCGCGCCGACCGACGCGCTGCAGCGCCGCCGCCACGATCTCGCCGGCCTCGGCGTCCTGCGCGCTCACCGCCGCGATCTGCGCCAGCTCGCGATCGGTGCGCAGCGTGCGGCTCGCCACGCGCAACGCCTCGACCGCGGTCGCCGACGCGCGCTCGATGCCGCGCTTGATCGCCACCGGATTGCGACCGGCCAGCACGGCGTCGAGCCCGCCCACGATCAGCCGGTGCGCGAGCACCGTCGCGGTGGTGGTGCCGTCGCCCGCCACCTGCCCGGTCTTGAGCGCCACCTCGCGCACCAGCTGCACGCCCATGTTCTCGAACGGGTTCTCGAGCTCGACCTCGCGCGCGATGGTGATGCCGTCGTTGGTGATGGTCGGCGCCTGGTCGCGGTGGTCGATCACCACGTTGCGCCCGCGCGGCCCGAGCGTCACGCGCACCGCGCCGGCGAGCTGGTCCACGCCCCGCCGCAACGCCGCGCGGGCGGCATCGTCGAATTCGATACGCTTGCCGATCTCCGCCTCCCTAGCGCTGCCCGGGGCTTGGCGAAGGCCGGGTTTCCCTGGCCGTCAACTCGAAGCCCCCCGCGCCTCACCCGCCTCCCTGGCGCATGACCCCACGGCGATCACGGTTTCCAGCGCGCGAGAAACAAATTCGTCTCGTGCGGAATCTTCGCGCCGCGATTGGACGCGAACACCAGCCAGTTCCCGTCCGGGCTGAACATCGGAAACGCGTTGAACGTGGCGTCGTGCGTCACCTTGACCGGCGTGCCGCCGTCGCGCGGCACCATGTACAGGTCGAACTTCTCATCGGTCGGGTGCTCGAAGTTGGAGGAATAGATGATGTGCGTGCCGTCGGGCGTGAAGTACGGCCCGAACGAAGCGCCCGGATCGTGCGTGATCTGCTTCTGCCCCGAGCCGTCGGCGCGCATGATCCACAGGTCCATCTTCGTGGGCCCCACGAGGTGGCGCGCCAGCAGGTTCCGGTAGTCCGCCACCTCGCTCGAATCGGTCGGATGGTAGCCGCGGTACACGATCCAGTTGCCGTCGCGCGACATCCACGGCCCGCCGTCGTAGCCCAGCGTGTGCGTCAGGCGCACGACGTCCGTGCCGTCCGGGTGCATCTTGTAGATGTCGAGGTCGCCGTCGCGGTCGGACGTGAACACCAGCCACCGGCCGTCGGTCGAGACCGTGGTCTCGGCGTCGTAGCCGGGCGAGTGCGTGAGCCGCGTCAGGTTCGAGCCGTCCGGGCTCGCCGTGTAGATCTCGTAGGCGGGATCCACCGGCCACACGTAACCGTGCGAGTAGTCGGGGCGCGGCGGGCAGGAGTCCTCGTCGGCGTGCGTCGACGAGAACAGGATGCGGCGGTCGTGATCATAAAAGTAACCACAAGTACAGCGACCGCGTCCGGTGGAGACGCGCCAGGCCGGCCGGTTCGAAAGTAGATCCATCACATATTCCTGGTCGCAGCCGTGCCCATCGCGCGTCGATTGAAAGATCAGGAAACGGCCGTCCGCTGACCAATACGCCTCGGCGTTCTGGCCGCCAGAGGTCAGTTGATAGAGCGCCGCGAAGTGCGTCTCGCCCGGTCGGATCAGCGAATCAGCCCTCCCGGGCCGCTCGCTGAGATCGAAGAAACGAACATAGCTCTTCGATGCGGCCGCGGACTCGACTTCCGCGAGCACGACGAACGCCAGCAGCAGGGCGGCTTTGATCACGTCGGCCTCCGGCCGAGCGTCGGCGTCAGGTCCACCAGCGCGCCGCCGCGCTTCACCGTCACCCGCACCTGCTGCCCGGGCTTCCGCGCGCGCAACGCGAATGTGTAGTCGTAGATGTTGTCGATCTTGACGCCGTCGAACTTGACGATCACGTCGCCGCCCTTGATACCGGCCCGATCGGCCGGACTGCCCTCGCGCACGCCCGACAGCAGCACGCCGCCCTCGGTCTGCGTGTAGTCGGGGATGGTGCCCAGGTAGGCGCCGTAGCCCGAGCCGCCGCGCGACAGCCGCATGTAGCTCGAATCGCTCTGCGCGTGCTCGAACCGCGGCTTGGGGCGCGCGTCCAGCGACTCGACCAGCGCCGTCTCGAACCGGGTCACCTTCCACAGCCCGGCGTCGTTGATCTTGTCGGGCGTGTCGCTGGGCTTGTGGTAGTCGGCGTGCGCGCCGGTGAACAGCATCAGCACCGGCAGATTGCGCTTGTAGAACGAGCTGTGGTCGCTCGGGCCGTAGCCGTCGTCCGACGTCTTGAGATCGAACCCGAACCCGGCGCCGTTCACGTCCTTCAGCAGCGTCTTGAACTCGCTGGCGGTGCCGGCGCCCATCACCACCAGCTTGTCGTTGCGCAGCCGGCCCACCATGTCGGCGTTCACCATCGTCTCGACGCGCTCGAGCGGCAGCGGCGGATCGTCCACGAAGTGCGACGAGCCCACGAGCCCCATCTCCTCGCCCGTGAACGCGCAGAACACCAGCGTGTGCTCGGGCGGCTGGCCGGACGCGGCGCGCCGCGCCAGCGCGCGCGCGGTGCCGAGCAGCGCCGCCACGCCCGAGGCGTTGTCGTCGGCGCCGGGGTGGATGGCGTGCACGCCGGGCGCCAGCGAGCTCTCGTTGCCCCACCCCAGGTGGTCGTAGTGCGCGCCCACCACGATCGCGCGCGACGTGTCACGGCCCGGAATCGTGCCGGCGACGTTGGCGATGTCGGCGCGCGTGCGCTCCAGCGTCACCTCGATGCGCGCGCTGTCGGGCAGCGGGCCGTTGTGCGGCCGGGTGTCGTGATCGATCGCCATCTGATACTGGGCCAGGCTCGCCCGGCCGAGCAGCTTCTGCGCCACCTGCTCCGAGATCTGCGCCGCCACGAGCCCGCTCGACATGTAGCCGGACCCGTCCGGGCGCGGGCGCTGCAGCGGCTCGCCGATGTGGTAGCGCGGGCCGTTCACGAGCAGCAGCCCGAGCGCGCCGTGCTCGCGCGCGTTGATGGCCTTGGTGCGCGGGTCGGAGTACGGCGTGTTGACGTCGCCGTCGAAGATGCTGGTGGAATCCATCTCGTTCGGCTCGTTGCGCAGCACGAGCACGATCTTGTCGCGCACGTCGAGGTTGGCGTAGTCGTCGTAGTGGTACTCCGCCGCGGTGATGCCGTAGCCGGCGAACACCACCTGGGCCGTGAGCGTGCCGTTGGCGGAGAACCCGAGCGGCTCGAAGTCGTCGCCCTCGTCCCAGTGCTCGCCGCCGATGTCGATGCCGCTGGGCTCGCCGACGCGCACGCCGGTCGTCACCTCGAAGCTCTGCCGCCAGTCGCCCCCGAACGCCGGCGCCAGGCCCGCGTCGCGCATCTGGTACGCGATCCAGCTGGCCGCCTGCTCGAGCCCGGCCGTGCCCACGCCACGGCCCTCCCAGCGCGGATCGGCCAGCGTCCACACCGCCTGCACCACGCGCGCGCTGTCGGAGGGCGGCGGGGCGGCGCGGCGCGCGGCCGTGGCGCGCCG
>DASSIN010000100.1:0-27016 GCA_035691845.1 Candidatus Eiseniibacteriota bacterium | reverse complement strand
GACGACGCGCGCGCGGGCGCCGCCGAGGACGCGCGCGGCGGCAGGCATCGGCCTCATCGCGGCCAGCCCACGGCGTCGGCCAGCGCCTGGATCGGCACGGCGCGGCCGGTCCAGCGCTCGAGCGAATGGCGGGCCTGGTGGACGAGCAGCCCGAGCCCGTCCCACGCCTCGCGGCCGGCGGCGCGAGCGGCGCGCACCCAGTCGGTCGGCTGGGCCCCGTACACCAGGTCGATCGCGAGCGCCCCGGGCGGCAGCGAGGCCACCGGGCACGCCTGCTCGCCCGGCAGCGGCGTGGCGTTCACCACCACGGTCGCGCGCTCGAGCGCGCGCCGCTCGTCCTCGCCGCGCCAGGTGGCCCACGTGCACGGCGGGCCCTCCCACGCCGCGGCGGCCGGGCCCGGGTCGCGCGCGGCGAACGTCACCTCGGCGCCGTCCTCCAGCAGCGCGAGCGCGAGGCTCCTCGCCGCCCCGCCCGCGCCGTACAGCAGCACGCGGCTCGTGGCCGGCTCGCGGTCGAGCTGGCGCAGCAGATCGAGCATGCCGAGACCGTCGGTGGTGTCGCCCTCCCACTCGCGGTCGAACGTGATCGTGTTGACGGATCGCGACCGCGCGGCCCGCGTCGTGGCGACCGCCACGTGCGCGAGCGCCGCCTCCTTCAGCGGGTGCGTGAGGTTGACGCCGCGCCAGCCCTCGGTCGCCAGGCGCTGCAGCCGCCCGCCGAGCGCATCCAGCGGCGTGCGCAGCGCTTCGGACGACCCCTCGAGGCCGAGCGCGGCCAGCGCGGCCCGGTGCAGCTCGGGCGAGCGCGTGTAGCGCAGCGGATCGCCCAGCACCCCGAGCCTGAGCGGCGCGCTCAAGCGCCCGGCGTCGCCGGGGGCGGTTCGGTCGAGAGCTCGCCGTGCGCGGCGGCGCGCGGACCGGCCGGCGTTCCGGCCGCGCGGCCGTGCTCGCGCGACAGCCGCGCGATCATCAGCGCGCCGAACAGCGCCAGCGCCACGCTCGTCAGCTGGCTCTCGGTGACGGGCGCGCCGCCCAGCGTCATCACGATCGCCTCGGGCTCGTACACGCGCGTCATGTCGAGCGGGATGCGCACCAGCGCGAACATCGCAACGAACGCCCAGAACAGCGTGCCCGGCACGCGCACGCGCTTGCGCCAGCCGTAGGTGATCGCGAACAGCACCAGGCCGGCGAGCGCGAAGTACAGCTGGGACGGGTGCACCGGCACGTTGCCGAATTCCTGCGTCGGGAACGAGTCCTGCGGGAACCGCACGCCCCACGGCAGCTTGGTCGGCTTGCCGTAGCAGCAGCCGTTCAGGAAGCAGCCCACGCGCCCGAACGCGGTGCCGATCGCGAGCGAGGGCGTGAGCGCGTCGGCCACGCGCCACATCGGGAGCTTGAGCTGCCGGGCGCCGATCAGCCCGGCGGCGGCGCCGGCCACGATCCCGCCGTACAGCGTGAGCCCGCCCTGCCACAGCGCAAACACGCTGCCCCACTCGTGGCGGAACTCGTTGACGTGCTCGAGCACGTACAGGCCGCGCGCGCCGAGGATCGAAGCCACCAGCGTGATCAGGATCACCGAGATCACGCGGTCCTCGTCGAGTCCGGTGCGGCGCGCCTCGCGCAGCGCCAGCCACGTGCCGGCCAGGAACGCGATCGCCAGCAGCACGCCGTACGAGCGCAGGTGGATGAAGTGCCAGTGCAGCAGTTCGGGATGCATGCGTCTCGAGCCTAGGATTCCCGGCGCCGGAGCGCCACGTTCTGCAGCAGCCCGAGCTGGATGCCGTTCACGATCAGGGCCGTGCCTCCGTAGGAGAGCAGCGGCAGCGGGAGCCCCGTGACCGGCGCCCAGCCGATCGTCATCAGCATGTTCACCATGATGTGGTAGAACAGCGCGGTCACCAGTCCCACCGCCATCAGGCTCGCGAATCCGCTGCGCGCCCGCAGCGCCAGCCGGTACCCGCGCAGGATCAGCAATGCGTACAGTAGCACCACGGTGAGCGCGCCCACCAACCCCAGCTCCTCTCCCACGACGGAATAGATGAAATCGGTGTGACGCATGGGCAGGAACGCGAGCGCCTTCTGCGTCCCCTTGAGGTAGCCCTTGCCGGTGACGCCGCCCGAGCCGATCGCGATCTTCGACTGGATGATCTGGTAGCCGGCGCCGTACGGGTCGTTGCCGGGGTTGAGGAACGTCTCGATCCGCCGCTTCTGGTAGTCGGCCAGGTGGTTCCACAGGTGCGGCAGTCCGTAGGCCAGCGCCCCGTTCAGCGCCAGCACCGCGATCAGCAGCGGCAGCTTCGGGCGCACGAACGCCACCAGCAGCGCGAACAGCCCCACGAACCACCACAGCGAGCCGGTGACGAAGAACAGCACCGCGTTCATCACCGGCGACAGCCCGAGCAGCAGGTTGCCGGCCGGCAACCCGGCCCAGAACACCATCGCCACCAGGATCGCCGGGAACGACAGCGCCGTGCCGAGATCGGGCTCCTTCGCCACCAGCACGAACGGCACGAGCACGACCAGCAGCGCCGGGAACGCGCGCGAGGGCGTGAGCTTGGCCACGTCGAACCGCCGCGCCAGCACGAGCACGGTCGCGATCTTCGCCAGCTCCGAGGGCTGGAACTTGACCGGGCCCAGGTCCAGCCAGCGCTTGGCGCCGAGCGCGGAGGTTCCCATCACCAGCACCAGCACCAGCAGCAGCAGTGAAATGCCGTACAGCGGCCACGCCAGCGTGTCGTAGGCGCGGAACGGGATCGACGCCACCAGGCACGCGGCGCCGAACGCGCCGATCGCCCACGCGAGCTGGCGCGTCCACAGCCCGTGGTGCGCGCCCGGCACCGAGGTGGCGCTGTACACGGTCAGCAGCCCCACCACCACGAGCCCGATGGCGGCGAATGCCAGCGGCACGTCGATGGCGGGCATGTGCAGGCGGCTAATCCGCAAGCGAATCCTCCGCGGCCGAATCCGGCACCGCCACCCGCGGAATCTCGGGCCTGCGCTCGAGCGGCGTGTGGCGCGTGGTGTCGGGCGGCACGTACAGTTCGCGCAGCACCTGGCCCGCGATCGGCGCGGCGAACGTGCCGCCATGGCCGACGTTCTCGATCACCATCGCCAGCACGATCTCCGGATGATCGGTGGGCGCATAGCACACGAACAACGCATGGTCCTTGCCGTGCGGGTTCTGCGATGTGCCGGTCTTGCCGGCCACGCCGATGCCGGGCACGCGCGCCAGGTTGGCGGTGCCGCCCTCGACCACCATGCGCAGCGCGGTCTTGACGGCGTCCCACGTGCCCTGGCTGGCCGACACGCCGCTCTGCACCGGGCGGGCCGGACGGTACTCGCGCACGCCGCGCACCTGCTCCACGATGTGCGGCCGCACCGCGCGGCCGTTCTGCGTCACCTCCGCCAGCATCACCGCCAGCTGCAGCGGCGTCACCAGCAGCTCGCCCTGGCCGATCGCGAGGTTGAGCATCAGCCCCGGCCCCCAGCGGCCGACGCCGCGGTGGCGGTCGTAGTAGGCGGTGCTCGGCACCAGCCCGCGACGCTCCTGCGGCAGGTCCACGCCGGTGCGGTCGCCGAGCCCGAACCCGCGCGCGGTCTCCTCGAGCCGCGGCAGGCCCAGCTTGAGCCCGATCTGATAGAAGTACACGTCGCACGACTTCTGCAGCGCGCCCAGGAAATCGAGCGAGCCGTGGCCGCGGTGGTCCCAGCACGAGAACCAGCGACCGCCGAAGTTCATGCCGCCGAGGCACGGCGCCTGCCGCGTGTCGGGCGTGGCGACGCCGTGGGCGAGCGCCGAGGTCATCGTCACCACCTTGAACGTCGAACCGGGCGGGTACACGCCCTGGATGGCGCGGTCGAGCAGCGGATTGGTGCCGCCCTGCGACAGCGCCTGCCAGCGCTCGGGCGAGAGCCCGTGCGAGAACTCGTTGGGGTCGTAGGCGGGGCGGCTCACGAGCGCGAGGATGCCGCCGTCGCGCGGATCGAGCGCCACCGCGGCGCCGCGGTCCACCTTCGCCATCGCGTTCTCCAACGCCTGCTGCACCTTGAGATCGAGCGTGAGCACCAGGTCGTGGCCGGGCGTGGGCGGGAGCGGCGGGCCCTCCGACAGCGTGGACACGCGCCGGCCCATCGCGTTCACCACCACGTACTCGGCGCCGTCGTGCCCGCGCAGGATGTCCTCGTAGCTGCGCTCGACGCCGGTGCGGCCGATGAGGTCGCCCATCCGGTAGGTCTGATCCGTGCGCGCATCCAGCTCCTCGGCCGTGATCTCGCCGGCGTAGCCCAGCAGGTGCGCAGCCAGGATGCCGTGCGGGTAGTGGCGGATCGGCTCGACCTGGACCTCGATCCCGGGCAGCTCGGCGCGCGATTCCTCGACCGCGGCGCGCACGTCGAACGGCGCGTCACGCCGCAGCACGGCCGTCTGGCCGCTGCGGTTGGCGAACGTCACCCGCTGCCGCACGTCGAGCGTGTCGAGCTGCACCAGCCGGGCGACGCGCGTCATCCACGCCGGATCGTGGGTGATGCGGGCCAGGCGGGTGCTCTCGGCCGGGAACGGCCGGAACACGATGCCGAAGCTGGGGGCGCTGTCGGCCAGCAGCGCGCCGTGGCGGTCGTAGATGGCGCCGCGCGGGGCGCGCAGCACCTCGAGCCGCACGCGGTTCTCCTTCGCCAGCTCCTCGTACTGCGCGTGATCGGTGACCTGCAGCCGCAGCAGCCCGACGGCGACGAGCGCGAACCCGGCGATCGCCACCGTGGCGAGTACCGCGAAGCGACGCTCGCGGGGCTCGGTGCGCGGATCGTGGAGCACGCCGGCCCGCTACGCCGCCTGCCGCGAGCCGAGCGCGGCATCGGCGAACAGCGGCTGGCCGCTCCCCTGGCGGACGAGCGTGAGCAGCAGCACGCCGGCGGGCGCGGTCCACAGTCCGGCGACCAGCACGCGCACGGCCAGATACCGCCAGCCCACGAGCCCGCCCAGCTCGAACGCCACCGCCCACGCCTCGTGCACGAGCGTGGCCAGGAACACCAGCACGAGCTGGGTGCGCGCGCTGTCGCGCACCAGCGTGCGCGACAGCCGGCCGATGGTGTAGCCGATCAGCGCCAGCACCAGTGCGTGGCGCCCGAGCCAGTGGGCGGCATCCAGATCCGCCGCCAGCCCGAGCACGAATCCGAACGTGGCGCCGCCGCTCTCGCCCGTGCGCAGCGCCCACACCACGGTGGCGAACGCCAGCGCGTCGAGCACGATGCCGCGCGCCGCCAGCACGGTGAGCGCGGTCGAGCGCATCAGCAGCGCGGTGACCGCCAGCAGGATCAGGCCGCCCAGCGCGCGCATCACTGCACCCCGTCCGGCATCGCGGGGCCGGGCACGACGTAGGCGTGGCGCAGGCGCGACAGCCGCGCGGCCGGGGCGATCTCGATGTCGTGGGTGAGGCCGGTGGGGTCGAGCCCGAGGCGCGCGATCGTGCCGACCGGAATGCCGCGCGGGTAGCGCAGCGACAGTCCCGAAGTGATCACGCGCTGATGCACGCGCACGGTATCGGCCACCGGCACGCCGGACAGCACCAGCCGCGGATAGGGCGTGCCCGAGAACTTGAGGATGCCCTGCACGCCGGTGCTCTCGACCTCGCACGCCACGGCCGCGACCGGGTCGGTGAGCAGCACCACGCGCGACAGCGTCGGGTACACCTCGCCCACGCGACCCACCAGGCCCTCGCTCGTGACCACGGCATCACCGACCTTGACGCCCTGGCGCGCGCCGGCCGACAGCGTGGCCGCGCTGGGGATCGGCTCCCCCGACATCGCCAGCACCTCGACCGGCCTCAGGTTCAGCGCGCGGTACTTGGGCAGGCCGAGCGAGTCGCGCAGGCGCTGGTTCTCGGCCCCGGCGTCGCGCAACCGGCTCACCTCCAGCTCGAGCTCGGTGACGCGGTGGTGCAGCGCTTCGTTCTCGCGCCACGCGGCCGACAGCCGGTCCACCACCAGCACCGCGCGGTCGAGCGGCGCGAACACGAACGCCCCGGCGGCGCGCAGGCCGCCCTGCGGGAGATGATCCCCCGTCAGCAGCAGCACCACCGAGATCCCTGCGTAGATGCCGAGCAGCGTGCGGCCGCGCCGGTCGGGCGGTGGGAGGATTCCCCCCATCCTCGCTCAATCCTTGTGGCCGGAGAGGATGACCTTTTCGAAGTCCTCGATCTGCTCGAGAATCCTGCCCGCGCCGAGCACGACGCAGGTGAGCGGGTCCTGGGCCACGCGGATGTTCAGATTGGTGACCTCGCGCATCAGCAGGTCGAGTCCGCGCAGCAGGGCGCCACCCCCGGTCATGAAGATGCCGCGGTCCACGATGTCCGCCGCCAGCTCGGGCGGCGTGCGCTCCAGCGACTCGCGTAGCGCGTTGACGATCGAGCCCACCGGCTCCTGCAGCGCCTCGCGGATCTCGACCGAGGACACGCGCAGCGTGCGCGGGATGCCACGCACCAGGTCCCGCCCCTTGATCTCCATGTCCATCTCTTCGGGCAGCGGGAACGCCGAGCCGATCTCGATCTTGATGCGCTCGGCGGTCTGCTCGCCGATCAGCATGTTGTACGCCTTCTTGGCGTAGTTGGTGATCGCCTCGTCCATCTCGTCGCCGCCCACGCGGATCGAGGTCTTGGTGACGATGCCGTTCAGCGCGATCACCGCGATCTCGGTGGTGCCGCCGCCGATGTCCACCACCATGTTTCCGGTGGGCGTGTCGACCGGCAGCCCCACGCCGATCGCCGCGGCGATCGGCTCGGGCACGAGCAGCACCTCGCGGGCGCCGGCCCGCATGGCGGAATCGATCACCGCGCGTTTCTCGACCTCGGTGATCCCGGACGGGACGCAGATGATGATGCGCGGCCGCACGAGGAACTTGTGCTTCTGCACGCGATGGATGAACTCGCGCAGCAGATCCTCGGTCAGCTCGAAGTCGGCGATCACGCCGTCCTTCAACGGGCGCACGGCGTTGATCTCGTCGGGGGTCCGGCCAAGCATGAGCTTGGCTTCGGAGCCGACCGCCTGAACGCGTCCGGTGGCCTTGTCCACGGCCACGACCGAAGGTTCGTTGAGGACGATGCCCCGGTTCTTGACGAACACGAGCGTGTTCGCCGTGCCGAGGTCCATGGCGACGTCGGTGGAGAAGAACCCCATCACGCTGTCGAGGAACATCCCTGCCTCTCGCAAAGTGGTGGCGCGGGGACCTGATGGCGCGCTCGATATGGGCCAATCCGGCATCCGTGCACAGGCTTGACGCACGCTAGCATCCGGGTCCTCGCTCCGGCAAGACGAATCGCGCGAGCGCAGGCGGCCCCCGCGTTCCGCCGGCCGCGGCCGGCCCCGTGCCACACCGAACGAAATTTCCTGGGGCAACCCGCGCGCAACGGGGTAGCAACGCGAGGGTCGTCGTTGCCGGCCCCGCACCCGGATGCTACCCTCGATGGCTGTGAATGTGACCGTGGCCCCTCTCGTGGCCCCCATGGCATGAATCGGCCCCGCCGCCTCCTCTACCTCCTTGTTCCGCTTGCGGTTTGGGCGATCGCCTGGGCCCTGCCCGGCCGCGCCCAGACGCCGCCCCCAGACGCCCGGTTCGCGTTCGCGGACACGACCCTGCTGCGGGACACTCTCGGGCTCCGGTTCGACGAGCTGTTCCCGCTCGCCGACAGCCTGGGGGTCACCCCCGACACCCTGCGGGCGCTGGCGATCCGCTACCGGTACCCGCTGCGCCGGATCGTCATGCTGGCCGACAGCATGCACGTGCCGGTGGACAGCGTCGGCCCCACGCTCGAGCGCGAGCGGTTCAACCCACTGGCCGCGGGCAAGCGCGTGAACTCGTTCCGCTACACCAGCGGCTACGACGTCGAGCAGAGCTCCAGCGTGTGGACCAACGGCTCCGACTACAATTTCGTGCGCGGCTCGATCTTCGTGCGCAACACCACCGACATCTCCCAGGATCGGTTCGGCACCGGCGGGTCGAGCTCGTTGCGCGAGACGCGCAACTCGGTGACCGAGACCGGCTGGAAGCTTTCGCCCAACTTCTCGATCGGCGGCCGCGCCAACCTCGAACGCTTCAACAGTACCGACGTGGGCTCGATCGGGGACCAGTCCGAGACCAAGAACGAGTTCCAGCTCTCGCTGCGCAGCAAGCAGCAGCCGAGCCGGAGCTTCACATCGGAGCTCAACTTCTTCACGGGATTCCTCGATCTCACCAACTTCCAGCAGATCAAGCGCGGACTGTCGAACGACCTGAACGGGCGGCTGCGGATCGAACGCGGCAACTGGTTCACGAACGACCTCACCGGCCAGGTCACCGGCAACCTGGCGCGCACCGGACTGCCGGTCAGTCCCGACCGGGTGAACACCCACGATCTGTCCAACAACATCCGCGGTTCGCTCGGGCTGTTCTCGCCCCGGCCGGTCAGCGCCAACGTCAACTACCAGCTGCGCCGCAGCACGGTCGAGAACCCGCTGGCGGTCACCGACACGATCCGCACGCCGGCCGACACCACGTACGAGCCGCATACGCACGTGCAGAAGGTGGTCACCGTCAACAACGGCGTGGACGGCACGCTGCAGTTCCGTCAGACCAACGACCGCAAGTTCGACGTCAACGCCCACGTGACCATCAGTTCGCAGGACAACGGCACGGTGCTGAACGGCCGCAGCAGCCATCGCGACACCGGGTGGGGCGCGGACGGCCGTTACCTGTGGCAGGGCTGGACCGGCGAGGCGCACTTCTCGTACGGCGTGGTGCGGGACGAGTTCCCGAGCCGCTCGCTGACGGGCGGCTACGGCGACCGCGCCAGCACCGCCTCCGCCGACGGCCGGCTGTCGCACGGGTTCGGGGTGCGGTTCGTGCTGCAGGCCAGCGGGCGCGTGTCGCTGACGCGCTCGAACTACTACCTGATCGGCTTCTACACCAATCCGCCGATCGACAACGACCAGTACCAGCAGAACTACCGGCTGGAGGGGTTGTACACGGTGTCCGACGCGCTGAACTCGGCGCTGGCGCTGGACGTGACCCGCGTGCTGGCGCTGAACCTGGCGTCGGTGTCGTCGTCGTCCAACAACGAGACCGACACCTACCGCGCCGAGTGGCGCTGGACCTACCGGCTGCTGGCCGGGCTCACCGCCACCCAGCGCAACGCGCTGTCTGCGAACTATCTCAAGTACAACTACCTCGCCAGCAGCAACCGCCTGTCGCTCGACTACAGCACCGTGACCACGCTGAACGCGGTGCTGTCGCCGCGACTCACGATCGACATCACCCACAACGCCGATTTCCAGCCGAGCGGCAGCTACGGTCCGCTGCCGGACGGCATCACCTACCTGTCGCGCTCGGACGAGACCCGCAACTACCAGCTGCGGGCGAACATCTCATACACCCCGATCCCGGGGCTGTCGCTGCTGCTGTCGCCCGAGTACCTCGCCAACAACCGCTCGTCGGCGCAGAACGGCGTGCTCGCTCCGCAGCAGCTCGGCAGGACCATGGACTTCTCGGGCGGCGCGAGCCTGAACGTCCCGGTCGGGTCGCGCGCGCGGCTGACGGGCAACATCCTGCGCACGTTCCGCGACGACCGCTCGGTGCAGTACAGCTCGACCGGGCTGGCGTCGCCTTCGCCGCGCACGTCCGTGGATTTCTGGAACGGCAGCCTCAACTTGAGCTGGGATCTCGGCAAGTGACGCGCGGGACGCGCATGACGTTGGCGGCCGCCGCGCTGTCGGCGCTGGCCGGGTGCGGGCTGTTCAAGCCCGACACGCCTCAGGCGCCCGGCGCCTCGCTGCCGCCGATTGCGCTGCTGTACGGCACGCCCGATCAGACGCTCGCCACGTTCGCCGCCGCCGTGGAGGCGAAAGGCGGCTCCAACGGTCTCACCGCCTACTCGCGCGCGCTGGCCGACAGCCTGACGGGAACCGATGCGTGCGAGTTCCGGGCGCTGTTCGATGCCGTGGTCTACCATTCGATCACGAACCCGATCGTGGCGCCCGACGGCTGGGACCGCACCCACGAGGTGCCGTCGTTCTACCAGAGCTTCGCCCGCATCCGCCCCGAGAGCTACGTGTTCACGTGGCGCGACAGCTCGGCGTTCCCGGACCAGCTCGACGCCACCACCGCCACGCTGTGGCGTCACTACCAGGTGCAGGCGGTCCCGACCAGCGGCGAGCCGATCACGATCGCGATTGGCATCGTCTACCCGCTGGAGCTGACCAACACCGCCACCGGCTGGAAGATCTGCCGCTGGCAGGACAACGTGGATCCCGCCGTGGGCCCCAACCCGCCCGGCGGCGATGCGCTGTCGATGGGCGCGCGACGCCTGCTCAACCCGTGATGCGCGGACCGGGGCGGAGTATGATGAATGGCATGCAGGCGAAGTGGCAGCGGGTGTGGCTGCTCGCGCTCGGCGTGGGCGGCGTGGTGCTGGCCGGGTGCTTCGATCCGTTCAAGCCCAACATCGCCCCCAGCACCGGCATCCCCGATCCCCCGCCGGCGCTGTACGGCGCCGAGGGCACGGTGCGGCGGTTCCAGTGGTGCTGGAACCATCGCAACTACGATCTGTATCGCGAGCTGTTCTCGGACGACTTCCTGTTCGTGTTCGGCCTCGGCGACAGCGCCGGCAACCAGTTCCGCGAGGATCCGGTCACGCGCACCGTCGAGCTGGACATCGCCAAGAAGGCGTTCATCGGCGGCGGCGCCGAGCCGCCCGCGACCAACGTGGTGCTCAACTTCGATCAGACGCTGCGCGCCACGAGCGACGACCGCGGCCGCAATCCGCGCTTCCATCAGCAGGTGCTCACCAACGTGGACCTGTCGATCACCGTGGACACCCCCTACCGCGTGACCGGCCAGGCGCTGTTCTACCTGGTGCGCGCCGATTCGGCCAAGATCCCGGACGATCTCTCCAACCGCGACGCGCTGGCGCGCGACACGACGCGCTGGTTCATCCAGGAGTGGGACGACCTGACGCTGGGCGGCGCGGGCGGCACCGCGCTGCGGCAGGCGTTCGCGGCGGCGCGTCGCCACCCGGGATCGGTCCGCATCCAGATCACGCGTCCCGCACTCGGCGAGCCGCCTGCCAATGTGACGTGGGGCTATATCAACGCCCTGTATTCGGCGCCCGTGTTCTGACGGGACCCGGAACCTGACCGCCGTCACGTCCTGACCGCCCTCGGGCCCGCGTTCCGCCGGGCCGCGTCGCCATCCCTCCCGCCGCAGGCGTATACTGCCGCCCGCTCTCAACGCATGCCCCCGCGCGCAGTCCGTCCGATGGAGGATGCCCATGCCTGCCGAAGGCGCCAACATTCAGAAGGAGCTCAATCCGCTCGCCAATGCCGAGCGGCAGTTCGACGAAGCCGCGTCGCGGCTGAACCTCCCCGAGGGCATCCGCGAGGTGATCCGCAGGCCCCGCCGCGCCACGATCGTGTCGCTCCCGATCCAGATGGACGACGGCGCGCTGCGCGTGTTCACGGGCTATCGCGTGCAGCACTCGATCGTGCGCGGCCCCGCCAAGGGCGGCATCCGTTACCACCCCGACGTGACGCTGGAGGAAGTCGAGGCGCTGGCGGCGTGGATGACGTGGAAGTGCGCGGTGGTCAACATTCCGTTCGGCGGCGGCAAGGGCGGGATCCGCTGCGATCCGGACAAGCTGTCGAAGGGCGAGCTCGAGCGCCTCACGCGGCGCTACGCCGCCGACCTGTCCGATTTGTTCGGCCCCGAGAAGGACGTCCCGGCGCCGGACGTCAACACCAACGCTCAGACCATGGCGTGGATCATGGACACCTATTCGATGCACGAGCGCCGCACGGAGTACGCGGTCGTGACCGGCAAGCCGCTCGAAGTCGGCGGCTCCGCGGGCCGGCGCGAGGCGACCGGCCGCGGGGTGCTGCTGTGCATCCGCGAGGCGTGCGCGCACCTCAAGATGCCGCTCGCCGGGGCGCGCGTGGCGGTGCAGGGCTTCGGCAACGTGGGCTCGGTGTCGGCGGACCTGCTCGCGCGCGAAGGCGCGAAGATCGTGGCGGTGGCGGACGTGAGCGGCTCGGTGGCGAATCCCGCCGGGCTGGACGTGGCGGCGCTCATCAAGTGGGCGGCCGATCATCGCGGCGTGGCCGGCTTCCCGGGCGGCAAGCCGCTCGCGGGCTCGATCATCGAGGCCGATTGCGACATCCTGATCCCCGCCGCGCTCGAGAACCAGATCACGCCCGACATCGCCTCGCGCGTGAAGGCCAGGATCGTGGCCGAGGGCGCCAACGGCCCCACCACGCCCGACGCCGACAAGATCCTCGAGCACAAGGGCGTGATGGTGATCCCCGACATCCTGTGCAACTCGGGGGGCGTGACCGTCTCCTACTTCGAGTGGGTGCAGAACCGGATGGGGTTCTACTGGCCCGAGAAGGAAGTGAACGAGCGTCTTGAGCACGCCATGGTGGAGGCGTTTCGCGACGTGCTGGCCAAGTCCGTCGAGCACCAGACCAGCCTGCGCGTCGCCGCGTTCATGGTCGCGATCGAACGCGTCGTGAAGGTCATCATGTTGAGAGGGGTCTACGCCTAGGGAACCGGCCTTGACGCTGTAGAAGACAATCAAACGGCCCGCGACCGTGAAGGTCGCGGGCCGTTTCGTTGCCTGCAGCAGATCAGAACGTGAAGCGGATTCCGGTCTCGTACGTGTCGTTGAAGAAGTTCCGCACCGGGCGCCAGGCGAAATCGACGCCGAGCCGGCCGGTGTCGCCGGTCCGGACGTTGGCGCCGGCCCCGAACGCGAACCCCGAGTACAGGTCGTCGCCGCCGCGGAACGAGGTGCTGCCCTCGGTCTGCGTGGCGGCGTCGAACGCGGTGTGGAAGCTGCCGAAGTACGAGCCGCGCAGCGCGAACGTGTTGCGGTACGACCACTCCAGCCCGCCGCGCACGTCGTCGCCCTGGAAGTTGTTGTTCTGGAACGACCCCACGAACATCAGCTTCCGGTCGGACGCGCTCATCAGGTTGTAGCTCGCCGACAGGTTGAAGTACGACGGCATCTCGAACGTGGACGAGGTCAGGCTGGTGATGCGCGGCGACGAGCTCGGGTCGCTGCCCGGCGTCTGCGTCGCGAACTCGAATCCGGGCCCGTGGAACTGCATGTTGGGTCCGAAATTCTTCATCGTCATCCCGAACTTGAGTCCGTTCCATCCGGTCAGGTACTGGACGCCGAAATCGAACGCCACCCCCGACGCGGTGGTGTTGAGAATGTTCTCGTTGACGTAGTTCACCGTGAACCCGAACGTCACGCGGTCCGTGAACTGCCGGCCGTACGAGCCGCCGAGCACGATGAACGTGGGATCGGCGATCTCGCCCGTGCCTTCCGGCTGGTCCTCGGTGGTGACGATCACGTCCCCGACCGACAGCACCTTGGCGGAGAATCCCAGCACGCCGAAGTTGCCGAGCTTCGTGGCGACCGCGGCGTAGTTGAGCTTCTGGTCCGCGAAGTACGCGGTGTGGGTGAACAGCGCCTCGGTGGTCTGCGTGAGCCCGAGCCCCGCGGGGTTGTAGAAGATGGACTCGACGCCGGACACGTCGCTGCCCAGCGCTCCGCCCAGCGCGGTGCCCCGCGCCCCCACCGGGATCTGCAGTTCGAATGCCCCGTTGGTGCCCTTGCGCTCCTCCGAGCCGGCGAAGGCCGGACCCGCCGCGGCCACGATCAGGGCGAGTCCGAGGAGCGCGCGAACCGCGTTCGTGCGCATCTGCTCTCTCCTCTGCACTGAAGTCCGAAGCATGACCGGCCCTCTCTAGAAGTTGTTGAGACGTTCCTTTTCCATGAACACGACCATTCGGCCGAAGGTCGAACCGGCGCCTGGAACGTCCACGTGATACACGTAGATGCCGCTGCCCACCGGCAGCCGGTTCTCGGTCTGGAGATCCCAGTCGAGCACCGACGACGTCGGGTCCGACTTGTGCAGCGTGCGGACCAGCACGCCAGCCAGGTTGAAGATCCGCACCGTCGCGTTCTCGGGCATGTTGATGAATCGCACCACCCGGTTGAACTGCGACAGCTCGTAGCGCGAGTGCGCGTAGTACGGGTTCGGAACCACCCGGATGCGGTTCAGCCCCTGCTTCTCCAGCGCCACGTTGCCGTGCTGGAGCTGTGACGTGCAGAAGGTGTACACGTCGTTGGGCGTGGCCGGGACCGCGTACTGGAACACGAACTTGTCGGCCGGATCGAACACCGCGGCCGGGTCGTTGCGGAACACCCACATCGCGTACTCGACCGGGAACGTGCCGGCCGTGACCGCGCCGTCCACCTGGTACATCGCCTTGGGGGTCGGGCTGTACGGGGTGTCGAAGATCAGCAGGTACTCGCGGTCGCCGCCGCCGGAATCGAGCCCGGGCAGCCATGTCGAATCGAACACCGCCGGCTGCTGCGCGGGAGACAGCAGCGTGGTGCCGTCGTCGGAGTACACCGCGCGCTCCACCCAGCCGACGTCGATCTGCCGGTTGTGCACCGTGTCCCACGCCTGGAACGGCACGTCGTAGAAGCCCGCGTAGGTGTAGCCGCGGCCGCCGGCGGGCGCGCCGCCGGTGGTGGTCTCCTTGCGGAAGTAGCGGTAGCCCTTCTGCGTGCCGTTGAAGCGCAGCTCGACGGTGGTGAACGAATCCGGCATCGCGGCCGGATCAAGCGTGCTGCCGAGGAACGACGCGCCGTAGCCCGCGCCGCCGCCGAAACCCTCGAGCCCGGCGTTGATGGGATCGATCGGCCGCGGGTTGGGCGGCGCGTTCACGTACGTCGCGCTCTGCAGCTGCGGCACGTACTTGCCGGTCACCTTGACCTGGATGCCCTGCACCACCGGGTAGTTCTCGTCGCCCGAGATGTTGATCTGGTTCTTGAGCAGCGTGTCGCCGGTGGTGGTGTTGATCAGGTTGTAGCCGATGGTGACCGTGATGGTATCGGCGCCGACCACGACCTGCGTCGGCGACGGCAGCGGGGAGAACGTGACCTTGTAGCACTGGTTGGCGGTCACGTTCGGCGTCACCACCCTCACGTCCACCACGTCGGTGGATGGATTCTTGGTGGTGTCGATGCGCGTGTACGTGAACGTGTTGGGTCCCGCGGTGGCGAAGTTGGTGCCCAGCGCCGGCCGCTGCGGGATCACCGTGATCGGCTGCTGCGCGGTCTCCAGCACCTTGGGCTTCTGGTCCGGCCCGTACGCGTACGCCGTGACCGCGAAGTAGTACGGGGTGCCGATCTTGAGCGAGCCGCCGCGGATCGCGTCCTGCGTGAGCGTGGTGCAGAACTGCAGCCCGACATCCGACCCGAACGCCACCGGGAACTGCGGAATGAGCTGGCCGGTGGTGACGTCGAACACCTCGTCGAAGATCACGCGCACCTGGTCGGGAATGTCATACGTGGCGACCCGCGTCCACGGACCCGAGATCGTCGCGCCCTGATAGACGTTGTAGCCCTCGAACGCATACCCGGCCTGGGTGTAGTTGGTGAGCGCCGCGCGATCCCAGCACAGCCGCACCGTGTCGGCGTCGGTGGTGACGTCCACCACCGGCGTCGGCGGCGGGCTCGGCAGCACGAAGTTCCGGTTGAACGCGTCCTGCGCGAACGTGTCGTAGAAGCGCAGACCCGAGATCGAGGACAATCGGTCGTTGCCCTGACCGACGATGATCGCGCCCACCACGATCTGCGTGTCGCCGGGCACCATCGTGAACGGCCCCGACGACAGCATCATGCGCCGGTCCGAGGGGTTCGAATCGAGCCAGCCCACGCCGGTGACCGGATCGCCGGGGTGGAAGAAGTGCGTCTGCAGCCCGGTGGTGGGATCGATCACCGGCGAGCCATCCGGCTCCAGGCCCTGCATGTAGTTGTAGGTCTGCGACGCCGCGGCCGGGTCGGTGCCGTTGATGTACTTGTTGAACGACGTCATCGCCAGCGTGTCCCCGGTGCCGTGCTTGTCCACCGGCCCCAGGAAGAAGTCGTAGCCCACCGCCGGCGGGCGCGCGCCGTACAGCTGATCGTGGTTGGTGGCGTTGTACACGTAGCCCAGCGACGAGCTCGTGTCCACGCCCACCAGGTCGTCCGTGGCGCCGCCCAGGTCGGGATCGGCCCACAGCGACACGAACATCTGGTCCAGCGTGTCGCTGCCCTTGTTGATGATCTTGAACTTGAGGAAGATGGTGTTGCCGAGCGCGCCCTGGCGGTTGAACGCGAACGTGGTCTGCTGCACCTCGACGTCCATCGGGTTCGTGCCGCCGGCCTCGTTCGTGTGATTGTTGGGATCGCCGTCGTTGTAGACCGCCCACAGCATCTGGTCGCCCGACACGTCCGGCCCCGGCACGTCGGTGGAGTCACCCGCGCCGGTGGGCAGCCGCCACATCTTCCATGGCGCGCCGTACGGCACCGCGCCGGCCATGTACTCGCTCCACGAGTGGTGCACGAGCGGGTCCTGGGTGGGATCCACCGGCGTGCGCGTCACGTGCGCCGTGTCCGACGCGTTCCCGGTCCACGGCATCACCTTGTAGACCTTGAACGCCGGATCGCTGGGGTTGGCCCACACGCCCGGACTGGTCATCGGACCCGGGCCGTACTCCTCCGAGTACTCCGCCACCGTGGTGTTGATCTGGCCGTTGATCTTGGCGCCGAGCCACAGCCCCGACGCGTACACGGCGGTGTTGGTGGTGCCCTTGGGATAGATCAGGCCGGCGTTCTGCGTGGACAGATCCCACGCGAACGAGCCGGTGTTCGTCACGAACATGTTGATGTTGTTGACGTCGATGCGTCGGGCGATGTCGATCGTGTTGATCGCGGCGGGGCGCGCGACGCGCGTGGGATGCACCGCTGCGCCACCGGAGCGCGCGACGGGCACGGCCGCACCCGACGGCCCGACGCCCGCTGCCATGACGGCCACGGCGAGCGCGAGGGTCAAACGGGGAATCTGCATGTCGGTCCTCCTGCCCAGTCTGCGCAACACGTCAGAAGCTCGCACGCAGGCCGAACCGCACCTGCCGCGGGATCGAGAACAGCGCCGGATTGTTCTGCGCCAGGTTGTAGAACCCCGCCCCGTCGAAGCCGGCCGCGTTGGCGCTCTGCACGAACGCCTGGCCCTCGTCGGTGTTGAGGAAGCCCACCACGTCGGGCGAGCCCGACGACGTGTACACGGAGATGGCGTTGTGGGCGTCGAGCACGTTCAGCGCCCACACGTACGCCTCCATCCCCAACCCGCGCATGGTGAACCCGCGCGTGATCTTGGCGTCGAGCTGGTTCGTCCACGGGCCGTAGCGCGAGTTGAGCGGTCCGCTCGGCTGCGCGGCCACGGCGGCGAGCGTCACCTCGTTGTAGACCTGCGTCGGCGTGTAGGGCGTGCCGCTGGCGATGTTGTAGAGCAGGTTGATGCCCGTGTTCTCCAGCGCGTGCATGCCGCTGAAGATCGGGCCTTCGCCCTTGCCCAGCCGCCAGTCGAGGTTCAGCGAGATCTTGTGGCGCTGGTCGAAGTCGAGCGGCGCCGTCTGCCGGGGCGGCTGGCTCGCCGTCCAGGCGATGTTGCGCTGCGTGTTCGACACCGACCCGGTGCCCACCGCGTACGACAGCGAGTACGACACGTTGGCCGAGATGTGGTTCACCGGTCGCATCGTGAACCCGACGTCCACGCCCTTGATCGTGGCGAAGTCGCGATTCTGGTACGAGGAGAACGCGTTCGGGAACGACGGAATGTTGGTGATCTCGACCAGGTCCCGCACGTCCTTGTAGTAGGCGGTCGCGTCCAGACGCAGGTTGGTGCCGAACTGGTGCGCGGCGCCGAACTCGTATGCGGTGGTGCGTTCCGGCTTCAGGTTGGGGTTGCCGAATCCGACGAAGTAGCCGCCGGTGCGGATCTTGTACTGCAGGAAGCGGTACGACACGTACAGGTCCTGAAGGTTCGGCTGCTGGAAGAACTGCCCGTAGTTGAAGCGCAGCAGCGTGCGCTCGTCCACCGGGAACGCCACGCCGATGCGGGGCGAGAGCCGCGAGTAGCTCTTGTTGCTCTGCAGGTCCTGCGACTCGAGCGAGTCGGGCAGGTTGCCGATCGCGTCCGGATTGCCGAGCGGGAACGACTCGCTCTTCAGCGCCTGCGTGTCGGTGTTGATGTAGTCGTAGCGCAGGCCGCCGTTCACGATCACGCCCTCGCGCTCGTACTTGTCCTGGCCGTACAGCGAGAAGCTCCTCGGGTGCTTGGGCCCGTCCTTGCTGCCCGAGTTGTTGGGCTTGAGCTGGACGTTGGTGAGCACGCGTTCCACGCCGCTCAACGTCGTGTCGCCGGCGGTGATGTCGCGCACGAGCACGTCCTGGTAGGTGGGCACCAGATCGTAGCCGTAGCCGTCCCAGTCGGTCAGGTTGGGGGAATCGCCGCCCAGCTGCACCGGGAAGAAGTGGTCGAAGTAGCGCAGCGTGTGACGCTGGAAGTCGCCGCCCACCTTCAGCTGATTGTGGACGTCGAGCTGCGACGTCATGCTGCCCTGCGCCCCGTAGTACGACGACGAGCGCTGCAGGTAGTCGTCCCACACGTGACCCGGCTGCCAGAAGATCGGCAGGTTCAGGTCGAAGCGCGGGTTGGTCTGGCGGTAGTAGCCGCCGGGCGACACCAGGTTGCCGTCACGCGAATCGAGGATCGGGTGGCCGGAGCCGTCGGTGCCGACGGTGACGTACTGCGGCTGCAGGTTGTCGAACGCGACGCCGTCGCCGCGCTTGCGGTCGGTCGAGAACCAGTTCACGCCCAGGTTGTAGAACGTCTTCGTGCTCTGCACGTAGTTCGCGGTGCCGAAATACGACTCGTTCCGATCCAGGTAGCGCGGCGTGTGCTGGAGGTTGAACAGATAGGTCTCGGTGAACTCGCGCCAGCTGTCCTCGGAGCCCAGGCCGCCCGCCTTGATGTTGAACTTGTCGCTCGGCTCCCATGCGAACTTGCCCTGGAACGTGTAGCCCGAGGTGCTGTTGTCGGGCTTGAACGCGTCCGACAGCGAGCGCCCGGCGAGGCTCGGGTCGATCTGCCCGGCCAGCGTGCCGGTGCGCAGCTCCTGCTTGAACGCGTCCGACATGAAGCTGGGCGAGCGGTCGCGGTCCCAGCGCCGCTCGCTCGACAGGTAGAACGTGAGGTTGTCGTGGCGCGGGATCACCGGTCCGCCCAGCGACACGTCGTAGACGTTGTAGTCGGTGCGCGGGGTGCCCAGCCAGTTGCCGGACAGCACGTCGGACACGGCCTCGACGGCGCCGAAGTAGTTCTTCTGGCCCTCGCGGGTGACCACGTTGACCACGCCCGACATGATGCGGCCGTATTCCGGGTTGAAGCCGCCGGTGAGCACCTCGACCTCCTGGATCGCGTTGTTGCTGATCGAGGTGCTGGAGGTGCCGGTGAGCGGATCCTGCTGCGAGAACCCGTCCACGTAATACGCGGTCTCGTTGGGACGGCCGCCGCGCACGATCAGGGTGTTGTTGTTCTGCGACTCGTTGTCGATGTTGCGCTTGAAGTTCACGACACCGGTCTGCTGGGCGGCGGCGTCGCGGTAGCCGCGCGTCGGCAGCTTCTGGATGTCGGAGGCGCTGATGAAGCGCGTGGTGCCGGTGGCGTCCTTCTGCAGCAGCGGCCGCTCCGCCTCGACCCGCACCTCGGTCATTTGCACCGCCTCGGTGCGCATGACGATGTTGAGCGTGGTGGTGAAGTCCGGGCGGATCTCGACGTTCTGCGCCACGTACGGCGTCTGCCCCAGGATGTTGGCGCGCACCGTGTACGTGCCGCCCGGGATGCCCAGCACGAAGTACTGGCCCACGTCGTTGGAGATCGCGCCCAGACGCTGGCCTTCGATCCGGATCGTCACTCCGGCCAGAGGCTGGTGCTTCTCGTCGGTGACGCTTCCCGCCAGCTTACCCGTCGTCCCGGCGAGGGCCGCTGTCGCGACCCCGCCTGCGGCGAGCGCCAGCAGGAACGCGGCGGCCCGGAAGAGGGAGCGAGTCATGCGATCGTCTCCTTTCAGGAGCGGCGAAGTTTCCTGACGCCAATCGAGGGCCGCTGCCGGGAGAGGGCGTGGCCGGGTCCTAGCTCGTGCGTCGAAGCGGGTGGGGGATGTCGAACTCAACTGCAGTGCCATCCAATCTCCCGTCTGCCCCGAGGGCTCGGGGCGGACGCCTTCCATTGGCAACCTGTGGGAGAGGACCTGCGCATCGAACCTAGGCCGATGATTGCGTGTTTGTCAAAGGGAATCGTGGAACTTTCTGGGCTTTGGGGTGTCTTCGGTCATTTTTGCCGCCCCGGCCCGCCACGCCCGAAAACGTCGCGGGGGCGCCCCGAATGGGACGCCCCCGCCGCTGCAACCACCCGAAATCAGAACGTGTACGTCGCCGTCACCTTGGGGAACATGTTGGCGGTGGTGGCACCGCTCACGAAGAACGGCAGGTTGTGCGGGAAATCGTTGGAGAGCACCCCGTCCACCATCAGCGTGCCGACCTTGACGCCGGCGCCCAGCCGCATGAGGAACGGCGCGTCGTTCAGCTTCACGGTCGTGCCCGGATCCTCGAGCTTCACGTTGTGCCAGGCGGCCTTGGAGGCGCCGAAGCGCAGCGTCAGCCAGCTGTTCACGTGCGTCTCGAGGGCGGCGAAGATGTCGGGCGTCGACGTCTCGCTGATCTTCGACGCGGTGTAGTCCGCGACCCCGTCGCCGTTCACGTCGATGCCGAGCAGGCCGACATTGTCCTGCTCGACCCGGTTGCCGGCCACATCCGCGCCCAGCACGAACAGGTCGTTGGTGCCGAGCGTCCAGTTGCCCGCCAGTCCGAGCTGCCAGCCCTTCAGGCTGTTGTCGTACGCCACCGTACCCGTGCGCTTCGATGACAGATCGAACGAGTACCACTTGAACATCGGGACCAGCATCACGTTCGGCTGCCACTGCCAGTGAATGCGCGCCGCGAGCTGGTACGCGCCGGGACCATTGTCCTCGTAGGTCGTGCCGGCCGAGTCCACCTTGAACGTGCGGCTCTCGTACAGCGCGGCCAGCTCGAGGTTGGCGTTCGGGTTCATGTCGAAGCCCAGGCCCGCCCCGAAACCGGTGCTGTTGCGCTCCAGGTTCGGATCGCCGGCCAGCGAGGCCACGATGCCGCCGGGGCTCAGGTCGAACATCCCGAACTCCATGTCGACGCCCGGGCCCTCGGCGCGGGAGTGGGAGTGGCTGAAGCGCAGGCCGAGGCTCGTGGTGCCGAACTTCCGACCCCACATCAGGTCGAGCGCGGAGTTGGTGTTGAAGTTCGGATCCGAACCCAGGTCGCCGGGATTGAAGTTCGAGACCTGATCGCCCTCGCCCAGCTGCGGGGTGATCTCGTGCAGGTGAATGGCCCAGGTGCCGTAGCGGCCATCCCACAGGTTGCCGAGCACGGCGCCCACCGCGCGGTCGGTCGAAGCCACGCCGCCCGGAACCGGCACACCGACGCCGAGGTCACCGTAGACGATGTTGCCGACGTTCGGGACCTGCGACAGCCACGTGAAGATGTTCGAATAGTCCTTGATGTAGTCGTTCTGGATCGCCATGCCTTCGACGCGTGCGGTCTGGGCATGCGCCGCGACTGGCAGCGCCAGCAGCAGCGAGGCGGCGATCCACCTGATCGAGCGGAAACTCATACGTCGAAGCCTCCTTGCAGTAAAGAGCTGTGGGAACCACAGACACACCCGCGTCGGGAACCGTGCGACCCCGGCGCGCTCCAGCGGCTTGTAGTGGTAGCGCCACCCCCTTTCAGTCAGCTCGTTGCCTTGCACAAGGCAAAAGCTCCACCGCCTCCGTGCGGATGGAGCAAAAGATGCGTCTCGATGGAGGCCCGTTGGCCCGTCCGGCTGTTGTAGACGGGCCGGACCTTAGGGAACGTTCGGAAACCCTGTCAAGCCGATTGTGGCAGCCGGACCAGCGCGCATGCACATCCGGGCAGCTCGTCAATGGGGCCGGCGCCACCCCCGAATCGTTGGCTGCAATTCATTGTCACACAATATATTGTCCGGATCGGCCGAATTGATGCGCACGCGCCCGCGGCAGTGCGCGAACCACTCGCCGCCGAGCCCGAGTCCGACGTGCCCGACCGGCTCGTCAGGATTCGCGAAGAAGATGAGATCGCCGGGCGCGGGGGTCTCGCCGCGCGGAAGCGGAGTCGCGTCGCGGTACTGGTGTCGGGCGTCACGAGGGATCGCGATCCCCTGCTCTGCCAGCACCTGCTGGGTGAAGCCCGAGCAGTCGAACGCCGCCGGCGTGCGCCCACCCCACATGTAGGGGACCCCGAGCAGGCTGCGCACGCGGTCGACCAGCCGGGGCGGGCTCGTGCGCCGGCCGGCGAGCGCGCGGACGGGCACGAACCCGCGGCGGCCGTCGGGAAGCTCGACCGGCACGTGTCCGGCGCGCGCGCGGCCGGCGATCAGCCGGCTGTTGAGGAACAGCGGCGACACGAGCGCCCCCCGGCCGCGGGGTCCGGCATGCGCCTGGGTCAGCGCGGCACACACCCGGGCCTTCGCCTGCGCGCGCCAGCGGGCCGCGCGCGCCGCCGTCACCCGCACGAGCCCCCAACTCCGGGCCCAGCCCGAGTAGCCGTCCTCGCCCGTCACCTCGAGCCAGCGGCCGCCGGCCGAGCCACGTCCCAGCCGCACCACCTCGCCCAGCAGGAGCTGGCTCCCCAGCTCGGCCCGGTGATCGGGGGCGCGCCGCACGTCCAGCGCGGCCAGGCTCACCACGGCGTGCGTCGCGCGCGGGGTCATTCCGGGGCCGGCTCTTCCAGCACGAATCGCCCGAAGCCATCCTGGTCGCGGAACACGAATCTCCGGTAGGGCTGGTTGTAGAACCAGATCTCGGTGGGCGGCTCGACGCTGTTGGCGGGGCGGCTGTCCACCTGGTCCGGGGCTCCGAACTTGATGTAGATGCGGCCCATGTCCGACCTCCACCCCGGCCCGTAACCCTGGAAGTGCGCGCCCGCGTAGCGCACGCGGCGCAGGAATTCCAGCATCGCCTCGTTGCGCGGGGTATCCGGCGTGGGATCGCGACGCTTCCAGAACTCGTCCCAGCCGCGCCCCTGGTCCTCGGGCGGCAGGTTCTTCAGGTGATCGATCTCGCGCTGATCGGCGATGTAGGCGAGCGCGTCCAGCATGCGCGTGAACTCCTTGCCGCGCGGCGGCCCGCTCTCCTCGACCGTGAACGAGCGATCCACGCGCCAGCGCGACTTGCCCTCGGCCAGCTCCAGTTCGAACGTGTAGGCTCCCACGAACAGCGCGCTGGAATCGGGGCGCACGACCAGCGGATCGGCGGAGCGCGTCAGCGTTGCGCCCTTGTCGCCCTGCAGGATCGGCTCGCCCTGGTCGTCGAGCAGCCGGTAGTGGAAATCGTAGTGTCGCGGCCACGCGCCCGGGCGGCGGTCGAACAGCTCCGCGCGCGCGGCCAGGCGCGACACCTCGAGCCCGAAGCTGCGCGTGGCGACCGGCGCGAACGCGCCCGAGCTGTCCACGGTCCCGAGCTCCAAGTCCGCGAACCCGAGCGGCACGCGCGAGTAGTCGGGCACCTCGATGTTGCCGCGCGCGAGCGACTGCATGTCCGCGTTGAAGTCGCGCAGCATCACCCGCACGTTGTAGCGGCCGGGCGGCGCCTGGAACGTGCGTTTGTCCACCACCGCGCGCGTGCTCGAGCGGGTCAGCTCGAAGTCCGGCAACACCACGCGGCGCTCCCACACGTCGCCGTAGATCCGGCCCGCCCGGCGCGGCTGGAACGACACCGAGAACTCCATCCCGGCGCCGTAGCCGCGCTGGAGCTTGAGCCACTGCAGCTCGCCGTACGGCACCGAGACGGACACCGACAGCGCGGGGTGTCCGTCGCTGTCGAGCGCCACGGCCACGTCGGCGGTGAAGTACGGGGGCTCGCCGGGCCGGAGCGGCGGAAGGTCAGCGGCGCGCGCCGGCGCCGGGCGGAACGCCGTCACACCCAGCAGGGCGACGACCGCAATCCGAAGGGGCGGAAACGCCTTGGCACTGCGGCGGGAAACTGAACGGAACACGCAAGGCCGACGCTAGCACACGGCCCGATCGCTGCCCAATGCGGGCGCCGGCGTGGTACATTGATGAGGGCGCTGACCGGGCTCGGTGCGCTTCCATCCGGGTCGCAGGTGCTCGTGCTGCAAGATCGCATCCTCCATCCCAGGCCGTTCCCGCGGACCATCGCCCTCGCGCTGGCCGCCGTGGCGCTGCTCGCCGCCCCCGCCCGCGCCACCATGCCGCCCGTGTCCGGCACGTTCCCGGACGAGGTGCGCGACGCGCTCGCGCATGGCCTGCTGGCGCTGCCGGACCGCCCGGCGCTCGGCGTCTCGGCCGCCCAGACGCACTGGCGCGTGCCCATCATCCTGGTCGCGTTCGCGGGCGATTCGCTCGTCTACGGCCCCGCCGATTTCCAGCACGAGCTGTTCGACACCACGGGCGCGGTCGCCACCGGCTCGGCCTCCGACTACTACCGCTGGGTCTCGGACGGGCGATTCCAGCTCACGGGCGACGTGGTGGCGGTGGTGCAGCTCCCGCACGACAAGGCGTACTACGGCTACTCGAGCTGGGGTCTCAATCGCGTGTCCACGCCCAACAACGACGCCGGGCTGGTGCGCGACGCGCTGTACGCGTGCGAGCAATCGGTCAACTGGGCCAACTACGACCTCGACCACGACGGCTACGTGGACATGCTGTGGGTGGTGCACGCCGGCATCGGCGGCGAGGGTTCGCGCGACCGCAACGACCTGTGGTCGATCACCTCGCGGCTGCAGGGGTTCTGGAACAGCTCGTACCCCTACCAGACGCACACGCCGATCCCGGGCAATCCCGACCGCTACATCCTGATCGACAGCTTCAGCATGCTGCCCGAGAAGTCGTGGCTCGTTCCCGGCGGGCTGTCGGAGATCGGCGTCTACTGCCACGAGTTCGGCCACGCGCTCGGTCTGCCGGACCTGTACGACACGCGCGACGGCGGGGCGGTGAACTCGGGCCCCGGCAACTGGTCGCTGATGTCCACCGGCGTCTACGGCGGCGACGGGCACTCGCCGCAATCGCCAGCGCACATGGGCGCGTGGTGCATGACGTTCCTCGGCTGGTCGCACGTGCTGCGGCCGGCGGCCGACACCACGCTCGACCTCGACCCGATCGAGGAGGGCGGACCGGTGCTCGACCTGTCGTTCCAGGGCGATCCCGATCCCGAGCACTTCCTGCTCGAGTGCCGGCGGCAGGTGGGATTCGACCGCACGCTGTCCGCGGAGGGCCTGGTGATCTCGCACGTGGACGAGCGCGTCATGGGCCAGGGCCTGCAGGGCAACACCGTGAACGCGGGGTTGACGCCGGGGCTGCAGGTCGTCGAGGCCGATGGGCGCACCGATCTCGTGACCGGGCAGGACCGCGGCGATGCCGGCGACGTGTTCCCGGGCGCCTCCAACCGCACGTGGCTCGACGACCTCGCCCCGGCCCCCAGCACGCGCACGTGGCTCGGCGCGCCGACCAGCATCGCGTTCCACGACCTCGCGCTGCTCGATCGCGCCGCGCGGCTGACGGTGCAGGTGCGTTCGCCCGGCTGGCGCCCGGCATTCGACTGGACGCCACCCGGCTATGCGCCGCTCGGGGTGACGAGCCCGGGCGAGGCGACGCGGTGGGCGGACGGTTCCGTTGCCGAGATCGAGTGCGACGCGGCGGGCGCCGTGTGGCTGCGCGAGCGCCACGGCGCCACCTGGGACGATCCGGTCGTGGTGAGCGGACCGGCCGCCAACGCCAGCGAGGCGGCGGTGGCGGTGTGGGGCGCCGGCGACCTGGCCGTGGTGTGGGTGGACAGCCGCGGAGGCAGTCCCGGGCTGTGGTACCGCGCGCGCGTCGGCGGCGTATGGACCGACGAGGGTGCGCTCGCCCCGAACAGCGGCGAGCCGCGCGGCGTGAGCATCGCGGCCGAGCCGGGCGGCGCGATGCAGGTCACATGGCTCTCGAACGCGGGCGGTCTCGAGCGCGTGATGTTCATGCGGTTCGGCTACCTGTCGCCATGGGGAAAGCCGATCCCGCTGTCGGACGCCTTGCCGCAGCTGGATCCGCCGACCCTCGCGATGGACGCCAACGGCGCGTCCTACGTGCACTGGGTGGACCGCTCGATCGGCGGCTCGCTGATCCGGTTCCGTCGCGTGGTGCCGGACTCCGGGATCACCGCCACGTGCGTTCTCACGGTCTCGACCGAGCCCAACCTCGGCTCGCCGGTGGCGGCGATCACGCCGGACGGATCGGTGCACGTGCTGTGGCTGCAGGGCGTGGACGGCAGAACGCAGGTCCACTACCAGCGCCGGTTCCGCGGGCTGCAGCCGGCGCCGTTCGATTCGCTGCTCGAGAGCACGCCGGGCAACATCCAGGACCTGCGGGTCGCCACCGACGCCGATGGCGGTCTGCACCTCGCCACCGATCTGCAGACCGGCGGCGCGTCGGTGCTGCGCTATCAGCGCCGCCACCCGGTGCGCGGATGGGACGACCACCCGACCTCGCTGTCCGGCGCCGAGGCCCAGTACGTTGCCGCCCGCGCCGTGCTGCCCGATGCGCCCGATCGCGTCACCGTGCTGGCGCTCGAGGTCCAGCAGGACGGCATGCCGCACTGGATCGAACGCTCGCGCGCCGGCGACCAGCCGCTGGTGGCCGCCGTTCCGGCCGCGCCGGCGGGCGCCGTCGCGGTGGCGCGCGCCGCGCCCAATCCGCTGCGCGCGGGGCAGACGTTGAGCCTGCGGCTCCCGGCCGCGGGCGATGCCGCCGCGGTGGAGGCCTATGATGTGCTGGGACGGCGGGTGGCGAGCGCACCGCTCGAGCGCCGGGGCGACATCGCGGTCGCGCGCTTCCCGGCCGCGGTGACCGCCCGCTGGGCGGACGGCATCTACTTCGTGCGCCCGCGTCCGGCGCCGGGGCAGGCGGCGCCGCCCGCCACGCGCATCGTCGTGCTGCGCTAGGGCGGACAAGCCGCCCCGCGGCGCGCTCCGGCGGTCCCGTGCGCCGCGCTCCG
>DASSIN010000099.1:0-3322 GCA_035691845.1 Candidatus Eiseniibacteriota bacterium | reverse complement strand
ACCTCCAGTTTCCTCAGTAACTCAAACGAGGTCATCCTCGACTACCTCGCCGCCGGCCTCGACCCCGCTCGCTCCGTCCTCTTCGTCCAGAGCCATGTGCCGCAGCACGCTGAACTCCACCTGCTCCTCAGCATGATCACCTCGCTCGGCTGGCTCGAACGCGTCCCCAGCTACAAGGAACAGCAGGAGAATCTCGTCGGCAAGGACCTCACGACCTACGGTTTCCTCGGCTATCCGCTGCTGCAGGCCGCCGACATCCTCATGTACCGCGCCGATTACGTGCCGGTGGGCGAGGACCAGGTGCCGCACGTCGAGCTGACGCGCGAGATCGCCCGTCGCTTCAACTTCCTCTACTGCCAGGACCGGCCGCCGGTGTTCCCCGAGCCCGAGGCGCAGCTCACCGACTTCCCGCGGCTGCGCGGGCTCGACGGCAATCGCATGAGCAAGTCGGTCGGCAACACCATCCTGCTCACCGACCCGCCGGAGCAGATCGCCGCCAAGGTGCGCAACGCCTACACCGACCCGAAGAAGACGCACAAGGATTCGCCCGGGCGCCCCGAGCCGCATCCCGAGGACGGGCATCCGGGCTGCGTGGTGTGGGAGTACCACCGCAAGTTCAACGCCGGCGAAGCGGACGGCATCGCCGCCGCGTGTCGCGCGGGCACGCTCGGCTGCGTCGCGAACAAGCGGCACCTGGCGCAGGTGCTGACCGACGCGCTGGCGCCGGTGCGCGAGCGGCGCGAGCGCTACGCCGCCGATCCGGCGCGGGTGCGCGACATCGTCGCGACCGGCAACCGCCGCGCGCGCGAGGTGGCGCAGGCCACGCTGGCCGAGGTGCGCGACGCCATGCACCTTTCGCCCGGGCACGGATGGGATCGATGAGCGACGACGTCCGCGATCCGACCGCGCCGGCCGCCACCGACATGACGCGCGCGCCATCCGCGGCGGCCGGCGACAGCGTGCCCGCGCGGCGCACGGTCACCATCAAGCTCGCGCGCTTCGAGGGCCCGCTCGACCTGCTGCTGCACCTGATCAAGCGCGACGAGGTCGACATCTACGACATCCCGATCTCGCACATCACGCAGCAGTACCTGGCGTACCTCGAGCTGATGCGCGCGCTCGACCTGGAGGTGGCGGGCGAGTTCCTGGTGATGGCGGCGACGCTGATGCGCATCAAGGCCAAGATGCTGCTGCCGCTGCCGGCGGTGGGCGAGGAGGAGGACGAGGGCGACCCGCGCGAGGAGCTGGTGCAGCGGC
This sequence comes from Candidatus Eiseniibacteriota bacterium, assembly GCA_035691845.1. Taxonomy (GTDB): domain Bacteria; phylum Eisenbacteria; class RBG-16-71-46; order RBG-16-71-46; family RBG-16-71-46; genus DASSIN01. The sequence continues at coordinate 2,065 of DASSIN010000099.1, read as the reverse complement.
TGGTCGAGTACCGCCAGTTCAAGGAGGCGGCCGGCACGCTCAAGCTGCGCGAAGAGGAGCGCCGGCAGCTGTTCGAGCGCGGCATGGTGCCGGGCGAGGACGAGATGGGACCGCTGCCGCTCGCGCCCGCCACGCTGTTCGACCTGCTGGACGCGCTGCAGCGCGTCATGGCGCGGCGCCCGAACGAGCCGCCGGTGTACGAGGTGGCGGGCGAGGTCTACGACGTCGAGGACAAGATGTCGCTGATCGCGCGGCTGGCGGCCGAGCAGGGCAGCGTCGGATTCGCGGCGTTGCTCGAGACGTGCCAGGCGCGGCTCGAGATGATCGTGACGTTCATGGCGCTGCTGGAGCTGATCAAGCTCGGGCGCGTCTCGGTGGTGCAGCCGGAAGCGTTCGGCGACATTCGAATCCTCTACCGCCCCGAAGGGAGCCCGCGCCATGCCGCCGACGAATCTGAAGTCCGCCGTTGAGGCGCTGCTGTTCTCGTCCGACCAGCCGGTGACGCTGGTGCTGCTGGCCGAGGCGCTCGACGCCGGACCGCCGGAGATCTCCGAGGCGCTGGGTGCGCTGTCCGAGGACTACGCGGCGCGCGACGCCGGGATCGAGCTACGCGAGATCGCGGGCGGCTGGATGATCACCACGACCGCGGCGCAGAGCGAGTGGGTGGCGCGGCTGCTGCGCGGGCGGCGCAGGATGCGGCTGTCGCGCGCCGCGCTCGAGACGATGGCGATCATCGCCTACAAGCAGCCGGTGACGAAGTCCGAGGTCGAGGCGATCCGCGGCGTGGATTCGAGCGCGGTGCTGGCCACGCTGCTGGAGCGCAGTCTGGTGACGATCCGCGGCCGCTCGAAGGTGGTCGGCCGCCCGCTGCTGTACGGCACCACGGCCGAATTCCTCGACTACTTCGGCTTGAACGATCTGTCCGAGCTGCCGCGCCCCGAGGAGCTGCGCGCGCTGGTGGCCGCGCGCGAGCCGGAGCAGCTCGACATGATGGAGCTGGAGGTGGTGTCGCAGGTGGCGAGCGATCTCGCCGCCAACGAGGCGCTGCATCCGCTGGCCCGCGTCAGCCACGAGGTCGAGCCGCTCGAGGTGGGGGACGCCGGGCACGGCGACTTCGCCACCGACCTGGCCGGCGCCAGCGACGCCGCGCCCGGCGAGGCGGACGCCGCCGAATCCGACGAGCGGCACGAATCGCACGAATCCCACGCGCCGTCGCGCACCGGGGCGCCCGCCGAGCGCACACGCGGGTGAGCGTGCGGCTCAACAAGCTGCTGGCGCAGCGCGGCATCGGCGCGCGCCGCAAGTGCGACACGTTGATCCAGCGCGGATTCGTGCGCGTCAACGGCGCGGTGGTGACCGAGCCCGGCACGCAGGTCGAGCCCGGGCGCGACGCGATCACCGTGGAAGGCCGCCCGCTGCCCCGCGCCGCGGAGCAGCGCTACTTCGTGCTCAACAAGCCGGTGGGCGTGATCACCACGCTGAACGATCCCGAGGGGCGCCGCACCGTGCGCGAGTTCCTGCCGCCCGGCGCGCGGTTCTATCCCGTGGGCCGACTCGACGCGGACACGAGCGGGCTCTTGATCCTCACCAACGACGGCGAGCTCGCGCACCATCTCATGCACCCGCGCTACGGGGTGCTCAAGCGCTATCGCGTGCTGCTCGAGCAGGCGCCCGACACGCGGCAGCTCGGCATCCTGCAGCGCGGCGTCACGATCGAGCCCGGCGTGCGCACGGCGCCCGCCGAGGTGCGCGTGATCGACACCACGCCGGGCCACGGCGTGATCGAGATCGGGCTGCATGAAGGGCGCTACCGGCAGGTGCGGCGGATGTGCGAAGCGGTGGGCCTTGCCGTGAAGGCGCTGCACCGCTACGCCTACGGTCCGCTGCGGCTCGGGGCGATCGCCAAGGGCATGTGGCGCGAGCTGTCGGCGGATGAGGTGGCGGCGCTCAAGGCCGCCGCCGCGCGACCGGTGCGGGGCCGCGTGGGCTGGCAGAGTCCGCGCGGCCGCGGGCCGCGCGAGCCGCGCCGGAGCCAGCGTCCGCCGGAGCGGCGCGTACCCCGCCG